>JAFGIS010000370.1 GCA_016929495.1 Polyangiaceae bacterium | reverse complement strand
CTGCAGCCATCGCCGCTCGTCGTGTTTCCGTCGTCGCACTGCTCGCCGGGCTCCCGGACGCCGTTGCCGCAGGCCGGAGCGCCTTCGGAGAGGCAGAAACCGCTGCAGCCGTCGCCGCTCAGCCCGTTTCCGTCATCGCAGTCCTCGCCGGCGTTGACAACGCCGTTGCCGCACCAGCCCGCCTCATTCTGGCAGGTCGGATTGCAGCCGTCCCGGGCGTCGAGGTTGCCGTCATCACACTCTTCGCCCGGCTCCAACTGTCCGTTGCCACACGATCCCTGGGGAGGCAGGGCCTCGCAGGAACCCGGCCAGCTGCCGGGGAACGGACGGTGCCGAAACGTCGTGTTCTGGTGAAGGATGACCTCCTGGGCGAGGACGGCGCCGGCGTAGCCGACGGTGGAGCTGGTATTGATGTTGGCAGTGGCGTGGGGAGCCACGAAGGTACCGTTGAACCCCGGGTTGATGTCCACCTGGGACGTGCCGAAGTAGCCGAGGAAGAGGTCCGCTTCCACCGAAGAGTCGAGATCCACGAACCGTCCACGCATGATGAGACCCGAGCGGACGTGCATGTAGATCGGACCGTGGGTCGTATCCAGATCGACGTGGGTCTCCGGCTCGAGCTGGAGCTCGGTGAAGTAGTAGTGCCCTGTCGTGAGCCGTAGCCCACCCGCGGAGTTCACGCGCACTCTCGCATACTCCACATTCTGCTCGAGCGACTCGACTCTGCCCGTCACCTCCAGCTCGGGTCGCCCGATCGCAGGAAAATCGACCGAAACGCAAGACAGGTCCCTCAGCGCGATTCCCGTCTGGTCGGGGTAGACCCAGGGCGCGCTCACGCTCGTGTCCTGGAGATCGATGCGGTTCCCGGAGCGAATCGAGCCATGGACCGTGGCCCCGCTGCGAACGAATACCCGAGGAATGCTGATCACGTCGCCGACGTGAGATCTCGAACCGACGGTCGTCACGAGCGTCGGAATGATTTCCGTGCTGGCATTCGCGATGGGTCCGTATCCGCCGACCCGGTCCCGGATTGTGGTCCTGTCGTGGATGTCGAGCTTGCCCACCGAGTAGAGCGGGTAGTCGAACATGCGGACCGAGAAGGGGTCGAACCCATCGAAGCTGTCCGCAATCCCGTTGTTGTTGGCGTCCACCGCGGCCTCGGAAGCGAGGGCCACGCCATCGACCAGTACCGCATCGCCGTTCGCGAGGGGCTCGACGTAGAACGCGGACGGTATCGGACGCCCTGTAGCTGCGCCCGCCAGGGTACGAGGGATCCCCGAGTAGCAGACAGCGCTGCTCACGACTGCCCCCGTCGGATCAAGGAAACCACAGGCAACCGGTATGTCGCCGTCGGTGACAACAAGCACGCTCCAGTCCTGGACACCCGCGATCCCCCGACTGTTGAGGACCAGGCGCTGGCCCGGAACCACGGGTGCACCGAACCGCCGGGCCCCGCGCCACAGGTAGGGCACGGGGGCAGGTACCCCGTTGGCCACCAAGGCCGAAGCGGCACGGAAGTGGGTCGATTCGAAGTCGTCGAGCGTGCCTTCAGCAACCAGTCCTACTTCGGTGATTTCGAACGCGTCCGCGCTGGAGGTGAACTGGATGGATACCGAGCCCGACGTGGGGGCCGTCCAGGTCGCCCCAAGCGAAGCCCAGCCGGTCCCCGAAGCGAAGCTCTGGTCGACCAAGTCCGCACTCCCACCAGCCAGGCGTACGCTGAGCCGAGGACAGCCGCTGCCTGTGCACGGGGTCAGGTTTCTCGCCACCAAACCCAGCCGGTAGCGACTCCCGCCGACGACCGGAAATCCGGAGATGCTGCGCGTCTGTCCGGCAGGAAGGGTGAGCACGTTCGGGTACTGACCCAGGTTGGCCGCGTTCGGGGTCGGTTGAGCGCTCGCTGTGCGCGCCCAGGAAGAGAGATCGTGAGGCGTGCACGGCACGTGGCTCTCCAAGCGGGAGATGGGGCCCACCACACTGGCACCCGTGGCGCGGCAATCCTGAGTCAACTCGCTCATCCGCGCGCTGAGCATGGCATGGGTGCGAGGGAGCTCGGGGTAGCTGACGGCCTTGCCCTCAGGGGCCACCCTGGACTGCTCGCACAGACGGTCCCCCAGCGTGGTGTCCGGCCCTCCTTGGTGGGCCACTCCACCGAAGGCGTAGCGGCCACCGAGCCACTGGAGGAAACCAGAACCGGACATCCCGTGACAACCCGAGATATTCGTCATCACATGGCCAGCGGTGATGGTCGCGGCGCTCGTGGGCTGCGCGGGGGAGAAATCGCGAGTCAGCAGAGGCAGCAGCTGATTGGCGGGCGAGTCCAGGTAGTGGAAGTTCTCCATCTTGGCACTGGAGTCCAGACGCACGTAGTGGTCGAAGTGCTCTCCCGAAGTAGCGGAGGGATCGATGTCGAGGACTTCGTGTTGCCAGTGTGCGATACGCTCACCCTCCTGGTCTTGGAGCGCGACGGGCATGTACGCGAATCGTTCCCCGGGACGCCCGTCGCACCGAAGCAGCAGTAGGTCGTCGTTGGCATCGAGCTGGTCGGTTGCCTTCTGGCACTGGTATGGCGGACCAAACATGCTGCTGCAGCGAACGACCATCCGGCACTCGGTCTCGTAGACCATGTATCCGTCCTCGAACGTGAATCGTTCCTCGCGGTTGTAGTAGGGGTAGGCTCCGGTCACGCGGGTCTTGGCCGTCCAGTCACTTCCGTCTCGCCCCAGCAGACCGTAGCTGACGACTGTCAGTCGAATCGGGTCGTCCTCGTCGAACAGCATGAACTCGTGCTCGGCGCTTGCGCAGTGCGCGGCAGTGATGGCGTAGCTCGGTGAAATGAACGTGGCCCCACAGGTGCCCCGGCCCCGTACCTCGTCGTTGGCGCCGACGACGCTGTGTTGCTGGCAGGTGCGTTGCTGAACGACGCAGCTGCCGCTCGAGCAGTCCAGGTCCGAGCCGCACATCCCCGTCGGGCAGTCCTCATCGTTTGAGCAATCCTGCCCGGTGCTCGCCCCCAAGTAGGCGCGAATGCTTGCCGTGGCGAGCGAGAGCGCGGAACGGCTGATCAGCTTGTGATCGCCACCGGTGAGGTTCGCGGTAAGGCGATTCCAGTCGTGGACGTCTGCGTAGCCCTCGGAACCGCCGAGGGTCCATCTCGCCTCGATGGCCTGGCTAGCACGGGAGATGTTGGCGTCATCGGTCCTCTCAGGCGTCTCGGAACAGGCGACGGAGCTGGAAACACCGAGAGCCACAACACCCAAGACGGTCCTTTTCATGATCTCATGCTCCTCGAATGGGCTGCGTCGAGGCCCGGCAGCGCCGATACGGACAATCGGGAAACGGAGCCGAGCTACCTGACGGACCCTGGTGCCTATTCCCCTCCGGGGCAAGGGCTCTGTGACGAACGGCAGGCAGCACGGGATGAACGGCAACTCGTCTTCCACCTTTCGCCGGCGAGCGGCCGCTCGTCACTGCAAGGTGACCGTTCGACACAAATGCCTTGCTCGCACGCAGGCCCTCGTCTAGTTGCACTCGAAGAGGTGCACAGAGTCCGCCCTTCGGGGTTTGGAGGAGCGTCGATCCAGCGTGACAGACGCCGCCTGATAGGTTGCAGCGCGCGTGCAAGGCCCTTCGAAGGCCATTGACTGCCTGCTATCCGCAGACGAGCCAGGGCAAGCCTCTCGACAGTCGGTCAGCGCATGACACAGGACAACACGGAAAGGACATCCCAATGTACAAGCGAACATCCATTCTAGCGTTAGCGATTCTCAGTGTGAGCAGCGCCTCGTTTGCGGGCGAGGTCGTGCCCCCGATCGAGGTGAACGAGGCGCAGTTGTATAACGGTACCAACTGGGTTACCGACTATGCCGGCAAGTCCTATGACTGCTACAACAACGGGAATTTGAACTGCGTGAAGACCTATTTCGATGGGCTTCCATGCTGGAGCAACACGACCGACGCGCTTCTGCTGAATGCCAGAACCACCACGCAGCTGGCGTACCACAAGTGGGCATTCTGGGACGACAGCGCGAACGCCTTCAACTTCTCTTGTGACACGGAATTGGAGTGGTATTCTTTCCCCAAGTATCAGTACCTCTGTACCGAGGCAGGGGCTCTCAACAACGAGAACTTCGACATGGTCTGGGTTGCGGGCTACATTGAGGACGTACTCGGCGTCATCCAATACAAGAAGCGTTCTAGGGATTCCTACAGCTGGCACTTTGGCGTTTGCGGTGTCTCGCCCTAGGACAGGACGCGGGTAGTTGACGCACTGACCGATTGTCGCCACCGATACCGAGGCCCCGGCCCCGGTATCGGTGGCGACGAGAGACGGGTCCTAGGGACCTCCCAACGTTGCCCTACACAAGGAGATGAACAGATGAAGATTCGTCTTGTGCTCACCGCGCTGGCGTCCTTGCCATTCGCAGTCTTTTTCTGTTGGGCGTTCCTGGGACGGGACGCTCCCGCGACGGACCCGCCGAGAGCGACCAGCGTTCACAGTGGGACGGGACAGAGCGAGCCGGAAAGCCCGGGCGCGACCCCTGTCACTGGGGCCGAGGTCAGGGAAGCGATTCTGGGGCAACTCTTGGCGAACCAGGGCTCCCCCGAAGAGGCCCCGCAAGACGCGGGACCATCCCAGGAACCCCTCGCACTGAGTGACCTGTCCGAAGAAGAGCAAGCGATCGTACGCGAGGCCGATCGGCGATATTTCGAAGAGATCCCAAAGAAACTGGAGGCTATCTGGGCAAGCGAGACCGGAGACGCGGAGTGGACGAAGCGATCAGAGGACACCATTCGCGTCATGATGCAAGACCACCTGTCGCCGCAGACGCAGTTCGAGCAGGTGGACTGTAGGCAGACACTCTGCAAGGCGTCGTTCCTTGCCGAGGACCGCAGTTCCGAGTCCGAGCTCGGGAGGCAATGGCGAGGATTCGGCCCTTCGCATCGTCAGGACCTCGGCGTCTGGAGTGACGTAGAGGGCAAGCGCCGGGCGACGGTATACTTCACGCGCGAGGGATCTGGGGACGTTCTGGCACAGGTGCGTAACGAGCTCATGGAAGACATCCGAGCCGAACACGACTGGATGCAAGTCAACGGGTCGAGTCAGCCCGGCTAGGGCGCCGATCGGCTAGCCAGGTTCCTGCGCTCGCGCGTTCGCCGCCGCCGCGCGAAAGGGGAGGGCCGCTCGGGCTGACAGGCCGGCGCCGAGGTCGTCCCTCGATCGAGCGAGATCCCGGTATGGATCAGATCGGGGTCGAAAGCTGGTAGCCCATCCAATCGCCCCCGCATCTCAGCACCCCGCCGTGCACCGAAGCGCCACGAGTCGAGAACCACCACCGGCCCATGAGCCGCGCCTCGCTGGCCGCGTGGTACGTCATGGTTGGCCTAGTGTCCTGCGGGATCATAGCGCCCCGTGAGGTGACTCCGGGCAATGAACAACCTCCATTGGCCAAGACCATCCACGTTCTTGTCATCGGCCAGCAGGACCAATCCGACGCCGCTTTCCGTGGTCAGTCTCCAATGGCGACGGACTGAGCAATGGAGCACGACCTCGCGCGGCGGGTGACCGAACTGGATAGAAAGCGTCACGTCACCAGACGGCGGCACCTCAAGAGCAGACGTCTCAATGGCGTAGCCGCGGCACGTTTCCTCGCCAAGGTTGATGATTCTGCCGGCGATAGGCCTGGTGATGCCCTCGATGATCAATCGGCAGGCCTCGCTTCCCGGCGGGGGACGAGTCCTCTCACGGCGTAGGTCGTCGGGGTCGGCGTAGATCGTCCTTGTAGGAGTTGTGTCAACTCCTACAGTTACAATGGATAGGCAGTAAGCGCTACCGCTTAGGCTTTCTTGGCCTCCGACGTGGATCCGTCGGGCCCGCTGGTGGCCTACGTGCTCGGCGGCGAGGTGCGGCGCGGCCCGGGCACGCTCCGGCGAGCGGCTGCGCCTGTCCGGTGACAAGGCCGAGGTCGT
>JAFGIS010000369.1 GCA_016929495.1 Polyangiaceae bacterium | reverse complement strand
CGCATAAGATAGCTTATGTAAACAAATTGCATCTCACTCGACGCTAAAATTGCCCTAGCACATTTGGACGACTTGGCCACCAACGAACGACTGGGCCCACTACGGGCTCCTGAAGTTGTCGGGGGACAGTACCATCTTCATCGCGCCGCAAGGCATCGACGACGGTTGGGCCAACACGGACAACCAGGACCTGATCTTCACCGACGATATCCTCGCCGAGGTCGAGGCCGACCTCTGCATCGATACTTCGCGGATCTTCGCCAATGGGTTCAGCTACGGTGCCGGCATGGCCTATGCCATCGCCTGTGACAGGGCGGAAGTCTTTCGCGCGGTCGCGGTCTATTCTGGCGCGCAGATCAGCGGATGCAGCCGAGGGACTACGCCCATCGCCTTCCTCGGCGTGCACGGCGTTCGGGACACGGTCATACCCTTGACGACGGGATGGACTCTGCGCGACCGCTTCGTGGACGTCAACGGCTGCACGCGCCAAGATCCCCGGGAACCCGAGATGGGGAGTCTGACGCACATCTGCACGTCCTATGACTGCCCGGATCGCCACCCCGTACGCTGGTGCGCATTCGACGGCGACCACTGGGCCGCTCCGTACGATGCAGGAGACGGCAACAGCCCCGACACCTGGGTGCCGGCGCAAGCGTGGGCGTTCTTCACGCAGTTCTGACGGACCACCCTCCCGGTGTGCGCACGCGGAGGCGGGGTCGGCCGATACTGGTTGGCCGTGGACGAGTGACTCCCCCGTGTGCGCACGCGGAGGCGGGCCGACGGCCCCGCGGGGGGACCCGGCTCGACGCAGGCCGCTTGTGGACGGCTGCCAAGAACCTGACCCGATGGAGATCGAGAGGATGCGACTTCGCACCACGGAAGTCCCCAAAAGCGATTGCCTCACGCGCTGGAACGTGTAACGTACTCCGTGGAAAGGGTGTGAAGCGACAGCCGTAGCCAGTATCGAACACCAAACCGCGGGCTGCCGGCCTGGATTCCATCGAATCCAGCCGTAGCCAACTCTGACGACGCTGTCGGTGCGGCTCAAGGAGGAACGGTACGTTGACGCTAGTCTATGATGCGCGTGAGGCCGGAGTCAGGCGGCTGGACGGTCGCTCGCCGCGCTGCTGCCGGAGTGGGCGGCGCGAGAACGGACCGCCGGGGCGCGCGGTAGTGCGGTAGCCGAGGACCAGGGTCTGCAGCCTGCGCGGGGTTCCTACCATGGTGGGGCACCCTGACGGGCAAGACCACCAGTGGACGATGCTGAGCGCTCCATGGCGGGAGCGGCACCATCGACGAGATGGCAAACACAAGGAGAAACAGATGCATACATCACTGAAGAGCATTGGAAGTACAGGTACAATGGTTTCACTGGCTGCATTCATGGCCGCGTTCTCGACGGCAAACGCAGCAATGGCCGATGTCGATCTGCTGCTTGTCAACGACTTCTACGACAAGTCGGGCGCTCTCGTCAATGGCGATCCCGCCTATGAGGTCGCTGAGTTCATCCAGCAGTTCAGGCAGAGCACGCCAGTGACGGCTGTTCTTGCGACCGAGGTGAACAACAAGACGGGTTCCTTGACCGAGTACAATAGCTACATCAATCCTGTATGGAGCCCTTTCAAGAGCATCACTCGCGCGGTACCCGGCAACCACGACTGGATGACGTCGGGGGCCACCGGGTTCAAGGGCTACTTCGGGGTATCCACCACCTACACTTCCTTCACGACCACCGTGGGCAGCACGACATGGAAAATCATCGGTATCGACTCCAACTTGGACAAGCTATCCTACCGTCAGCAGCGCATTCAGACCTATTTCTTGAACATGGAGCTCGCCCACGAGGCGCAGCCCGGTGAGCAGTGCAGCATTGTCTACTTCCACCACCCGCGCTGGAGCTCTGGCCAGCACGGAAGCAACGCGTCCGTGGATGGCATCTGGCGCACCTTGGCCAACAACAATGTGGAGCTCGCACTTTCGGGTCATGACCACAACTACGAGCGCTTCTGGCCGCAGGATGCCGACGGAAACCGGGCTGACTATGGAGTAACCCAGGTCGTGGCAGGGGTCGGCGGCGCTGGCTTTCGCAACGCGGGCACTCCCATTGCCAACAGTTCCGTACTCATCGACACGGATTCAAATCCGGTCGTTCAGCCTGGAGTGCTCATCATCCACTTGTACGATAGCTGGCCCGGGTACTTGGTCATGTACCAGACGGCATCGGGTGCTCTGCTCGACTATTGGTGGGGCAGCTGCTACTAGAGCGGCAATGAGCTAGAGCGCCGGCCGTTTGCAGAATTCTGCGCTGTTCGAGCCGCCTCGGTCCGTCATCCTGCGGGAGCCCCGTCTACGCTCCGGCCTCGCCTCGACCGGCGGGACCCCAAGCTGCGGAGCGAAGTGGAACATAGCTTGGGCTCCCTCCAAGCTGCGTAGGCGAAGCAGAGCTTGTGCGGGGGGACCGAGGCGGCGAGCGCAGCGATTCTGGCAGACGGATTGGCGCTCCAGCGGGCAGTGCGGAAGCTTCGCGATATCGTGAAGGAACCGCGCAACGTGTCACCGTCTCCGGGACAAGACGTGACGAACTCACGGACGAGAACGAGAATGAGCCAGGCGGGGCCGCGCCGGGGTCGACGCCTGGCAGGTGACTGACCGGCGCGGTGCTCGGCCGTGGCGCGGGCGCCGAGAGCGACGCTCGCGCCGGCCGAGAATGCCAGATAGCGAGCGCTGGTCCTGCCGTCCACGGCGATGCTGCGCGCCCGTCAGCTCTTGCTGACCCTGGTGCGTCGTTGCGGCTACGGAGTCCGGACTCCCTATCGCTTCCGGCCAAATGTGAGCGCAACGAGGCGCCCGTGGCCCCACGGGCGGCCTCGCATCGCGTCGCCTGGCCGAAACCACCCGCCCATGTGATGCTTGTCCTCATGTCGATGCGTTCGCTTGGCCTCGCCCCCTTGCTTGGCCTCTTCGCCCTGAGCAGCGCTGCACGCGCGGCCGACACCGATCTCCGGTTCTGTTCGATCGGGTACGTGCCCCAGCAAGCCAAGCGCGCCACGGTGCTCGGCACCGCGACCGGAACGTTCGTCGTGCGACGTACCGCCGATAGCAGCGAAGCCTTCATCGGAGAGCTCGAGGCGCGTGGTGGTGACGCGACGGCCGACTTCTCTGCGCTGACCGAGGAGGGCTCCTTCGTGCTCGAGGTGCCGGGCGTGGGGCAGTCCGCGGCATTTCCGATCGGGGTCGAGGCCTACGTCGGGCCCTATCGCACGGCCATGCTCGGTTTCTACGGTTGGCGCTCCGGAGTGGATGTCTCCATCAGCTACGGGGGACACTCCTGGTTTCACACCGCCGGACACCTTCAGGACGCGTACTTGGATTTCTTGGGAGAACCCGGGGTCATCGCGGACGGCACGGGCGGCTGGTACGACGCGGGAGACTACGGCAAGTACATCGTCAACTCCGGGATCACCATGGGGCTGCTCCTTCAGGCCTGGGAGGACTTTCGTACCGATCTCGAACCCATCACCCTCCAGATCCCGGAAACGGGCGGCAGCCTACCCGACTATCTCGCCGAGCTCCGCTTCCAGCTCGATTGGATGCTGAAGATGCAGCTGGACGACGGCAGCGTCTCGCACAAGATCACGCCGGTCGATTTTCCGGGATTCATCCAGCCCGTGGAGGACACGGAGCGGCGCTACTTCTCGCCCTGGGGGTCGGCGGCGACCGCGGACCTCGCAGCCACGGCGGCCAAGGCGGCACGCACGTTCCGGGAGTTCGACGCGAGCTACGCCGACACCCTGCAGGCCGCAGCGCTCAGGTCCTACGAGTTCCTCGGCGCCAACCCGGCCGACCATCGCGCGGACCTGGGTGATTTCGAGCAGGCCCAGTACCAAACCTCGGACCGGGACGATCGCGTGTGGGCGGCCGCGGAGATCTGGGAAACCACGGGCGACGCGAGCGCCCTCGCGGACTTCGAGTCCCGGGTCGTCGCGCTCGAGGACCTGGTGTCGGCGGATTGGGATTGGGGCAACCCGTCCAACCTCGGCGTCTTCACCTACCTCCGCTCCGCACGCTCGGGTCGAAGCGAGAGCGTTGTCGAAAGCCTCGAAGCAGCACTCCTTTCCGTCGCAGACGGACACGTCTCGAGCGGCAACGCCTCCAGCTACGGGCGTGCGCTGCCCGCGGTGTACTGGGGCAGCAACGGCACGGTGGCCCGCCTCTGCGCGACGCTCGAGGTCGCCCACCGGCTCACGGACGACGCGAAGTACCTCGGCACGTGCGCTGATCAGATCGCTCACTTGTTCGGACGCAACGAGTACGGACGTTCGCAAGTGACCGGCGTCGGCATCAACCCTCCCCTTCACCCCCACGACCGGCGCTCGGGCTCCGACGGCATCGATCCTCCGTATCCCGGCTATCTGGTGGGCGGAGCGTCCAAACCCGGCAACTGGCTCGACGAGCAGGAGAGCTACGAAACGAACGAAATCGCGATCAACTGGCAGGGTGCGCTCGTCTATGCGCTCGCTGGTTTCGTGACGGCGCCGCGGGGCCCGGCGGGCGGGGCGGGAGCTGCAGGGGCGCCCACGTCTGCAACCGGCGGAAGCACCACGACACCGAACGCTTCCGGCGGCGGCCCGGCAACAGCGACCGGCGGCGGCGCCGGCGTCGCGTCCTCGCGGGACGAAGCGGCGGACGACAGGGGCTGCGCATGCCGCGCTGCGCGGCGTGGCTCCGCGGCGTGGTGGGTCGTCGCAGCGCTGGCGGCCTTCGGCGCTGCTGCCCGTCGCCGGCGCCCGGGCCAGCGTCCCGTCCCTCGCCCGGCTCGACGCGCTCCTATGGTCGGTTCGTCCCCCGCTCGCCGTCGCGCAGCGGCCCTTGGTACCTGAGCTCCACGGGGTAGCGGTCCAGCGCCTCCTCGATCTTCACGTCCACGGCCGGGGGCGCGGGGGCACGGTGGGGATCGTAGTAGTTGCGGAACGTGAGCACGCCGCGGTAGCTCCTGCCGTCGCCGCGCAAGAGGCCGTGTATCGGTTGCCTGTCGCAGCCCTCGCAGTCGATGAGCGTCGAGGGCCGAGTGAGCCAGCCCTCGAAGCGCGCCACCGAACCGTCGTCGTGGACGACGCCCGTGACCCCCAACAGGTTGGTAGGCATGAACTCGAGCAGAGTGTGTCCGCGCTCGTCCTGCGTGACCAGGCACTCCCGCAAGCGATACATGGCTGCGATCTTGCACGCGTAGCGCCCGGGGCGCAGGCGAGTCGGGCGCGGCGGGCCCTGCAGGGCCGCCGTCTGGTAGTGGTGGCCGACGAAAGCGGGTGGCTCGGGGTCTGGCCAGGCGGCGGCGCCGGCCGGATCGTCGCGACGCCACTGCTCGAGATTGCGGAAACGCCTCGTCGGCGGCGGCGACGGACGGCTCGGGCTCGCGACGCGGAACCAGCGCACGGTCTGATCACCCGACGCCGAGACCAGCCCCTGGCCGTCGGCCTCGAAGACCACCGCGTACACGTTGGCTCGGCCCGCATGGCGTAGCTCCGCGACCAGCTCCAGCTCGAGGCGCCGCAAGTCGTCGGGCTGTCGTGCCGGAGGTTCGACGATTCGAAACAGCCGCACCCGACCATCGTAGGAGCTCGCTGCCAGCAGATCCCCGCTCGGAGAGAAACGCACGCAGCCGATATTGTTGTACACGTGCGAGTAGAACGCGCGTCGGGCGGAGTTCAGCAGATCCACGACCAAGAGCCCTGCCCCACCCGCGGCGACCCAACGTCCGTCCGGCGAAAGGGCGACATCCCCGGCGAACTGCGGACCCGCGATGCGCAGCACGTCCGCCCCAGTGTACAGGTCGAGCACCCGGAGCGCTCCGGACGGATACAGCGCCAATGCCAGCAAACGGTTGTCTCGGCTCAGATCCGAGGCGTCGACGCGTTCATCGAAGACCAGCGATCCGACCGGCGCGAGCGTGAGCCTGTCGCGGCGATGGAAACGCAGCACCGGCGGGTGTAGCGGTCCACCAGAGGCTGACGTGACCAGGATCTTGCGGTCGGGTGACCAGCGCAAGCGTCCGTCAGCCGAACCGAGCGACGCAAGGCGCGCACCGGTCGTCGCAGACCATAGCGCGAGAACGTCGCCGCTCGCGGTGACGAACAGCGGGGTCGCGTCGGGCGCGAGCTCGGGCCATGCCAGCACGCCGGAGCCCGACCAGGGCCGTGCGCCGGGTGGCGCGAAGTTGCCAAGCAGACGCCGCGAATCGCGGTCATAGACGCGCACCGAGCCTTCTGCCTGGCTCGACACGAGCAGTGCGCGCTCCCCGGGAAACAGGTCGAGCTGGTCCAGATAGCCCAGACCCACGTGGATCCGCGCCCTTTCTCGGAAGCTCGCCGCGCGCGCCGGGTCGCCCTCGGCCAGCGGCTGCGCAACGAACGCGGCGTCCTCGGGCAGCACGAGCACCAGGCGCGGATCGCCCGAAGCCACGACGGGCGTCTGCCCTGCCAGTACTGCCTCTGGGTCCTGTGCTCTGGCGGCATTCGGCGATCCGGATGGCTGCTCGAGCGCGCTGCCCTCCACGACTCGAGCCGGATCTGTCGGGTGACTCGCAGCCGAGCGCCCCGCACAACCCGGACCGGCGCATCCGAGGATCGCGCAGGCTTGCCACAAACACCATTCCCAGGGCACCCAGCGCGCGGGGGCCCGGCGACGCCAGCGAACACACGTCATGGACAGTCTCAGCATACTCCCCCTCGAGAGGTCGCTGTAGGCGCGACCTACGCGGGGGCTCGAACCACCTTCTACGACGGGCAGTACCTGCTCGAGTAGGGGCATGGGTTCGGAACCGATCTTGGCTGCCCTCGCTCGTAAGCTCGCAGCTCGGTCCGCGTTCTCGGCCCTTAAGGCCTGCGAGCGCGGGGGCCCCCAAACCTCGCTGCGCGAGCCGGGGGCCCAGGGCGTCCGGTGCGCGATGCGCGCTGGTCCCCGGGGGCCCAGGGCGTCTGGTGCGCGCTGATCCCCGAGCCGGGGCGAATGGGGCCCAGCGTGCCGTTTGTCTCTGCTCCCCATCCTCGTTTGCGGTTGAGGCCGTGCCTGGCCCGGTCCATGGCTTCTGTCATGCATCGCTTCCGTTCCCTGTCCACGGCGGTCTGTGCGTCGGCCCTGCTCGTCTGCGGCTGCTCTTCCGGAGCTGGCGACGGCGGGGTCGAGCTCGCCGGGTCGAGCTCGATCGCGGGTCAGAGCGCGTCTACTGGGGCCGAGAGCGGTGGGCAGCCCGGAGCCGAACAGGGCTCGGGCGGTGCTGCAACCGGCGGCCGTCGTGCAGGCTCGGGCAGCGAGCGTGATCGCGGCGAAGCCGGCACCGCCTCGGGCGGCGCTCCTTCTGGCGGAAACGGCGGTGGCTCGGCCGGAGACCCCGGCACCTGTTCCGCGGACAGCTGCCCGGCACCGAATGCCGGCGTGACCATCCAGCGCAAGAAGCGCTTCATGTACGGGGTCAACTACGCGTGGCCTAGCTTCGCCGGCGACTTCGGCGGCATTGCGGCGTGGAACCAGAGCGGCGTCGCGGGTGCGAAGGCTGCACGCACGGCTGACTTGACGCAAATGAAGGACAATGGCGTCGATATCGTCCGCTGGTGGATGTTCCCCGATCTGCGAGGCGACGGCGTGCAGCTCGACAGCAGCGGCACGCCGAGCGGACTGGGCAGCAGCGTCGTCGACGACATCCACGCCGCCCTGGACATCGCCGCCAGCCTCGACCTTCACCTCAAGCTCACGCTGTTCTCGTTCGACAACTCCGGGGCGACCACTCCGACGGCGGCGTGGAGTTCCCGAGCCTGACGCCCATCGTCACCGACAAGACCAAGCGCGCCGCGCTCATCTCCCAGGTCGTGGTTCCGATCGCTCGGGCGGTACAGTCCAGTCCCCAGCGAGACCACATGGTCGCGTGGGATGTAGTCAACGAGCCCGAATGGGCCATCCACGGCGGTGGGTCACTGGGCCGAAAGATCGCATAATCAGTAGCCGTCTAAGCCACTCGGAGCGAGCGAAGACACAATGCCGCTGCGCGCGAGATCGAGCGGGG
>JAFGIS010000368.1 GCA_016929495.1 Polyangiaceae bacterium | reverse complement strand
GCCCGACAGGACTCGGCTTCCAGAACGCGCTTGCCGACTCGGGCGCCGAGACGGGTCGCCACGGAGCCGTGCCAGAGACCGTGCGCATCTTCGACCGCCCTGGCGCTCACCTCGAGGTCGCTCTGACCATCCAGGCGTGCTTCGTGCCCGATGAGCCGTTCGACCGCAGAGCGCACATCCCTCGACGTAGGGCACTCGGCCGGTGCGGACCAGTCGAGGACCAGTCTCCCGCTCGCCTCGGCCGAAGCGACGCCCAACCAACCAAGGAGGCCAACACCAAGAGCCCAGCCGAATCGCGATCCGCGCACCGTTGCTAGACGATACTTCGAACTTCGTCTCAGCGGAATGGTGCGGATGCCCTCTGCCGCCAAAGAACGTTGGGCGCCCCGCTCGGGCGAAGCCCGAGCTTGCCGGCGCGCTATCGAATCGTGGACCGCGATGGTATCGTTCGCTGCCATGGGCCATCGACTCTCCGATCTGCCGTGTTCCGTCCGGGGTGCCCTCCTGGCAGGCGCTCTGGCTGGCTGTCACCCGAGCCCCGCCAAGGCGCCCCAGGCCGCCAAACCTCCACCAAGCGCTGCCCCCGAAGCCGCGGCGGTACACGTGGAGACGGTCGCGCTCGCGCCGGCTTCGGACAAACCCGATCCGACACGGCTCGGCTTGCACGTGCTCGTGGCTGACGAGTCTCGGCCGGTCGTGGTGCGTGATCGGCGACGCTTGATCCTCGGCAAGGGGGGGCTCCGAATGACGCTGCGCGGAGTGCCCCGAGACCTCGAACCGACGACGGTCAGCATCCGAACGTTGACCAACGGGGCGCATCTCGAGCTGGTTGACGTGCGCTTCTACGACGGTCAGGTGACGCCCGCGGCGCTTCTGGCTCCCTACGCGGGCAAGCCGGTCGTGGCGTATCTGTGGGACCAAAAAGGTTCGGGCGAAGAGCGGCAGCCGGCGACGCTCTTGGGAGTGTCGGAGTCGGGTCCTGTCGTCTCGGTGGACCGACAGACACGGCTGCTCGAATTCGGTCGCGTCGCCGTGCCGGCCCTGCCCGAGGGGCTGCGCCCGGAGCCCACCCTGGAGCTCGTGGTCTCGAGCGACCGCGACACCCAGGACGTAGAGCTCACGTACTCGTGCCACTCCGTCAGAGCTGGCATGCAGTACCAGCTGTTCCATGTCCCCGGCGCGGCCACCGCACAGGTGACGGGCCTTCTGGGTGTGTCGAACGAGTCCGGCGTACCCCTGAGCCAAGCGCTGGTTACGCTCACCTCCGAGGTGGACGAGCCCACCGAGTTTGCCGAAACCGAGACCGCAGGGGACAAGTCCGCGACGACGGAGGCGCAGCGGCCCGCGAAGAAGCAGCCCCCGAGCACGACCTTCGTTCGCTGGACGAGCCCCCTGTCTCTGGCCATCGGGGAGCGAGCTCTGTTGCGTCTGTTCGGCCCCACAGAGACCCGCTTGACGCGCAAGGTGGTCGTGGAAGGTCCCGGCTTGCCTATCGCGGTGGGCGAGAGCGCCTACAACGCCTCGATTCGAGCGGTGCTCGACGCCGAGTCACTGGACGAGGCCCCGCTGTCAGAGGCAGGGCTGGTGGGCGGCCAGGCACAGCTGTTCGAGCGCTTGGCCTCGGAGCCGCCGCGCGCGTACGGAACGGCGGCGGCCCGACCGCTGCCGGGTGCTCGAGGCCTCCGCGTCGATCTCGGCACGGAGAACCAGTATCCCGCCAGTCGGCGTCTGGTGAGCCGCAGAAGCCTCGGGCGCTGCACAGCGGAAACGGCCTGGGAGGTGACGGTCTCCAATCCCACCGAGGCCCCCGTGCTGGTCGAAGACGTCGAGCCCGTGACGGGCAAGTACCGGCTCATCGACTCGAGCGTGCCGGCCATCGCCACCGAAGCAGATCACTTCGTGTTCGCGATGACGGTGCCGCCCGGCGGTCAGAGCACGCTGAAGTTCCGGGTCAGGACCATGGGCTGTGTCATGGCGCGGCGTCACTACTGGCAGCCGAGCTGGAACAAGGGCTGGGGCAAACAGAGCTGGAACAGCGAGGCACGGAAATGACCCATCGCGTCAGAAAGCGCAGCGTGTTCCGTGTCCTTACGCTCGGGATCGCGGGCCTTGTCTGGTCCGCGTCGGTCCTGGCCGAGAGTCAACAGCCTCGCCGAGCTGCCAAGCCAGCGGCTCCAGTCGTCGGTACGGCGCAGCGGACGGCGTTCGAAGTCTGCACGGGCTTCAAGTACCAGACAGAGGAAGTCGACCACGACGACTACGGGATGCACGAACGGACAGCCCGCTACGGCAACTCCAACGAGCCGCGGGAGGGCGCCATGCTGCGCGAGGTGCGGCGGATCCGTCTGGGACCCGGACGCCACCAGGTCACCTGGAGCGATCTGCCCGAGTCGGCCGAGCTCGAAACGGTGGTGGTGCGGCTCGACGAGGGAGCCTCGATGGGAGTGCGTCTGCTCTCCCATCGCGTCACCGAGACGGCCCTGGACCCGCACGCGCTCCGCACGCTGCTGCTGAACAACCACGCTCAGTCGGAGGTCGTCTCCGCACCGGGTAGGCCCCAGCCCACGCGCAAGGTGTTCGGCGGCGGCCTGGTCTCGCTGTCCGATGGCATCGTCATGCGGGTCGACGGCGAGCTGACGGTGTTGCCGCGCTCGTTCGTGGACTCCCCCTTCGCGCTCCCCAAGCGCCAGCTCGTGGTGGTCCTCGACGTTCCGAGCAGTGTCGGGGCCGGAGCGGACGTCGGGATCGAGGCCACGCTGCTGCTCGGCCGAGTCCGGCAGCATCCGCCACGGTACACCTTCCGTTTCGATCGCGCCGCTGGCGCGGGAACCCTGGCGGGCTCGGCCCTGATCACGGATCTCTCCGGCTACCCGCTCGATGGAGCGGTGGCCTCCTGGTGCATGCAGGCCAACGATCGGAGCTGGATCACGCTATCTTCGTCCTCGGCGACGACGCAGACCGGGCTCCTCTCCCTGGCCGATCGACACCCCTTCGCCTTTCCGTTGCCGCTGCGGTTCGGCCCAACGCACGTGGCCACGGCCGAGCTCTTGCAGACCGTCACCGCACCGACCCGGGAGACCCGGCACACGGTGATCCCGGTCTACGAGCTGCTCACCCGAGAAACGGAGCCGGGCGCTGTGCGCTCCTGGTCGACCCGGAGGGTTCTCACGCTGCCCGTCTCGGGCTTGGCCGAAAACGCTGCCCTACCCGCCGGAAGCGTGAACGTCTGGCTCGCCCCCCAAGCCCCAACCCCTCTCGGACGAGCCCTGCTGGTGCACGCCCCGGGGCGGGAGGTCACCATCAACGCCGAAGACGCCTTGGTGCGTACGAGCGGACGGCAACTCAACTTCGTGCCGGGAGGCAGATGCCGAGGCAAGGCGGTCTGGCGGCTGGAGGTTCCACTCGACCTCGCAGCGCTCGGACCGCTGAAGATCATGCTCCCCGAGCCGAAGGGCACCCTACGGCTTCTCGTGCGCAACGTCACGAATGCGACCGTGGACGTGGCGGCGGACGAGCCGACGCTGACTGTCGTGGCCGTTCCGAACCCCATCGCTCGCCCCCCGACGGCCTGGCCGCGCCTGACGTTCGACCTGACCGTGCAACGGTTGCGTTGCCCATGACCACCGAACGCCCTCCCGAGGCTCCCTCGACAAACCGATGGGCCGGTGATCGTTCGGCGACGCAGACGCATCAAGGACATATGGCCTGCCGGGGCGACGTTTGCCGTCCCGGGCGATCGCGCCACAGACCCCGTCCCTGTCCAGGAATGTCGCAACATGGCATTGATCCCCTGCGCTCGGGCCGCGTCCACCTTGCTGGTCCTGCTCGCCCCTGCCCCCCTGTGGGCCGCGGCGACCTACTACGTGGCTCCGAACGGAAAAGACAGCGCCCCCGGCACCGAGTCGGAGCCGTTCGCCACCGTCGGAAAGGCGCAAAGCGCCGCGGCGGCGGGGGATACGGTCTTGATCCGGGGCGGACGCTATGCATTCTCCGGAAGCGGCACCGTGGGGGTTGCCTTCAGCAAGAGCGGGACCGCCAATGCGCTCATCAACTACTTCGCCTATCCCGGCGAGATCCCGATCTTCGATTTCTCGGATCTCACTCCGTCCAACCGGGTCACCGGCCTCGACGTACGCTGCAACTACATCCATCTGCGCGGACTGGAGGTCATGGGCGTTCACCAGTACCAGAGCGGCCAAGACTCGTGGGGGGTACGCATCCAAGGCAACGGCAACATCCTCGAGAACCTCAACGTCCACGACAACGACGCACCGGGGATCTTCATCACCAGCGGCGCCGACAACCTGGTACTGAACTGCGATTCGCACCACAACTACGACTATCTCGAGTCCGGGGGCAGCGGTGACGGCTTCGGCTGCCATTCCTCCGGCGGCGGCAACGTCCTGAGCGGCTGCCGCGCCTACGACAACAGCGACGATGGTTTCGACTTCATCAATGCCGCAGGCTCGTGCACGGTCGAGATGTCGTTCTCGTTCAGGAATGGCTTCGTCCCGGACACCTCCCAGACGGCAGGCAACGGGGCTGGATTCAAAGCGGGCGGCTACGGCTCGCCGCCGAGTGTGCCGAGCTCGGGCGCCGCCACCCATACGGTTCGACAGTGTGTGGCCTTCGGGAACCGGGCCCAAGGCTTCTACGCCAACCACCACCCGGGTCGCATCTACTTCTACAACAACACTGCCTTCAACAACCCGACCAACTACGACATGCTCGCCGATTCGGGCTACCCGTCCGACCACGTGCTGCGCAACAACATCGCGCTCGCGTCCGGTACGGCCATCTCGCGCCTGAGCGGCGGCACGGACACGTCCAATTCGTGGACGCTGTCGGTGACCGTGACCACGGCCGACTTCCGCAGCGTCGACCAGACACAAGCCCTGGCGGCGCGCGCGGCCGATGGCAGTCTGCCCGAGGTCGACTTCATGCGGCTGGCAGCCGACAGTGACCTCGTCGACAAGGGGACCGACGTCGGGTGGCCGTACAACGGCAGCGCCCCGGATCTCGGGGCTTTCGAGTCGGGCGGGGCCAGTCCGGGCACGGGTGGAGCTACGGGCACAGGCGGAGGTCCATCGGGCGGCGTCACGGACACGGGTGGACGTTCTTCGGGCGGTGTCGGCCCAGGTAGCGGAGGCGGCTCGCGCGGCGGAACGACGGCCTCGGGCGGCCGGAGCACACAGACAGGCGGGAGCCCGAGTGGAGGCAGATCCACAGGTGGCGCGCCGAGCGGAGGCGCTACCAGCACGGGCGGTGGGGTGAGCGCAGGAGGAACCTTGACCACGGGAGGATCCCCACCGGCCACGGGAGGGGGCGCGGGACTCGAGACCGCCGGCGCGCCAGCTGACACCGGTGGGAGCGGCACTCCAGCCACAGGCGGGAGCAGTCCTGGCGCGAGCGGAACAGGCGGCTTCGGCACGTCGGCAGGCGGGTCAGCGCCCGCCACGGGCGGCTCGGCGCCCGCCGTCGGAGGCGATACGACGGGGAGCGGCGGGCGGACGAGCGCGACCGGGGCAACGGACCCCGGAATCAATCAGAGCAGCGGCTCCGACACGGAGAGCGGCTGCGGCTGCAGGCTCGGTTCGAATGCGACGACCGGCATGGGACCCTCGCGGACCGTCGCGCTGCTCGGCCTGGGGTTGCTGGCCGTGTTGAGGCGGCGTCGCGCGCGCCGCTCTCGGTGGGCTTCGTCGCGGCGCACCGATCGAAGTAGTGGAGAGCTGACCCGATGAAACGAAGCGTCGTCGTGGCGTCGATGTTCGTGGCCGTCTGCTGGGCAGGTTGCTCGAGCTCAGAGGAGGACCTCTCGTCCGGCAACGGCAGCGGCGCGGGCAAATCTCCATGCCGACGTACCTCGAGACCTGGAAGCTCGACGTCGGCGCAGGGACCTGGTCCAAGTAGCCCGGGGTCAGCGTTCAGTGCGGCGCACATTCTGGCAGCTTCTCGATCGACCGATCGTGAAGCCCCCCCAGAGCGGGCAACGCGACCGACGCGCCCACCAGGGCCAGAAACATGTCCCACTGGGCGTCCCACGGATCGCCCTGGGTGCCAAGAAAAGCGGTTCCCACGCCCGGAGCTGCCAGTAGCGCAACCCACCACTCGAGCAGCTCCCAGAACGCGGCAACGGCGAGCACGATGGACACGCTGATGAAGAGCAGCCAGCCGCCGCGTCTGAGGGGGGTCAAGCGCAGCAGGAGCTCGCGCGTCACGAAGGCCGGGAACACCCCGAGCGCGACGTGGCCCACCCGGTCATAGTGGTTGCGCGCGAGGTGGAAGGTGTCCCGGGCCCAGTTTCCGAGGGGCGTTGCGGCGTACGTGTAGTAACCGCCGTAGATAAGGATCAGCAGGTGAATGAAGGTCCCAGCGTAGACCCAGTGCGACATCGGAAAGCGCCGAAACGTCGCGACGAGCACGATGATCCCCAAGAGCCCGGGCCCGACCTCGAGCAGCCACGACGTGCGGCCAGCCGCCGGCGCCCAAACCGTGACCACGCATACCAGAGCTGCTAGCCCCAACAGAATCGCAGGCAACCGAACGTGTTCGCGAAGAGACCGGGCCATATGGAGCCCAGGGTAGCACGGGCAACCAATCTGTGGCTTACAATACGCCGACGATGAACGTGATCGGCTTCGACGACGGCCCCTTCGCCCGAGAGCACCGCGGCCGAGTTCTGCTGGTCGGAACCGTGTGTTCCGGGACCCGCCTCGACGGTGTCGTCAGTGGCATGATCGATCGCGATGGAACGGACTCGACCCGGCGGATGGTCGAGCTCGTCCGAGGGAGCCAGTTCGAACACTCCGTGCAGGCCGTGCTGCTGCAAGGCATTGCTGTCGGGGGATTCAACGTCGTCGACATCCACGGCTTGTCGGAAGCGCTGGGCGTGGGTGTGCTCGTCACGACTCGCCGACGGCCCGACATGCGTGCGGTCCATCGCGCGCTGTTCAGCGATGACCCACCCGGACGAGCGCGCGTGCGCGGCGCCACGCTCAAGTGGCGCCTGATCCAGGCCGCCGGCGAGCTCGAGCTCTTGGGTCCGTCGCGGCGCTCGCTTCGCCGCAGCGCGGCCACGGGCCAGCCTCTGCGCGTCCAGCAGCTGTGGATCCAGCGCGCCGGCCTCTCGCTCGAGCAGGCGCGCAAGGTCGTCGTCGCCACGACGCTCCACGGCAACATCCCGGAACCGCTGCGCCTCGCACATTTGATCGCCGGGGGCATCGCCGCTGGGAAGAGCCGTGGGCGGGCGTAAGCGCTGCTGGTGCGCTGGATCCTACCAGGACCCCAGCGGCCCAGTGGCGAGCCGCGGATCATGGGCGACCTGCAAGGGCATCGCTGGCGCAGGCGCGCCCCAATGCGTTTCTCATACAGCTCGGGCGTCACGCTACCGGCGCCGGGGGGCGTTTCCTCACGCCCGCCCTCTGCAGAATTGCAGTGCGCAAGAAACGCGCTTCGGCAGCGCATGGTCCTTGGACATCGAGGCCCGCCACGGTGAACTTGGCGTCGTGTTGTGCCTGCTCGCGCAGTCTCGCAGGGCGGCTCCTGCGCAGAATTCGGTGCCCGACCAAGCCGCCTGGGGTAGATCTGCTATAGCCCATTCGTGGCTTTCGCAGGTTGCCCTCGCCCGCCGACCCGAATTCTGGACACGGCACAGTTGCACATGACGATTCTTGCCCTGTGCCACGCCGAATCAGATCCTGCGGGTGGTAGGGCGCTACCCACGGTTCCAACCGCTGTCGCAAGAAGCTCGCGCCATGGAAAACGCATTCTGCCTTGTCCTACTTGCATCCACTGTACTGGCCTGCTCGAGCAGCAGTGACAACCAGAACAATGCCGGAGCCGGCTCCGGCGGTGACTCGCTCGGCGGCTCGTCCGCGACGGGCGCCCAGAGTTCTGGTGGCAGCGCTGCGTCGAACACCGGCGGCGCGCCTTCAGGCGGCACAAGTTCGGGTGGTGTCGCTTCGGGCGGACTGTCCCCGACAGGTGGCAACTCGGGTGAGCTGACCGGCGGCGCCACTTCGAATGGCGGAGACACTGGGCTCGTCGGCGGCGGTGGCGGAACGACCCCGGCAGGAGGCACGAGCGCGGGCGGAACGACCCCGGCAGGAGGCACGACGCAGAGCGGCGGCAGGCAGCCAACCGGAGGGCGCACGGGGACTGGAACCGGTGGCCGCTCGACGGGTGGAGGCGGCGGAACGTCGGGAGAGACGACCGGCGGCAACGGCGGAGCGACCGACACCGGCGGTGCGACGAGCAGCGGCGGTGCCGAGCCCACTGGAGGAACGGGCGGCGGTGGTACGCCGACCTGCGAAGTGCCGACGGCCGCACCAGGCGAACCGATCGTCTTCAACGACAACGGAGGTTGGTGCTGGTATCAGGACGAACGCGTCCTCGTCGACGTCGAAGCCAACAAGCTCATCATTGGTTCTGTCGCGATCGGCGGCTCTCGCGGCGGACAGCAGGAAGCCGTGATCTACGACCTTGCGGGCGGTGGCAATCCGCAGAGAGCTACGATCGGCCGGGGCCTGGGCCCCGACGACCACAACACACCCGCCCTCGTCCAGCTGAGCTCGGGCAAGTACCTGGCCGTCTGGACGGGTCACAACGAAAACTGCAACAGCTACTACAACGTCTACAACAACGGCAGCTGGGGCAGTCAGCAGACGTTCGATTGGGGCCCGATCGGCTGCCCCACACCGGACAACAGGACGATCAGCTACTCGAACCTCTGGCAGATGCCGGGCAGGATCTTCAACTTTGTCCGCTCTTTCGAGACCAGCCCGAACCTCGCCACGACCCCGGACGGCTCGACTTTCGCGTACGTGGGGCGTCTGACAGCCACGCCCCAAGTGGGATACGTGAGGGGCTACTACAAGTACTGGGGCAACAACGTCGACCGCATCGACTTCTGCGGCACCGAGTCGCACCCCCGCGACAACAGCAAGAACAGCCTGTATCACGGGTACATCAAGGCGACCGAGAGCAGCATCACGACCTATGACTCGGCCGGCACCCAGAAGGGAACGATCGATCAGGCAAGCAAGAGCGGCGCGCCGAGCATCACCGCGTTCACCAAGCTCTTCGGGAGCGGGGACCAGATCGGCGGCGTGACGCTGACCAACATGTGGAACCACGACATCGTGCGCTACGACGACGGAACGGTCGTCGTGCTCGGCCAGGGACGCGTGTCGGGCACGGGCTCGGATGACCCGGACAAGCGCTTCATCTACTTGCGCTTCGACGGTTCGAAGTGGAGCACCACCTACCTGGTCAAGGGCGGCTCGAAGCTCTACAACGACGAGCAGGACTACACCGGCCTCAGCGCCGCTCATCCCAACAACCCGTACACCATCTATGTCTCGACGAGATTCGACCCGCGCGACGACACGACCCAGTCGAGCAAACGCGAGATCTGGCGCGGCACGACGTGCGACCAGGGCAAAACCTTCACCTGGACGCAGATCACGAAGAACTCGACCGAAGACAACATCCGTCCCGTCGTCCCGTACTGGCCCGGCAACAAGACCGCGCTGTTGTGGATGAGAGGCAACTACCTGAGCGCCCAGACCTACCAGACCAAGGTTGTCGGGCTGATCCTGGATGGCCCCTGAGACCAGACCGCGCTAGTGGCCCCCGAGAAGAGGATTAGGAAGTCATGAAGCACTTGAGGCTCTCGATCGGTCTAGCTCTGCTGCTGTTTGCCTGCGGCGAAAGCGACACTACCGGCAACAACGACGACCCGACCGGCGGCTCGACTTCCGCCGGTGGCACGTCTTCGGGCGGAGTGTCCGCCACCGGAACAACCGGCGGCGCAGCCACGACCGGAGGCCAACACTCCACGCCAATGGGCGGCACGAGCTCTGGCGGGTCATCGGCCACCGGAGGCAATGCGACAGGCGGATTGGGCACAGGCACGGCAACGGGCGGAAGCTCGGAGGCATCGGGCGGAGCAACCGCAACGGGCGGCGGCGGAGGCACCACTGGGAGGGGCGGCGCCCCGACCGGCGGTGTTTCCGCGACGGGCGGAGCGTCCGGTGGAAGGTCGTCTGGCGGAAGGTCCTCCGGCGGAGCGTCCGCTGGCGGCGCGACGGCATCTGGAGGCGGCTCGAACGTAGGCGGCAGCTCTACGAGCGGCGGCGCGACTGCCGGTGGCAGCGGTGGCGCGAGCGGCGGTGACAGCGGCACCGGTGGTGACACAGGCGCCTGCCCCACGGTGAGCGAGTTCGACACCTGGAACTCCGGCAAGGGGCCCACTGACGTCGGCAAGCTGGCCGTCCAGAACTTCATGCCGCGTACGAGCGAGACCTACGGCGGTGACGGATACGCTTGGACCTTCGGGTACGTCGGGTCGCTGCAGTTCACCAAGACCACGGGCGATACGACGAACAACCAGCAGCTCATCAGCAAGTTCGACTGCAACCAGCAGGGGCCTGACAACGGTACGTCGGCCTCGGTCGATACGCGTGCCTTCGGTGTTCTGCCTCTGGAAATATTCCTGCAGAACGGCAGCGAAGCCTGCAAGACCCTCGGCCTGGCACGCGCGGACGCCCAGTGGTCCAGGACCACTGCGGACGGCATCACCAGCGACGCGCGCTATTGGATCGACGACATGTACATGATCACGGCCCTGCAGGTCTACGCGTATCGCGCGACCCAGGACACGAAGTACGTCGAGCGCGCCGGCAAGGCCATGCTCGCCTACATTGCGGCGCTGCAACAGAGCGACGGGCTCTTCTGGCACACCAAGCAGTCCAAGGCGTACTGGGGCCGCGCCAACGGCTGGGTCGCCTCGGGCATGACCGAGCTCTTGCTCGATCTGCCCGCCGGCGCCGACCGCGACAACGTCATGGCCGCCTACAAGAAACAGATGGACGCGCTCTTGCAGCACCAGATCACGAGCGGCAGCGACGTCGGTGGGTGGCGGCAGGTCATCGACCGCACCGACGCGAAACCGGAGATGTCCTGCTCGGCCATGTTCACGTTCGCGCTGGCCACCGGCGTCAAGAACGGATGGTTGACCGACCCCAAGTACGCCACCGCGGCCCACGATGGCTGGGCGGCCGTGGCCAACCGGACCAACGGCAGCGGCGCGCTCGACCAGGTCTGCCCCGGCACGGGGCAGGCACCCGCGGGCGACCTGGCCGCGCAGCAGAAGTTCTACATGGACATCGCGTTCCAGGCCAACGACCGACACGGCCAGGGGCCGGAGCTCTGGGCAGCCAACGCGCTGCTCAGGAAAGATTGCCCGGGGAAGATCTAGCCCGGCTTCATCCGTCTTGAGGGTGCTCGGGCACTCTACAGCCCGTACACCAACGCGGCCCGGCGGGCGCTCACCCCAGATCTCGCGAGCCAAGCGCGGAGCGCAGACTCGCGGGCCGCGTCCTATCGCACCGCGAAGAACGCGGCCCGGACATCGTGCGGACCGCCGATCGCCTCCAGATGCTGATACAGACACGCCAGGTACAGGCCGAGCGAAGCGAAATTGCGATGCAGCACGCAACCGCTTCGCTGACACTGGCGAAAGGCTTCGTGGAAGCTCTGGCGGAACTCAACAGTGCGGAAGACCACCGCGTCCTGCTGCTCGGACCCACCGAAGCTTCTGCGCAAGGCTGCCTCGGCCGGGGAGAGCCCGAGTTCGCCGAGCGCCGCCCCAAACGCCTCCTGTCGGTCTTCGTAGAATGCGGCGTAGAGCCGGCGCATTGGCTCGAGAAAGGCGGTGTCCCAGCAGACGTACAGCGGCGCCGGGTCCCACTGTAGCCCGCGCGCCGCCGCGTGGAAGCACTGGTAGCGTAGGTCCAGCAGTGCGTCGGGGCCCGACATCAGCTGCAGGAAGTACAGGCGAAGCACGGCCTGCCCTCGCTCCATGTCCGGCTCGCCCTCGGCCAACGCGCGCTCCGCTCGGAGCCGCACCGGCAGCCGGCTCTGCTCAAGCAAGGCGTCGACCCTGGCGCGTACGGCGCCCAGCCTCGAGCGATTCACGTAATTGCTTCCGAGCGCCCGGATTTCACGCTGCAGTTCGCGCGCGGGTAGCACGTCGAAGAACTTGGGCGATACGAGGTCCAGCAGAATGGACCACTCACTGCCCTTCAACCACTCTGCCAGCATGGCACCACCGTTCGCCTCTACGCCGGGAACGACCGAACCGGCAGTCCGCTACCCGCTGTCGCTTCTCGGTATGTACTCCGGAGGCGTCGCAGAGCCTTCGCCGAAGAAGTACTTCTCGCATTCGGTCATCCAGACCTCCTGCCCTCGTGCGCTCGTTAGATCGAGACGGTACTCGTTGATCAACATCTTCGAATGCTCGAGCCACATGCGCCACGCGGACGCCGACACGTTGTCGTAGAGCCTCTGTCCGAGCGCGCCCTTGAACGGGGGCTTCTGCAGGCCCTCCAGATCCTTGCCCAGCTTCACGCACCGCACCGTTCGCGCCATGGTGGGGTTTCTGTCGGGGAAACGGGACAGAGTCAACTCTGACCTCCATCGAACCGGCCCGCGCCGAGAAGGCCCTAGGGTCGGTCTACCCCCCCGAGCCGGTGCCGCTGCCAGCGTCGCAGGGTACGTTCGTGGGGTCCAGGCAACGCTCGTCGTGAACACCGTTCGCCTGAAGACCGGGCGAGGCGAGATAGGGCTGCTCGACGACCAACGTGAACAGAGTGCCGTCTCGACAGATCTGCCCGGAGATGACCGGAACGCGCGCCCCTCTGGATGCCACGACGGCGCTGATGACCGCCCCGGGGTCGAGTGCCGGCATTCCGCCGGCACGAACGAGTCTGTCGCCGTCGCGCAGGCCCAGACCGAGTGTGCCCACGCCGGAGAGCGCGATCCCGGCCGGACACACGTCGCTCGCCGGCACCGGGACGCCGCTCGGCCTGGCGCCGCTATCGGCAATGCGCAGCACTGTCGCGGCACGCACCATCAGGCTCGACGGTGGGGCGCCGCCCGTGGCGGCCTTGGCTCTGCGGCCCGCTGACGCGCGTCCGCCCCCGGCCGAACGAGCGTCGGCTTTCGGCGGCTCCGGTCCGGCTGGATCGGCCTGCGGCCCCATCGCCGGCAAGACGACAGGTCGGGCCTGGACCGCAGCCGCTGGCTTCCCTCTCCAGCCGATGATCCTGCCGCAAGCAGCAAGCTCGGCACCCACACTGCGTCCGATGCTTTCCACGGCGGCACGCTCCCAGTAGCTCACGACCGTGGCGGCTGCGATGAAGACTCCGAACGGAAGCTGCCACCGCATGTCGCTCATGACGCTAGCACGCCGGCCCCAGAGCGCCGGTCCGAATCGCGCAACGGCCTTGGCTGGCACGAGCCCCACACACGGTGAGTGACGTCCGCCCGTTCAGCGCTTCTTGGTGGGATCCGCCAAGTACTGGAACAGGTCCGAACCCGTCGACAAGACGAGAGTCGACTGCGCGCCCAAAGCCTGCTCGTAGGCATCGAGGCTGCGGACGAAAGCGTAGAACTCCGGGTCCTTCCCGAACGCGTCCGCGTAGATCTTGGTGCTGTCCGCGTCGCCCTGCCCGCGACTCTCCTGCGCGACCTGGTAGGCCTTGGCTAGGATGATGGCTTTCTCCTTGTCCGTGTCAGCACGGATCTTCGCCGCTTCCTCTTCGCCTTCCGAGCGGTACTGTTTCGCGACGCGTTCGCGTTCAGCGCGCATTCGAGCGAAGACGCTCTCCTCGACCTCGTTGGGCAGATCCGCTCGCTTGATCCGCAGGTCGATGATCTGAATGCCAAACTTGCGCGTCTGCTCCCTCACGTTGGCCGCGACCCTCTGCAATAGAGGCTCGCGTGCGCTACCGATGATGTCACCGAACTGTCGGGTCGCCAGCTCGCGACGGAGCTCGCTGTTGATGATGTCGTCGAGCCTCGCCTTGGCGCCGCCCTGATCGCGCACACTGGTGAAGAACCTCAGGGGGTTTGCGATCCGCCAACGCGTCACGGGATCGGCGACCAGCCGCTTCTTGTCGAGAGTCAGGTACTCGGCCGGCGCCGTGTCGCTCCCCTGGATGCGCGAATCCATCTTGTGGACTTCCTGCATCAGCGGGAGCTTGAAGTACGGGCCTGGACGCATGATGCTCCGCTTGTACTCCCCGAACTGAGTGACCAGCGCGAACTCGCGTTCGTCGACGGCAAAGAAACTGGAAGCTGCGAGTCCCAGGCCGACGAAAGCCACGACCAACAGCCAGGTCTTCTTGCTCATGGTTGCCTCCCGGCGCCGGTCAGGCCGCCCACGATCTCTGCGCCGCCGAGCGGCAACACGGGCAGCGCTCCTTTGGCGAGTGCTTTGTCGACCACGATCTTGCGTTCGATCTTGCCAAAGATCCTCTCCAGAGTCTCCAGGTAGAGGCGCTCGCGAGTCACGCTCTGTGCGGTACGGTATTGGGCCAAGACGGCATTGAACTTCTCGGCGTCACCCTGAGCCCGCAAGACCCGCTGCTCTCGGTAGGCTTCGGCGTCGCGTTCGATCTTGCGCGCTTCGCCGCGCGCCTTCGGGATCAGATCGGCCTGGTACCCGCGAGCCTGGTTGATGAGCTTCTCCTTCTCCTCGCGGGCTCGCACCACGTCATGGAAGGCTTCCTTCACCGCGTCCGGAGCATCTACGCTCTGGAGTTTGACTTCGGTGATTCTGAGCCCGCCCTGGTAATCATCCATCAGCTTCTGCAGGGCCTTCCAGGTCTCGTCCTGCACCCGCTCACGTCCCGTCGTGAAGGCGTCGTCGATGTTGGTCTTGCCCACGGTACTGCGCAACGCGACCTCGGCCGTCGCGCGCAGTGAGTTCTCCGAGTCGGCCAATCTGAAGAGGTACTTGCTCGGATCGGTGACCCGGTACTGGACAATCAGCTGTGCCTCGACGATGTTCTCGTCGCCGGTGAGCATCTGCGCCTCGTCGCCCACCCGCTGGCCGCCGCGAAAGCCCACCTCTATGCGCCGGATCTGTTCAACGTTCACCAGGTTGTACTCTTGTACCCACGGAACTCTGAAGTGCAGCCCGGGGCCCCGCTTCGATGTCTCGCGACCGAATGTCTGCACGACGGCCTGCTCGCCCGCACTGACGGTGAAGAACGAGGAGTACAAAATGATACCGAGCAGCACGAGCCCGATGATGGGCCCCAACCTGCCGAAGTTGCTTCTGAACCTGCGAGACAGCTGCTCCATCACTTCGGACACGTCGGGACGCTGCCCGCTGTCGTCGAATTGGCTTCGCATCAAGCCTTTCTCCCTTCTACTCGTCAGGCCTGCAGGGGGCTACGTACGGGAAACACGGGGCCGCCGCCCGCTCTGTTCTGTGACGCGACGGCTCCGGCCACAGCCTGGGCCGAGTCACTGTCGCACACGCCAGTTGCCCTGGAAAGTCTTGCCGACTTCGTCGCACGTCGTGTCCGTCACGATGAGCTCCGGTCGGGCGTCGCGGCAGAAAATCATCGTGTTCTGCCTGAAGGTTCGGCCAAAGTGAATCGCCTCGTCCCGGTCGATGCCATGCACGAGCCAAGCCGGCTCACGCCAAACGCCTTCCGGCTCCTCGTCGCTACCGGACGCGTGTTCCACTCTGTAGCACCCGAGGATCAACAGGTCACGCATCACCTGGTGGCGCACTTCGTTGACACGACGCGGAAGTAGCATCGAGCGCGGATTGTAGGCCGTCAGGATCGCGAAGCGCTGCCGAAGCAGAGCCGGCAGTGTGTCCACGTCTTTGACGATCTCGCCGTCGATGCTGACTCGAAGTACGCCAGCATCGGTCGGAAGCTCGTATACGGTCGAGAAATAGGAGCGTAGTAGGTTGGAATCCACGGCATCCTGCCCAGAAGCGTTCGCCGACGGGCAAACGCGCGAACCAGTGGCCAGACGGCTGACCCAAAGCCCTCTAGCACGCCGGTGGAGCGCAGCCAAAGCCTGGCTCCCCCACCGGAGCCGTTCTGCCAGGACATGCCGCACCCCTGCTGCTCGGCGCGCTCGGAGAAGAAGCTCCCTCCGTGGCCGGGAAAGCCCGGCCACGCGGGTCAAACCTTGAGATCGCAGACGAGGGCCCGCAGGAGCTCCGCAGCTCCCCAGGCCTGCGCTGGGCAGCCCCGCGGGTTGTGGGGGATGTCACCGTCGCAGAGCTTCGCGACGTGGCCGAGCACAGGGCCCCCATCGATGGCGTTCTCGGCGAGCTCCCTCAGCTCGTCCCGCAGCAGCGCGTCTTCTGGCGCGGTCGCGAGACAGGCGCGAACATAGAAGCCGAGCAGATGGGGCCAGGCACTGCCCTGGTGCGACGAACCCTCGCGCTGCTCGAGCCCCCCTTCATGATACCCCTGGTAGCGGCTATCCGAGGGGCTGAGCGAGCGCAAGCCGCGCGGCGTCACCAAGTCGAGACGCGCGCGGTCGATGATTGCCGTGGCCTGCCACGGCTCGAACAGATCCTTGTCAAGGGCCAGCGCCACCACGGCGTTCGGGCGAATGCTGCTGTCTCTCCAGGCGGCTTCCCCCTCGGCGGGTTCACTCACGCAGTCGTAGGGGTAGTTGCGCTCATGGCACCAGAAACGCGCCTTGAAGGCGCTGCGCGCACGCTCAGCCGCTGAACGACAATCACTCGCCAGGTCCGCCTGGTCCCGCGACTGGGCGAGCCGGGCCAGCGTAGCGCAAGCGCTCGTCCAGAGGGACTGCCACTCGATGGCGCATCCCGAGCGCGGCGTTATCGGCCGGTCTCCAACATGCGCGTCCATCCAGGTCAACGGGCGATTGGGGACGCCGTTGGCAATCAGACCATCCTCAGTTCTCCAAGCCCAGCGACGCGGACCCCTGCTCAGACGCACATAGGCGCGCCTCAGTGTTCGGTAGAGCGGGCCGGAAACGAATTCATCCCCCAATCCCACGCGCTCGATGAGCTCTCGCGCCACCTCGAACAGCCAGAGCGTCGCCTCCGGGGAAGGGGCGGCCCGCTGATGCCCCGGCTCTGCCAACAGCTCCGGGAGCCACCCGCCTCGCATGCTGTCGACGACCGTTCGTAGGATCTTCTTGGCGGCCACCGTCTCGCCACGGGCCAGGCACACCCCCGGCAGCGACAGCGTGACGTCCCGAAGATGAACACCGTACCAGGGGTAGCCCGCAATCACCGCAGGACGGGGACAATCGACGGCGCAGAACGCGTCGGCTGCCAAGCTCAGACTGCGAATGCTCGAGCGTCGATTCGGGCCCGGGTCGCGCGTCATGAGCGTGGCGATCGTCTGATCGAACAGCTCTCCGGGAGACGCCTCCGCGGGCGCATCGGTCGTCGCCAAGAGATGGTGTGCCGAGTCAGGCTCGAGGGTCAGCTCGAAGGTGCCGGGCGTCCACATGTCCTCCTGGAACTCGGCGGCGCGTGTACGGTCCTCCAAGTACTCGAACCTCCGCCACCAGTCCGGAGACCCGACGAACACCCCCTCGTGCCGGAACACGACCGCTGGCAGATGGGGCACCGGCCTGACTTTCACCTCGCCCGGCCGCAGCGCCGCACTCTGAATCATCCCGCCGAATTCCCGCGTCAGCGAGTGTATCGGCCGCAGCGGCATCAGGGGGCGAATCGTGGCCTCGACGGGTCTGCGCCCGAGCCAGATCAGGCGAAGAATAACGGTGTTCTGACCTCGTGCGAGGCAAATCGACATCTCGAGCTCACGATGGCCGAGCTGATAGGTCCAGGTCGGGACGGGCTGCTGGGTGAAGCGACGCAGCAGTCGGTAGCCGGGAGTGGGTGCGACGTTCGGGAACTGGTGCGTCGCAAGCCGGTAGTTGGTCCCACCCGCGCGAACGCTCACTTCGGCGTGGCTCAGCATCACGTGCCGCCCGAGCGGCGGGTCGAGAGCCGCGACCAGTACTCCGTGGTATCGCCGCGTGTGCATCAATGCCGCGGTGCTCATCGAGTAGGCGCCTGCACCGTTGGTGTGCAACCACTCGACCTCGGCCCGGCCGAGCTCGCCATTCGTGTGTACCCACGGCCATGGCCCGTTTCGACTGGCTCGCCAACGCTTCGCTGTATTCGGTTGCGTCATCGTCGCGCTTGCCTCGGCATCCGCACCGATTCGACTGGGAGCTCCATCGCCTTGCGACAGCATCCGGGCCCGTGGTTGCCCGACCGCTCGAGCATCGCCCGGGCGCGCGTTTGACGCAACGACATCGCACGAGGAACCGGAGCGGGGGAGGTGTCGCTCCTACCTCAGATCCTCTTTGGCCTCCACGACGCGGGCGCGCAGGCGGCCTCGTGCAACCCGAACCTCGAGCCTGTCGCCGGGAGCAACGTCCGTGGCTCGGCGCACCGCCCTTCCGGCTTCGTCCGTGACCAGCGCGTATCCCCGAGCCAGGACGGCTAGCGGGGACAGGGCCTCGAGCCGCGAAGCGCGGTCGGCTAGCTGACCTTTCGCCAATTCGAAACGCCTCGTGCCAGCCGCCCGAAGGCGTAGCTTCAGCGGATCGAGTCTGGTTCGGGCCCGGGCGACGACCACACGCGGGTGCTGAGCGGATACTCGTCCGCTGAGGCCTTGGACCGCCAAGCGCCAGCGCGAGAGGTGTCGCCGTATCTGTCGCTCTGCTCGGAGCCTGAGGTCGTCGAGAGCCATCTGGCGCTCGACGATAACGAAACGCGGATCGCTCATGCTGTTGCGCATCTTCTGCAGCCTCGCTCGGTCATCGCCGATACGCGCGCGCATGGCCATCGTCAATTGCCGGAGCAGGCCCGACAACAGCTCGACTCTCGCCTGGTTGTCGGCAATGACGAGCTCTGCTGCTTGCGATGGAGTTGCCGCGCGCACGTCAGCGACCAGGTCGGCCAGCGTGAAGTCGACGTCATGCCCAACCGCGCTGATGACCGGCACGGCGTACGCCGCGATACGTCGAACCACACGCTCGTCGTTGAACGCCATCAGTTCATCGCTCGAGCCGCCTCCGCGTCCCACGATCAGCGCCTGTACGCCCGGATAGCGTTCCAGCAGATCCATCGCCCGGACGATGCTTTCCGGCGCGCCTTCCCCCTGAACCAACGCTGGGGACAACACGATGCGGACGCCGCCGCGCCTGAACGCCACGGCACAGATGTCCTGGAACGCCGCTCCGTGGGCGCTCGTGACGACGCCAAGAATGCGCATCCGCGCGGGCAGCGGGCGCTTGCGCGCCTCGGCGAAGAGCCCCTCGCTCGCCAGTCGCTGTCTGAGTCGCTGCAGTGCTTCCAGCAGCGCGCCGCGGCCGGCAGGTCGACAACGCATCGCTGCGAACTGGAGTCGTCCCCGTGGAGCCCACAGCGTGGGTCGCCCCAGAAGCTGTACTCTCGCACCGTCCGTCAGAATGCCTCGGGCACGTTGCGCCTCGAGCCGGTACATGACGCAGTCTACGCTCGCGTCTTCTCGCTCGTCGCGAAGGCTGAAGTAGACATGACCGCTGGCCGCTCGCTTGAAGGAGGCCACTTCCCCCTCGACCCACTCCGAGCCGGTGACGCCCTCGATGGCGTGCTTCAACAGCCGGCTGAGCTCCGCGACGGTGATGACCCGTTCCTGAGCCGAGGTGACCACAGCGCTCTCACTCGCTGACGAGCTTGTTGTACTCGTCGATGAACTCCCAGTCCGCGATGAGGTGCTTGCGCAACAGAAGAGCCAGCAGCGCTGCGACCAGTCGCTCCCAACGCGGGTTGTCGCCCAAGATCGGTGAGGCGTCCGCGCCGTGGACCGCTGCGCGCAACGCGGCCACCATGTCCCTTGCGGTAAGCTGCTCGCCGGGCATGGACTCGTCACCGTCGGCGGAGCTCGAACGAGCGGGCAGCTTGATCTCGGTGCCGTCGAGCAGCGTCACCGTTATCATACGTTGTGCGGCACCTCGTCGCGGCTCGGGCATGCCGGCCCGCCTCGAATGCACGGCGCCCGACTCGACGACGCCGTGCGCTTGCCCCGCATCCACCGGCGCGGCCGCGCCGACTGCGCCGATGAGCGATTGCAGCCTCGATTGGGCCGACGGCGTGGCTCGCGGCGACGAAGCGCCTCGGTCCGCGTCGTCCGGCTGCACGAGGTCTCGGGCCGGCGTTTCGACCGATGCTGCCACCGTGCTCGCTGCCGCCTTCGCCGACCCGTCCTCGGGCGGCGCAGCTCGGACGACAGGCGTTGCGCCCGTCCGCTCGGAAGCCTGCTCGCCCGACGGTGCTGCAGGCGCCGCGGCAGCTTCCGCCGCAGCAGCGGCGTTCCCCGATTCCGCTTTCGTTGGCAACAGCGCCGCGCGGACGGTAGGGGGAAGTACCTGTTCGGCGGCCGTGCTTGGACTGGTTGCGCTGGGATCGACCAATCGCTGGTCAGAGCCGGCCTGAACGGGCCGCAGGCTCACCGATGTGTAGTAGGCACGTATCGCGGCGCGGATCTCCGACGGCGGAGCGATCATCGTCCGCACGGGCAGACCAGAATACTCGGCGACCGCCGCTATCGCCGCCTCATCGCTCGGGTCATCCATGGCGATGTACAAGGTCTGGCCGAGCCCCCTCACGCGGCGGACGAAGATGGGGACAACGCAGTAGCGCTCGGCGAGCTCCTGGGGAACCAAGTTGAGCAGCTGCCGCGAGAAGTCCACGTGGTACAGCGAGACCCAGGGCACGCTGAGCTGCTGGCTTAGGATCTGAGTGACCTCTGTCTCGGTCAGCAAGCCGGCCTCCACGAGCAGGATCCCCAGTCGCCGAGGATCGGTCGCCTGGCGACGAAGCACTTCATCCAGTTGCTCGCGACTGATGATGTGGGCGTCGACCAGCAACTCTCCGAGCCTGACCCTCTGTGACATCGGAAGAGCGAGCTTACAGCATCCGCAGCCAAAGGTGCACTCGCACGGTCCGCTCGCGAGCGGCGGCACGCTGGTGTCGACAACGCCGGCTTCCGGGACTGGCAGCACCCGAAGGACGCCTGCCCCTCGCCGCACGGCCGTTTTCCCCCGGGCGTCGCACCCTGGCCACCCCAGGACCGCTCCGATTGTGCTAGCAATTGGCGGCGGCAGTCTCGCGGGTGAACATACTGGTTCGGGCCCTTCGGCCGGCAAGGGCAGCGAGGCTCAATGCTCAACAACCCCGATGAAGTCCCCCGCGGTCGGCACGCGCCCTTGCCCTCAGTGCGGAACGAACTGTTCCCCGGAGCATCACTATTGCCCGACTTGCGGATTCCCGGTCGGCACCCTCGGGGACTGTAGCGAAGACCGCTTCGTCGGCCAGACGCTGCCCGGCGGCTATCACATCATCGATCTCATCAGTATCGGCGGCATGGGGCGTGTCTATCGCGCGGAGCAGAGCGTCCTCGGGCGCACGGTCGCGGTGAAAATCATCCACCCGCATCTGCTGGCGGATGAAAACTCCGTCGTGCGCTTCATGACCGAGGCGCGTGCTGCGAGCCGCCTGAACCATCCCAACTCGATCGCCGTGTTTGATTTCGGTCGTACCGACGATGGCCAGCCGTACTTGGTGATGGAATTCCTACGCGGCAAGGACCTCGCTCGCGTCGCGTACGAGGAAGGGCCCTTGCCGGTTGCCCGCATCGCCAACGTGCTGCACCAAGTCCTGGCGGCACTGGCAGAAGCCCACGATTTGGGCATCATCCACCGAGATCTCAAACCAGAAAACGTCATTCTGGAACCAATGCGTCGCGGCGGGGACTTCGTCAAAGTCCTCGATTTCGGGCTCGCGAAACTGAAGGCGGAACCGCTTGCGACGAACGTGACAAGCCCCGGTATCGTATGTGGCACCCCGGACTACATGGCCCCGGAACAGGGGCGCGGCGACCCCATCGACGGTCGCAGCGACCTGTATGCCGTGGGTGTCATTCTGTTCCAGCTGCTGACCGGAAGGCTGCCGTTCGAAGCCGAAAGCCCGACCCAGGTGGTCATGATGCACCTGTCGATGCCGGTGCCCGACCCGCGCCAGATCGCTCCGGAGCGGGGCGTTCCAGAGGCACTGGTCGGGGTCGTCCGAAAGGCGATGGCGAAAGAGCCGGGCCGCCGCTTCCAGGATGCGCTCGAGTTTTCAGACGCTCTGCGCGCCGCCCATGCTGCGGTCGAACACGGCTCGAGCTCCACGCGACCCTCCGTCTATCCCGGCGAAGCGCAGAAATGCCCGACGTGCGGCTCCCTGGTCCCGGCCGCGAAGTTCTGTCTCGAATGCGGCGGCCGCCTGACGCCGCACACGACCTTCCCTCCGCCACCCGACACGCCTCCCCTGCCCTTCGCTCTGGAAGGTCGCGAAGACGACCTCGAGTACCTGCGAGCGCGTCGAAGCGACGCAGCCGAAACGTTGATGGGAGTGCGCCTGATCGGCGAAACGGGGGCCGGCAAGACACGACTCCTTCACGAGTTCCTGGAGGAGTGCCGACATGAGGGCGACGCGATTGCCTTGGCGTATCCGGACCCGTACTGGGCGGAAGTCGCGTACTACACGGTGCGTCGAGCCATCACCGAGCTGACGCTGCTGAGGGAGGATGAACTGCAGGCACATGGCGCGGTGGGCCTCACTCCGGCGGCCGGAACGGGCCTGGCCGAAATGCTGTCGCTTGCACCGGGGCGTGACGCTCGCCGCACTCCAACGCAGCGCCGCCATGCTGTCGCGGAGGCGCTCCGTTGGGCGCTGCGCAGAGCGGTTCGTCAGGCGCCCTCAGGCCGAGCTGTTCTCGCGATCGACGACCTGCACCGCGTGGATCCTCCAAGCCGCCAGGCGTTCGCCGACGTCCTGAGCGAGCCGATGACGTGCGGCATCCTGGTCGTCGGCACCCACACGGCAGGTTTCGATCCACAGTGGGGAGGACGTCCGCCCGCTCGAGTGCTCGCCGGGATCCCGAGGAGCGCAGCCGCGCGTCTCTTGGCGCCAGGTGGGGGCCTGCCAGCTCTCGACGCGTACGACGCGACGCCGTTG
>JAFGIS010000367.1 GCA_016929495.1 Polyangiaceae bacterium | reverse complement strand
GGCGAGGCTTCGGCCTGGCTCTATTGGTGGTACCAGGCCCTGTACCAAGACGACAACGAAGGCTTGGCCAAGCTGAAGAGTGGCGGGACCACTGCCAAGCGCTACTACACGATGGGCAACTACAGCAAGTTCGTGCGGCCCGGCTACGTCGCAGTGGACGTTACGGGCAACTCGGACACGAATGTCCTGCTCTCGGCCTACAAGGATCCGGCAGGCGGCACCGTCGTCGTCGTGGCCATCAACAAGGGCAGCGCGGCGGCCGAGGTACCGATTACGATTGCCGGCGGGACCGCGCCCACCTCGTGCACGCCGACCGTGACGTCCGCGAGCGACAACCTCAAGGACGGCACCCCGGTCAGCGTGGCTGCCGGCGTTCTGACGGCCTCGCTCGCCAGCAAGACCGTCACGACCTACGTCTGCAAGTAGGCTGGGCAACCAGCAACCAATGGCCATGGGGTTCATATTGGCCCCATGGCCATCTTGTCGTCTGCCGTCCGGCGTGGGCGAGCTCTCCCGGTACGATTCCTACGCAGACGGCATGCCTTTGTCGGGTCGATGGCCTGACACCAGAGCCGTCAGCGCAGGGCGTCCAGCGTGCGTGCCTTTGGGAAACCCTTCGACACGTCGTCCCAGTTGACCACGCTCCAGCACGCATTGGCGTAGTCCGCGCGCTTGTTCTGGCACCTGAGATAGTACGCATGCTCCCGTGGATCGACTACGAGCAGAGCTATCACGGACCAGATGACCCTCTTTTCTTGGTTGTTGCGCTGTTGCAGCGTCAGGTCCGCTACCATCCAAGGGCATCGCGGGGTCGAGGCAATGGCTGCGGACCCGCCGCGGCCACGGTTGGACCGCCCGGGGAACGGAGAGATCCCACCGGATCGCTGATACGAGACGCATGCGTCCCGTGAGACACGCAAACTCCGTCGCGCATTGCCCGCTGCGCATCTTGCGCGAGCGTTTCGCAGGCTGCTTCCGGGGCCGAGCGCCATCCTGAGCTGCGGAACAAGCGTCCAAGACCGGAATCGTTTCCATGTGTTGCTGCGAAACAAATCGCTGCGGTGGTGGCCACAAGGCCGAAAGATCGCGCGACGTACGGAATTTTGCATCTTCACGCCTGGTCCGACACCTGACCGGAGTGACACGCACGGGCCGTGCCAGCCGCTGGCCAACACTTCTCATCCGCCTGCCAGGCCACGGCCACAGCGGTTGTCGCTCTCGGCGCGGCGAGCTACGCTGAGATCTCGCCTTGGCCGGGAATGGGCAGCCAAGCACGCCCAGCCGTGCGAACTGCGCCACTCAGCACTGCAACATCCACGGAGATGCCATGAAAAGCACGAACCCCCCCGTATCTACCTCGCTGGCCTCACTTCTCGTCTTGTGCGCCGCTTGTGGCAGCTCCGGTGACGGCGACTCCACCGGCGGAGCAGGTGGCCAAGGCGGCACCGCTGCCGGTGGCGCTTCGGCCTCTGGCGGCATGACCGCTACCGGTGGGTTCGTCTCCACGACGGGTGGCATCTCGAGCGGTGGGACCACGGCCGCGGGCGGAGCGACCGCCGCAGGTGGTGGCAGCCCCATCACGGGAGGCACGACCAGCGCAGGCGGCGCGACGGTCGCGGGGGGCACGACGAATGCGGGCGGCGAAACGGTTTCCGGTGGCGCGACCGTTGGCGGCCGCGCAGGCGGCGGTGGCACTTCGGGCGGCAGGACCGGAAGGGGCGGTGGGAGCAATGTGGGCGGCACAACGGCCGCGACGGGCGGCACGACGGACGCCGGCGGGTCAACGGCAACGGACACTGGCGGCACAACGGGCGAGACCGGCGGCGGTACGGGCACTGGCGGCGGGGAGCCGGGGGCCGTGACAGTGCAGCTCGCTCAGACCCAGCAGACCATCGATGGGTTCGGAATCAACGATACCTGGAGCGCCCTCACGGACGCGCAAGCGAAAGCCATGTTCGACGTGAGCACCGGGATCGGCCTGACCATTCTCCGCGTCGGCATGGGCTCCAACGGCGGCTTCTACAACAACAACGAGTCGAGCAGTATCTCCGCGGCGAAGAAGTACGGCGCCACCACGATCATCGGGTCGGTCTGGAGCCCGCCTGCCAACTGCAAGGACAACAACAGCATCTCCAAGGGCGGACACCTGCTCGAAAGCTGCTACGAATCATGGTCCGATGCGATCGCCAAATTCGCCAAAGACAACAGCCTGTACGCCATGTCTGCGGGGAATGAGCCTGACTTCAAGTCGTGTGGCTCCACGATCGGTCCACCGTGCAACGGCGACTACGATACGACCGAATACACGGCCAACGAGATGGTGGCTTTCGTCAAGGTCCTGGGACCGAAGCTCAAGGCCGCCGGGGTGAAGTTGATCGCGCCCGAAGCATCCGAATGGATACACTTCTGGAGCAACATATCGGCCACGGGCTCGACCGTCGCCAGCCATCCGAACAGCTCGGACCCATTCAACTGCGGTTGCTTCGGGAATACTATTACCGAGGCTGTCGAAGCCACTTGCGCGAGCAAATGCGCGTCAGGGGAGGGATACGACTATGGCCACTACCTGTACAAGGATTCTGCGGCTTGGGCCGCGATCGACATCATAGGGGTGCACCAGTACGACACCCAGGTGGCGGAACCCTGGCCCGCCGATGTCAACGACGGAAAGCCAGACAAACCGATTTGGCAGACCGAGATGTCCGGCGTGAAGTACTGGCCGGAAGAGGGACCGAGCACCGACATCAAGAACGGCGTTGCGGTCGCAGGATGGGTGCACAACGCGCTCACCGTCGGTCAAGCGAATGCCTGGCTCTGGTGGTGGTACAACGGGACGAGCACCAACGAGGGTTTGTACAACAACGGAACCGACACCAAACGCCACTACACGTTTGGCAACTTCACCAAGTTCATCCGGCCAGGCTACGTGCGGGTGGACATCACGGGGAACATCCCCGCGGACGTCCTTCTCTCAGCCTACAAGGGTGAGGACGGCACCGTCGTCGTCGTGGCGATCAACAAGGGCAGCGCGGCGGCCGAGGTGCCGATCACCATTGCCGGCGGGACAGCGCCAGCGTCGATGACGCCGACCGTGACGTCGTCGAGCGACAACCTCGTCGCCAAGACCGCGGTTGCGGTGAGCGGCGGCACGTTCACCGCTTCGCTCGCCGCCACGACGGTCACGACGTTCGTCGGCAAGTAGCCCCGCATCGGTGCCCAGCGACGTCGTCGAGCTTCCCGGAGCTCGGCTGACACGCGGTACCACACGGGGTCAGCGCGGACGGGCGACGCGGTCCACTTCCTTGACCACGTGCTGGTTGACACCGCCCAGGACCCTGCTGGCCCCTTGACGAAATCGTTCGGCGGCCACGCCGGGCTCGGTCGGATCTGCCGACGCCCACTTCCCCTGTGCCTTCGTGCACTCGCGTTCGGCGGCGCTCCCGCGTTCGGACGCACCGATCCGATAGTAGCGCGTGACGACCGATAGAGTCAGGTTCGCGCCGTCCACGACCATGGTCTCGTTGGCGCTGCAAGCAGCCAGCTCCGGACGAAGCTGATATCTCCGCTTGCAGCTCTTGTCCGCCGGCTCACCCGAGCTCGCCGCCCGCGCGAGCCGCTCACCGAGCAGCTTGCGGGCGTTCGGTACCTGCTTGGCGTCGACCGGTGGCAGTGCGCCGTCTACGCAGAGCTCGAGCTCACCGGAGCGTTCCACAGCGATCGAACCAGTGACGGCCACGGGCGGAGACGGTTTTGGGCGACGACCAGAGGTCGTGATGACCTCCGTCTTCTGCTCGAAGCACCCGACCAGGGCCGCCGTGGTCATCATGGTGGCGACCCAGGCCATCGCGCGGCATGACGTCGCTCCGAGTGCACGCGGCCGCGGTGGCCACTCTTCCGGCCATTGTCTCGAGACCATCGTCAGGTCTTCGAGCGTACTTCAGACCGCTGCTAGCGCAAACCGCATCCACCTCCTCAGGCCGCCTCAGGCGCTCGCAGCCTTGTTCGTGCCCGTCTGCTCTTTGGCAGTCTTGGCCTTCACTTCCGCCATGTCGAGCTTCTGCGCCTGCTCGATCAGACTGGTCAGGGCCGCCTCTGGCAACATGCCCGCCTGCTCGAACACGAGGACACCGTCACGGATCACCATTAGGGTCGGAATGGCCTGGATTTTGAATTGCGAGGCGAGCGCCGGCTCGTTCTCCGTGTTGACCTTGCCGAAGGTAACGTCCGGGTGCTTGGCGGCGACACGTTCGTACACCGGTCCGAAGGCGCGGCACGGGCCGCACCATGGAGCCCACCAGTCGATCAGAAGCACGCTGCTGTTCTTGATGGTGGATGCGAAGTTCTGAATGGTGATTTCGGTCGTCGCCATGGTGCTTTGCCTTTCCGATACGTTCCACAGGTACGAGCCAGCGATGCCGGGCAGGGGTTCGCGTGGGGCACTGCCCCCATTTGCCGCGCCCCATGGGGGCTAGAGCAGGAACGATACCCCTGCCGAGATCGTCGGGATGCCGAGGCGCAGCGTGATGGCCACCGAGTCGGCCAGCTTGAACCGGGCCCCGCCCCAGAGCACCAGAGGCGAGAAGTCCAGCCCCTGGTTCTTGTCCCAGGTCAATGCGAGGCCCGGCTCTCCGAATACGCTGATCACGTCCGTGAGCCAGAAGTTCCACTGGAATACGACCGGGAACACGAGCATGTTGGCGTAGCCTCCGTCCGCGGTCGTCTCGACACACACGGAAGTGCCGGCCGGACCCGGCACCGAGCGGGTGCAGCGTCCGGCGAAATGGCGTCCCGAATAGTAGTGGAGGAAATCGCCGCCGAAGCCTATGGCCGCCGAATCGTTGATGGAATGGACGAGGCCGTCGGCGACCGGGATGCTCAGCCGAGCACCGATGCCGTACGCCTCATCGCCTGGCGTGTCGACACCGGGCGGCTCGGCCCAGCCGAAGAGCAGATGCGGCTCGGCCTCGACCAAGTAGTGAGGATGCTCTCCCGGGCGCTTGATGATGCTCTCGGCTCCTGCCGGAGCGACAGCGAGCAGAGGTGCGGACAGCCCGGCGACAGAAGCCAGCGTTCGCAGCGAAGCAATGCGCTCGTTCATGGCGGCGGCCACCCTTCGCAGCCGCCGCAGGCGATGAGCGTCGACGAGCATTCGGTTCTGGGCGCGCTCGACGGGCAGGTGACCTGGGGTGAACCCGACACTCCCGTGTGATGCACGCCGCAGTCCCCCGCGCAGTCGACGCTACAGGTGGAGACCGAGTCGCACATCACGTAGGAACCGGGTCCGACCTCGATGTCGCACGTGGTCGCGTTGTGGCAGTGGACCTTGCTGTCAGCACCTGCGACCACGCCGCAGCGATCCAAGCCGAAGCACTGGTGGTCGCAACCGTTGCCGCACAGTGTGCCGGAGCTCGTTACGTCGTGTACCTCGGAGGTGCAACCATTGCCGCAGGACAGCGAGCAGTCCGTGACGGCGAAGCAGAGCTGATGGCAGCCATCGTCGCAGACGCCGCCGCCGTGCACCAGGTCATGCACCCGGAAGTTACAGTTCGAATCGTGGCACTCCAAGTAGCAGTCGTCGAAGTGCGCGCACTCGCAGACCTCGCCGCCGCTGCACGCGTCCTCCTCGTCGCAGGCCGACAAGCCCAACAGCAGAGAGAGCACCGCGACGCGAGACGGGGTTCTCGTGGGCCAGGCAGCCCGGATCGCTGGATCAAGCAAGAAGTCACGTTGCATGCGCCGAGGCTAGCGCAACCAGAGGCATGCGGGAGCACGAAACAACGTTCGGCGCGAAGACACCGTCGGACTACGGTGTGGGTGGCCCGCCGCGGCCCAGTCCACCGCGGCCCATGCCGCCACGGCCCGGCCCGCCGCGCCCCATCATCGGTGGCTGGCCGAAAGGAAAACGCCGGCGCTGCTTTGCCTGAAGCCGGTCGAACTGTGCCTGCTGTTCGGGAGAGAGCACGGCTCGGATTTCGCCGTCGACTCTGGTTTTGTGGTCACGAAGGGTCGAGCCGCACCGGTCATTCAGATCATCGAGCAGCTTCTCCCGCTCGGCTCGATGACGAAGCATGATCTGGTGGATCTGTTCACGTTGAGCGCTGCTGAGCCCGAGGTGCCGCCCGAGAGCGGCCAGTCGCCGGTGCTGCATCCATTCCGTCGGGCCCCCCATCAGCTCGTCAGCATTCGATCGCTGTTGCCATGCGAACAGTCCTGCGCCGCCGGCCAGGGCACCCAGAAGGAACACGCCAGCGAGAACCAGTACGCCCGTGAGCTTGGTGCGGTTCACCACTCGATCCCCATTGCGCCGTAGGCGACGGCCTGCGCCTCGACGGCCTGCGCCTCATTGTGCCAGGCCAGCACCACAGCGGCTGCTGCCGCGAAGACTGCCACCGCGAAGCCCGCGCGTGCCGACAGGGTCACCGACTCGATCCAACTGGGTCGAGCGGTTCGCTCGACCGCCGACAAAATGCGCGCTCCGAGCTCCGGCCTCGCGCGTAGCCCGTCCGTGGCCCGAGCCAACTTCTCGAGTCTTGCTTCGACGTCTTGCGTGTGTACAGTCATGCTTCATGCCCCAGTTGACGGAGTGTGGCGCGAGCGCGGACCAGGCGTTGCTCCACCGCTCCTTCGCTGCATTCCAGGATTTCCGCAACCTCAGCAGAGGTCAGCCCCTCCAGAGCTTTGAGCGCGACGGCAGCACGCTGGTCCGCCGGCAACAGGCCGAGCAGCTGCTCGATTTCCACGAGCGCCACGCGTGCCTCGGCTGGGGCCACTCCATCGAACTCGGGCTCGATGGCTTCGTCGCTCTGCGTTCGGCGGCGCTTGCGAGTCCGCAGCGCGTCGATCGCCGTGTTCGTCACGATCCGGTACAGCCAAGTATCCACCCGCGAGCGTCGGTCGAAGCCGCCAGCGCTGAGCGCCTGGTAGGCCTTGACGTACGCCTCCTGAACGACGTCTTCGGCGTCGGCCAAGCTGCCCATGATTCTTGCACTCAAGCGGAACATGCGGTCGGTGGTGGCCTCGACGATCTGGCGGAAGGCGGCCATGTCGCCCGACTGGACCCGCGCTACTGCTTGCTCGAGATCGCTCAATGTTGGGCGCTCCTGGTCGGGCGTGGTCGCCATCGCGATCGACGCTCGAGGGTAGCCTCACCCTACGCCAGAAGACGCTGTACTGCGTGCCGTGGCGCAACCTGTCGAAATTACGATGCTTTTGTAGTAGCTGCCTGCCCGGGGACTGGGGACCGTAGGGACTCGGCGAGGCCCAGCGTCGGATGCCACGAACCCCGAGACAAGAACCCGAAACCCAAGACAAACCCATGAACAAGTCCAGACTGACAGTCCTTACCTCAACCGTGACCCTCGGTCTCGTGTCCGTGCTCACTTTGGCTGGCTGCGGCGGCGCCACGGACGACCCCGAGTCCCCTGCCTCAACCCAAGCTCTGGCGTCCAGCAAGGCGGGGGCGCCAGCGGGCGCCCCGAAGGGTCGCGGTCCTGGCCGCCTCATCGAACGATTCGACGCCAACAACAACGGCAAGCTCGAGACATCCGAGCTTCCGCCGCGCGCGCGTGACAGATTGGGTGGCGCTGACACCAATGCCGACGGTGTGATCACCGAGCAAGAGCTCCAGGCCACCATGGCCCAACACCAGGCGCAGCGATTCGCCGAAGCGGACAGCGACGGTGACGGTCAGCTGACACCGTCCGAGGTCGGCGAGTTCCGCTGGAGCCGCATGAAGGTCGCGGATGCGAACGGCGACGGCAAGGTCAGCCTCCAGGAGTTTCGAGCTGCTCACGCCCACGGCAAGCTCGGTCCCCCCAAAGGCTGGCGCCAGGGCGGACGAGGCGGACTGGGCGAACCCGGCGGCTGGGCACGCGCGGGACAGGGTGGACCCGACGGCTGGGCACGCGCGGGACAGGGCAAGCCCGGCGAGCGCCCCTTTCAGCGCTTCGACACCAATAGTGACGGTAAGCTCGAGAAGAGCGAGGTCCCCGACTTCGTTTGGGAGCGCATCGGCGTGGCAGATGCCAACGGTGATGGCGCCGTGACCAAGGACGAGATCAAGGCGGCCCACCAGAACGGCACGCTTGAGCCTCCGCCCGGCCGCGGCGGACGACGCGGACCACGTGGTCCCGGGCAGGCTCCAAGTGCAGATCCTGGTCCAGATGATGCCATTCAGTGACGGTGCACCAGCAGCTACCAGCTGAGTTGAACGCGCCCGAGCTCAAGCCGATGACGAGCTCGGGCGCGGACGCGTCGCGGATGAGCAAACGATCGTCGAGCCGACACGGGGCGTGGGGCAAGCCTGAAGTGCGTTGGGCGCCGGGAAGTCTGCCGCTGTCCGACTCGAGAGCCGTCCGGCTTGGCACACTGCCAAGTTGCGCCCGTCCCAGCGTTGTGGCCTCCTGAGTGGATTGGCTCCTGATGCATACTACGGTAATCTCTGGGTATGCGCAGGATCACCATAAGCCTCGACGACGATCTGGTCCGCCTGGCAGAGAGAGAGGTCCGCCGCGGCCGCGCCGCTTCCGTCAGCGCCTGGGTCGCGGATGCGATCCGTGCAAAGGCGCGCGCTCGCGCCGACCTCGTGGCGGACCTGGAAGAGCTGGAGTCGCGCGAACCGACGCCACCGGCCATCGTAGCATCAATGGCCCGGGCGCTCGGACTTCCGAGAGGAACGATCTTGAAGTCGATGAAGAACCGTCGTCAGAGGCGGGCACGTCGGCGGGCCGCATGAAGAACGTGGTGCTCGATGCGGGGGCACTCATTGCGCTCGACCGCGGTATGGCGACGGTTCGCGGCTACGTTCTGCTGGCCGATCGTGCCAAGGTGGCGCTTGCCACCAGCTCTGCTGTTGTCGCTCAGGTTTGGCGAGGCGGGGGCCGCCAGGCGCGATTGGCCCGTTTCCTCGGGAGTGACCTCGTAACCGAGATACCACTCGATTCGGAGGCAGGCCGCCGGATCGGCACCCTGGCGGCGGCGGTTGGCCCCAGGGACGTCGTGGATGGCCACGTCGCGATCATGGCCTTGGACCGTGACGCCGTCGTTCTGACGAGTGACCCAGAGGACATCGCCCGATGGGGCGTACCCGCCGAAAGGATCGTGCGCTGCTGAGGTTTCCGCGCGACCCGCCGGCCCATAGTCCTTGCCAAGAAATCATCCCAACTGAAAGCAGGCCGCTTCCCGAGCCTACCGGTGGTCGCTCGCCCCAGCTTCGGTCGCTGGACGGTCCGCGGCGTAGCTACCGCTCCACCCCGCCGTCTTCCCGCCCCTCCACCCGCTCCGGCGCCACCGGCGGCGCATCGTCCCAGCCCCTCAGCGCCGCAGCGACCAGAACATCAGGGCTCGGCGCCGGCTCTGCGAGCCGGTCCACCAGCAGCAGAAACTCGACGGCACTATTGCCCCCCAATATCGGGGAAACGACGACATCGCGAGCGCGGTACTCGGTCCTGGCGAGCGCACGCAGGAGCTGCGATAGGCTGTCGAGGATCGCATCGCGATCGCCCATCTCTTCACGGCGAAGCCCCTCGAACAGCGGCTTGACCAGGCCAATGATGCGCACCGGCTTGACGAAGCAGGCCCCGATGATGGGGATGGCTTTCTCGAGCGAAAGATAGGAGACATCAATGACCGCCAGATCGATGGGCTCCGGGAAACTCGCCGCCGTGAGCACCCCGATATTGGTCCTTTCCATGACCTGAACGCGCGAGTCCATGGCCAGGCTCGCGCGCAGCTGGCCGTAGCCGACGTCGACCGCATAGACGAGCGATGCCCCTGTCTTCAGCAGACAATCGGTGAAGCCACCTGCCGAGGCGCCGGCGTCGAGGGCAACCTGGCCCCGCGGGTCCACGCCGAAGTGCCGAAGGGCGCGTTCGAGCTTGTATCCTCCACGACTCGCGTACCTGAGCTGAACGCCTCGGAGGTGGATTGGCGCGTCCGCCGAAACGAGCTGGCCCGGCTTGGTCACGACGGATCCGCCACAGACGACCCGGCCGGCCATGATGAGGCCCGAGGCGACCTTCGGGTCCGCGACGTGTCCCCGCCCAAGCAGCAACTCGAGTAGACGGACTTTCCTCGTCACGGGTGCCGGCGGAGTCTACCACGGCGCCGGCAGTCCCGAGCCTACGGGGGCGAAAACGGCTGCCGCGAGTGCAAAGACCGGCTACAACCCTGCCGTGACACCGCGGGCGCTCACAGTCGATGGCCAATGCAGTCCCGTGCGCTTCGCGTCAGCGGGGGCTACGTGCCTGGCGCTAGCGTTGCTCTTGATGTCGTGCGGTGGCAAGACCCGTCACCGTTCGCAGACGCCGAGCGCTGGGAACAACGCTGGAGCTTGGCAAGCGGGATCGGAATCGGCCACCGGCGGCGACGGGAGGGGCTTCGGCGGCACATCCGGCGACTCGGGTGGCTCCACGGGCAACGGCTCCGCCGGCGAACGCGCCCCCGTCGGCGGCATGTCCGGCGATTCGGGAGGCTCCCTGCGCGCCGGCTCCGCCGGCGAAGGCGTCTCCGACGGTGGCGCGGGCGGCGCTGAGGGCACCTACGCTGACATCCACGAGTTCATGGACGCACTCGTTCCGCCAACCTGCTCCAAGCTCCTCGAATGCCTGCCAGAGCTCTCCGAGTCGCTCGAGCTCACACTTGGGAGCTGCGCTCAAATCTACTCTGACTCGTACCGCGACCAGCTCGAGGCACCCGGGGTGATCGTCGACCCAGACCAGTGGCCGGCCTGCGTGCATTCGACAGAGCAGATGACCTGCGACGAGCGTATCTACGACCGCGCGTACGGGCACGATGGCCTCGAAACGCTGTACGGTCCTGCACGCACCCCCTGCGGCGCGCACGGCACACTGCGCACCGGCGAGCCCTGCGTCTACGATCTGCAGTGCGCCAGCGGTCTGTGTCGATCGGACTCGGCCGACATCCACTGCGGGAGCTGCGGCACTACCAGAGGACTCGGAGCAGAATGCGACGGCTCGGGTGAGGAGCCGTGCGAGCCCGGGCTGCAGTGCAACGAGGGGATCTGTGCGCCCACGCGGTACCTGAGCGAAAGCTGTGCCTCTTTGCAGGACTGCCGCTACGGGCTCTATTGCATCGACGGTCGATGCAGCAAAGGCCGCGCCGAGGGCGAGACGTGCACGACCGATCTCCCGTGCGACAGCCGGATCTACCTCGGCTGTTCCACCGACGGCCGATGCGTACCTTACGAGGTCGTCGGCGAGTACGAGAAGTGTGCGGGCAAGCGCTGCGGGCCAGCGCTCTACTGCGACCCGATGTTCGCCGATCCGGTCTGCAGGCCATGGTTGCCGGAGGGCGCCGTGTGCGGGCCGCTCTCGTCGCTGTCCGAGCCCCGATGCGCGGTCGGCCTGAATTGCGTCGACAGCCATTGCATGAGGGGCGGCGCAGACACGTGTGCGTCGAGCTCGACGCCGTAGGTCGAGGCCGCGGGTCGGCGCACGCGAGCAGGTGGGCGTAGGCTAGGCGCTTCGATAAGTGCGGGCCGGGCGCTAGGCGCCCGATGTCGGTTTGTTGTTTCCCCGAATCGCTGCTGGCTACCATGGTCGCCGCGGCCCGAGTGCCGCTCCCACCCCAAGGACACGAGGCATGGAAACAGAACGGCGTCAGTGTCGATCGTCGTCACCCGGCCAGGCCGTGGGCCTCTATCTCCAGAGCGTCGCCCGACGCGCGGGCATGCGCGCGATCGCCTTGGCCGATGAACAGGGCCTCTTGGTGGCCGGCTCGGGCGAGAACCAGCTTCTCGAGCAGCTGGCAGCGGTGGGCGCCGCCAGGGAGGCCGACGCAGGGCCGTGGCGCCAGCTGTTGGCCGAGGTCGCCGGCGACAGCGTGTTCAAGGGCTATCCGCTGAGCATCGGGGGGCTGTGCTTCTGTGTCGCCGCCCTCGGGGGCACCGACATGCCCTGGTGTGAAATCGAGGACGCGCTCGGGCGCATTCTGAGGGCATAGTGCCACAGTCGGCACCAACGGCCTCGCGACGGCAACGAGCCATGCAGCGCACCGTTCGGTGAGCTACCTACGAATCGCTCGCACGGGCGAGCAATCGGCGGGGAGTCAGCTTCAAGCCCAGTCCGAGGTAAGCCGCGTACACCAGGGCTCCGGCGGCCACGGTCGCGGTGAACGACGCCACGCCGGGGCGCAGCGTTCGTCGAAGTGGCTCGAACAGCACGAAGGCACCGACCAGGAGCGCGACACCGTCAACGGCCGGCAGCAAGGCGCGGAGGTACGCGCCGACGCGAAGGGGGATCACCGAACGCGCCATGGCCCACTCGAAGCCGAGCAACACCGGGTAGGAGGCCAGCCATGCGTAGGAGATCACGATGACGCCGACTCGATCGCCCCAGAGCTGGAGTGAACCGGCAAATGCGCCCACCATGACAATCAGGCTCAGCACCGAATCGTACAGAACGAACGCCGGGCGGCCGGCTGCGTTGAAGAGCGGAGGAAACGTTTGGGCGAGACAACGCAACCAGGCCGCGACGCATAGCACGCGCACCACGGGAGCTGCGGCGATCCACTGGCCCTTGCCGAGCAGAAGCAGCAAATCAGGAGCCGATGCCCAGATAATGGCCAGAATTCCGCTCACGAGCAACGTGATCGAACGAGCCGTGAAGTGGAAGGTCCTAGCGAGCTCCTGTGGATCACGGGCCACGCGAGCGTAAACAGGCAAGGCTGCGCGGTTGACGACGTTGAGGATGGCCGTGGCAATGCCCATGGGCAGATCGAACGCCACGCGGTACACACCGAGCGCCTGCATGCCGAGGTAGCGACCGACCAACAGGAAGTCCGCATTGCGATAGAAGTGGTAGACGACGGCAGAGGCGGCGATCTTGGCGCCGAACGCGGTCAGCCTGCGGATCTCGGTGAACTTGAAGACCCAGTCCGGCCGAAATGGAGCCACCAGGTAGACGAACAGGCACACGAACCCACCGTGACTCACGCTGGCCACGATCAGAGCCCAGGCGCCGAATCCTACGGCGGCCAGCAACACCCTCGCCACGGCCGCGAACAGCGTGGCGCAAGCCGTGATCATGCCTACCCGCCTGAAGTCGAGCGCGCGATTGAGCAGCTGAAGCGGAACCAGCGCTGTGCCGACCAGCAGCAGCTTGCTCGACGCCACGATGACCATCGGCGCGATCTCCGGCCTGCCGTACGCGCGCGCGATGAAAGGTGACGCAGCGGAAGCTAGAGCGACCAGCACGACGGACACGCCCAGGACATACCAGAAGAGCGACGAGAGCTGCCGGCGCGACAGCTCCGGGCTTTGCACGATGGCTGAAGCCACGCCCAGCCCGTTCAGGGCCTCGAGCACCACGGCCACGGACCACGCGAGCGTGGCCAAGCCCATCTCTTCGCGCGTCACGAACCACAGCACCGCGATGGTGCAGACGCTGTCGACCAGCTGAGAGACCAGGGCGGACGACCCGAGCCAAAGGAATCCATTGGCGAGCCGATGTCGCGTGTTCATGCGAGAACGAGATCGTAAAGAGATTCGAGCATCGCGACCTGCCGCCTGAGGTTGTACTCCTTTTCCATCTTCGTGCGAGCCGACGCGCCAAGCCGGGCGCGCAGCGCCGGGTCGGCCAGAACGCTCCCCAGCCGGTCGGCCAGCGCCCGTTCGTCGCGTTCCGGCACCAGGTATCCCGTGATCCCATCCTCGACAATCTCCGGAATGCCTCCGTGCCGCGACCCAATCACGGGGACCGAGGCGGCACCAGCCTCCTTGGCCACCAGTAGCCCCGACTCGAGATCGCCGTTGCGAGCCGTGCAGCTCGGGGCGAGCAGCACATCGGTCGTGGCGAGCTCCTGCGCAACCTGGTCGGGAGTCAGCACACCGGAGAACGACACGTGGGGCTCGAGACGCAAATCCGAAACCAGCCTCCTGTACGAGCGCTCGAGCTCGCCCGTTCCCACCAGCGTGAGCGTTGCCGGCTGTCCTCCGTGCACCACCCTCGAAAAGGCACGGAACCCGTACTCGAACCCCTTCTTCTCGACGAACCGCCCGATCATGAGCACACGGGGCACGTCGCCCTGCGCGGGGCCTTTGTGGAAGCGATCGAGGTCCACTCCGAGCCGGTAGACGCGCACCCTGTCGGGACGCGCGCCGTACTCACTGATCATATCGGCCAGCTGCGCGCTGGCGCACAGCACGAGGCTGGCATCCCGGAAGATGCCGCGCGATGAGAGCAGATACTGCCAGCGTCCAGGATGGAAGCGCTGCCGGCTCCGCAACAACGCAACGTCGTATCCGTGGAGGGTGACCACGAAGGGGAGCCGATAGCGACGCGCATACGGGTATGCGTACACGGCGCCGGTTCCGAAGTGCGCGTGCACGATGTCGTATCGGCGAGCGAGAAATTGGCGATGGAATTCGGACGAATACCGCGTCGTCATGTAGAGTTGACGCGACCACCTCGTCCGTGGCTGGTGGATGCGGGACGGCGGGACACCGAGCCGCTCGAGGTTGCGCGTTTCCCGGCAGAATACCTCCACATCGTAGCGTTTATGGCTCCGAAACTCGTCGTAGACGAATGTCTGCGAGTAGTCGCAGAACGTGGTCGAGAACAGAGCGACTCGGCGGGACATGACTAATACGGCTAGCTGGTCAGTGTGCTAGGCCGCAGTCGCCAGGCCCGGCAGGGTTTGCTGCCACCAAACGTCCAGAACCAACAGCTGCCATAAGACGAAGGATAGGTCGACGCGGCCGCTCATGTGAAGAGTCTCCAGCCTGCGCACGTAGCGCCCATCGAACCAGCCGTTCTTCTGGAAGGTGGGGCCTCGTACGGCTTGTCGGAGCCGGGGGGCCAGCTCGTTGCGAAGCCAGCGCCCCAGCGGCACCGAGAAGCCGCGTTTGGGGTGGCGCAGCACCGGCGGCGGCATGTGCGGTTCGATGATATCGCGCAGAATCGCCTTGCTGCGCTGGCCGCGCACTTTGAAGTCCACGGGCAGCCCTTGCACGAACGCGACCAGCTGATGATCGAGCAGCGGCACTCGCGCCTCGAGCGAATGTGCCATGCTGGCACGGTCGACCTTGGTGAGAACGTCGTCCGGAAGGTAGCCCTGCAGATCGGCCAGCTGCATACGGCTCAGCGGATCGTACTCGGGAGGAGCGGCGAAACGCTGAAAAAGGTCCTGTGTTCGCTCCAGGTCGACCAGGCGACGCAGCTCCTCGGAATAGAGAGCCGCGCGCATGGCGGGCGAGAAGTTGTTGCGAAAACGACCATAACGCCTCTCGAGCGGCATGGCGGCCCGCTCCAGCCGGTTGCGAAGACGACCTTCGCAACGTGCGAGCGGGGCTGCACCGGACAGGAGCCGACTCAGTACCGGCATTCGCTGCTGCTCCGCCGCGAGCGTGGCGTAGCGCGCGTAGCCGGCAAAGAGCTCGTCCCCGCCGTCGCCGCTGAGGGAGACGGTGACGTGCTTGCGAGCCATGCGACAGAGATACCAGGTTGGAATGGCGGACGGATCCCCGAACGGCTCATCGTAGTCGTTGGACAACTCGGGGAGGATGGCGACGGCATCTGGGGTGACGATCTCCTCGTGATGCTCCGTTCCGAAATGAAGCGCCACCGCACGCGCAACATCGCGTTCGTCGAACCGCGGCTCATGGAAACCGATCGAGAAGGTGCGCACCGGCTGGGTCATCTGGCGGGCCATGGACCAAACGACGGTGGACGAGTCGATGCCGCCGGAAAGGAATGCGCCGAGCGGCACCTCGCTCATCAGCCGGAGGCGAACCGCTTCGTGGATTCGGTTCTCGAGCTCTGTCTTGGCCGTCTCGTAGTCGATGCTCGTGTGCGCCGGCGTGGGCGGACGCCAGTACTCGTGACGGAATAGTCTGAGCTGTCCATCTGCCGCGATTTCGGCCGCCAGCTGCTCGCCGGGCAAGAGCTTCTTCACGTCTCTGAAGATGGAACGCGGGCTGCGGATGAAGCCATAGGCCAGGAAATCGTCGAGCGCCTGGGGGTCGATGTCACGGTGCACGACTCCCGACGCCATCAGGGCCTTCAGCTCCGAAGCGAAAACGAGGTACTCGGACCCGAACGCGTAGTAGAGCGGTTTGATGCCGAGTCGATCACGTACGAGCAGCAGGCGTCGTTTCCGGGCATCCCACAGCGCGAAAGCGAACATGCCGCGGAGGTGGCCCGTACACGCGAGTCCATGAGCGCGGTAGGTTCCGAGGATGGCTTCCGTGTCGCTTCGCGTGCGAAAGGATTGGCCTTGGTGCTCGAGCTCGCGGCGAAGCTCACCGTGGTTGTAGACCTCGCCGTTGTACACCAGGACGACGTCACCGTCGGGGCTCTTCATCGGCTGCTGCCCACTCGCGATGTCTATGATCGACAGCCGTCGATGGCCAAGCACCACGTCACGGTCTTCCCAAGTCCCATGTTCGTCGGGACCACGGTGCGCAATCAGGCGGCACATGCGCAGCACGTCGTCGCTACAGAGACGGCGCGTGACTCGCCCGTGTAGCACGCCCGCGAAACCACACATCAGGCGACCTCTCCCAGGGCCCGCAGGGCCTGCTGCAGCCGCTCGCAGGTGTGTCCGTCGGGCCGCCAGACGTGGCGGCCGACCCAGGCGTGCGCGCGTTCTCTGCAGCAATCGGGCTCGGCCAGAGCACGGTCCAGTGCCGTCAGTGCACCGTCGTCATCGAAGGCGCTGAGCCCACCGTTGTCGGACGGGTCATTCATCCAGGGCGGTTGGTCATCGGCGCCCCGCGCTCGGAGGCGGCTTCGATGAAATCGCGTGAACCGCACACGGGCATTGGGCGGAGGGCAGATGTGTACCGTGGGTTTCCCGAGCACGTACATGAACGTCACGAACGATGAGAGATTGCTGACCATTGCGTCCGCCACGAGCAAGTCCGTCAGGTTGTCCGGGAATTCGTCTTTGTGGCGAATGGCCACTCGACCAAACCGACGCGCGAGCGCCCGAATGGCCGTGAGATACCTCGCCTCGTAGCGTTTCCGGTCGTGCATACACAGAAGGACATTGGCGCCGTGGTCGTGAGCGCGGGAGAACAGGGCGTCGAAAAACTGGATGTCGCTGTCGAACGGGGCAGCAAGAAGGCCCGGCTTCCAGGTTCCCGGCACGAAACGACCGTAGTGCCACGTCACATTCACGAGCACGTTCTTCCGTGCGCCGATGTCGAGCTCGTAGTAACTTGCGAGGTCCTCCTTGCCGTACGGCGGCGACTTCAGAAGATCCGAGAATGCCATACCGATCGTCCGGCAATTCTCTGGCGCAAGCCCCCATTGCTCTGTACGCCAAAGGCGATCGGGCTCAGCGTAGCATTGTGCCAAGAACCGCGGATTGGGCTTGGTGGGATCGATGCCCGTCAGGCGTTCGACCGCCCTGCAGTACGTCCGGATATCGGCGCCGGGCCTGGCCTTCCAGCCTAGGCCGTGCCAGAGGCTGCACACGCGAGGCGCTGCGGCGAACGCCGGGAAGTGATTGTCGCAGACCACGATGTCGGCCCGGAAGCGCTCGACCGCATGACGCGTAGCGTCTTCATCGCGCTCGTGCATCGCTGCGCGCATGGGACGGACGGCTGCGATGGGCTGGCGGAGGTAGGCCGAGAGTCCTTCGGCAACCACCATGAGCTCTATGTCGTCGCGCTGGTCCAGGCTGAGCGCGAGAGCAAGGATGTCCGCCTGCAAGGTTGTGGCCCACACAAGGATGCGCATGCCAGGTGTCGCCTATGTACGGGATCGCCGACGACACGGCAAGGAGCCTGGCCGACCACTAGTCCGGATACCGGCTACTCTCCCCTGTGAACCGCTCCCAGAGCTCCCGGGCGTACCAAACGGGCAGAAGGACGCTGGTTCGAACGGTGTCGAGCCAGCGCTCCGATCGCGTGTGGTGCACCTTGGAGTCGTGCCAGATGTAGCGAAAGACGCTGTAGCAGGCAGCGACAACCAGCAGGGGGTAGCACAGCACCGACACCACGGGGCGATGCTTCATGACGAGCCCGTGGTAGTAGCGGATCCACATCCGGAACACTCTTCCTGCACCGCCGAATCGCACCCCAGCGCCCCCGGGAACATCCTTGGTGCGCAGCAGCAGGACCGTGGGGTCGAAGACGAGCCGTTCGCCGGCGCGCAGGTGGCGCCTGAGGGCCAGGCAGAAGGGGTGTTCGTCGTGCTCGGTGGAGCGAGCGTCCCAACCACCCAGGCGACGGATCAGGCTCAGCCTCACCGAACCACCAGTCCCATGGACCCAGTCCACGGACTCGATCCGCTCATCGAGCCGGCAGTAGGCGTGCGGGTAGCCAAACCAGTTGTAGCGCAGGCACCGCCGGAGCGCCCTCTCTCTGTTGTGATAGCCGCAGCGCTCGTCCGGAGAGTAGACATGTCGCCCGGTGACCGCGACAATGGTCGAATCGAGGTAGTTCTTGGCGTGACCGGAGACGTAGGATTTGCCCAGCGGCAGGTCGTCGTCGTCGATGGTCAGGACTATCTCCTTGGTGGCGGCGCGCCAACCGGCCTCGCGTGAGCCGCCGAGTCCCAGCGGAGGCGAGTACAGCAAGCGCAAGCGCGGGTTGTTCGCGGCAAGGCCATCCAGGAATGCGCGCTGTTCCGGGAGCAGCTGGCTCTGCTCGATCACGACGACCTCGTAGTCCGGGTGGTCCTGGCCTTCGAGCGACTCGAGCAGCCGAACCAGGTGCGGATAGCGATTGTAGGATCGAACAACGACGCTGACGCTGGGCAGTGGGAGCGTCGCGATTGGCGCGCGTTGGGTCATGACGCCACCGCTGAAACAGGGACCATAGTCCGGAAGACCTCGCGACCTCGCCTATACTCTGCAAGACTCCGCACGACGAGCCATGCTAGTCTGGCGTGGAGCCCTCATGTCTCCCTCACTGGCCGATCCCCTGCTCTCGCCCTACGGCCAGCGCTCGACGTCGGCCTCGCCGGTTAGTCGCATGATGAGCGCCTTCGCCCGGGACTTCCGGCCGGGTGTCGACATCAACCTGGGCGTCGGCTACGTGACCGAAGAGACGATTCCGGGCCGGCAGATCCGGCAGGCGCTCGGGGCGGTGCTCTCGAATCAGGACGTCTACCAGCACGCCCTGAACTATGGCGGCTCCGAAGGCTCGCCCAACCTGGTGTCCGCCCTGCGTCGGTTCCTGGTGCGCAACGGCGTGGGCGGGCTCCCCGAACACGTGCTCGGAGAGCGGCGCATCATCATCGGTGCGTCACGAGCCTGCTCGACGCCACGGCGACGGTGATGCGACCCGGGATCGTGGTCACCGGTGATCCGCTTTGCTACATCTGCAACGCCTAGGCTACGCGAGCCTCGACGAGATCCGAAGCGGACTCGAGATTTTGGGTGAAGCAGCGCGCCATGCGAGACGGATCGCCTTGATGGTCCGCCGCTCTCGCCGGCCAGACCCCAGAGGCGTGGTACACTGCTGGTACGAGCGCTGCGATGCGCACGAACTGGCGCGACCGGGCTAGACGCTTCGGGCTGATGCCCGTGGGCGCACGCCGCGCCACGAGGCGGCGCACAGGCGCGTACGGGATACGCCGCTGTGCGCCACGCAGCGCCGATGTGTACGGGTCATGACATGGGCCGTCAGAAAAATGACGCGCGGGGCATTTCGCCTCTCGGGATCTGACCGTATTGGCTCGTACAGCGAAGAACCCGAGGGCGTTCGCCGACCCCTGCCCACTGCGGCTCGGCTTTGCAGTCCATCGGAGCCAATCATGAAGAGGCCATTCGTGAAGAACGCGTCCACTCACAGTAGAACGAGGATCTGGCGGGCGGAGTCCGCGCTCGCGCTGCGGGTCACCTGGGTCGCCGCGGGTGCGCTGCTCTGGTCTTGCTCCAGCGGCGACAAGCGCCCAGCGCCGAACAGAAGTCGCACCGACCGCAGCACCGAGCCAGCGGGTGGTGCAGGTGGTGCAGGGCCGACGGCGGTGGACAAGTGCGCCAAGCCCAACACCGGGTGCCCCTGCGAGGACATTGGAGAGACGGTGGACTGCGGCAAGGTCATCATCCGTTCCGGCGACTACGTGACGTGCTCGTACGGCGAGCGGGAGTGCCTGCCGGAGGGCGTCTGGGGCGAATGCATCGGCGACCAGATAACGACCAAGTATGCGCCGCCGACGTCAGGCGACGACTGGTTCTCGCTCACCCGCCGATTGGCGGTGGTGGGTCCGGAACCTTGTGTTTCCAATCCGTGCGATCCCGACTGCAACTATACCCAAGACGATGGTCAGGACGTAACCGACCTGCCCACCGGCATTTGCGCCGCGCCGGAAGGCGGCGTCATCGTATGTCAGAACCAGTGTCGGTACTCGGGGCCGCACGCCGAGATCGGCTACTCCGGACTCGACTCCAGCTGGCAGAAGCTGCCCACCAGCTGCACGGCGTCCGCCGACGCGTGCGGCTACGACATGGACTGCAACGACGGTGTATGCACCAACTGGGCGTATCCCTGCTACGATCCGGATCCGCCGGGCTGTTCCCTGGCGAAGAAGATCGATCTGGAGCTTGGCCCTTCCTGCGTGGCCGCCGGGTCCACGTATCACTTCCAGGTGTGCAATCGCGGCCCGGATCGTGCCGATTCCGGGACGCTCCGGATCGGCGTCTACTCGAGCAGCAGCAAGCTATCGACGGTGGTCTCCTCCTCCTCGCCAGGAGCTCCCGACCAAGGTTACGTCAAGTTCACGCTGGGAACGGCGGCGGGGCAGTACATCGAGCCAGGCCAATGCCTCGACATCACCCCCGGCAACAGCACGCCGAGCCCGAATCCGCTCACTGGCTTGACCTCGAAGCGGGCGATTGCGGTCAACTACAACGCGTCGATCGCCGAGTGCAACTACGCGAACAACTGGAACGCCTTCGATGCTTCCATCGCCTGCACCGGGTGCACCGGGCTCGAATGCAATCAGACCTGCGCGGCCACCAGTCTCACGGGAAAGATAGTCGACCCGGCAGGCGTCAATCCCGTACCCGGCGTGGTCGTCTACGTGCCGAACGGCACGGTCGAGCCCTTCGTCGACGGAGTGCACTGCGATACCTGCTCGAACCTGTACACCGGCTCGCCGATCGCCGCCGAAGTGACCGACGCGAGCGGCGAGTTCACGCTCACCAACGTGCCCTCCGGAACCAGCTTCCCGCTCGTGATCCAGATCGGCAGATGGCGACGCCAGGTCACGGTCAGCTCGATCGCAGCCTGCAGCAGCGCCGCACTGCCGACCGGGGAAACCTCGCGCCTGCCGAGCAAGAAGTCGGAGGGAGACATACCGAAGATGGCGCTGTCCATGAGTTCGGGCGACCACCTCGAGTGCCTGCTCAGGAAGATCGGCATCGAGGACTCGGAATTCACGCCTCCTTCGGGCTCGGGTCGCGTGCATCTGTACGCCTACAACGGCATGACGTTCCCTGGCACGACCTGCTCTCCGGGGACGAGCCACACCTGCGCCAACTACCTGTGGTCCACGCCCAGCCAGCTCGATCAGTACAACGCCATCATCGCTCCGTGCGACAAGGCGTCCAGCGGTCTCCCGGCCGCCTACAACCCGTACGTGGGCTGCAGCTCGTCCTCGTCCACCTGTCCCGGGCCGATCGGGTACGCGGAGAAACCGTACAAGAACCAATACGGTTTCACGTCCTTCACCGCCGCTAGGAACGCCACGAATCCGCTCAATACGGACTATCCTCCGTTCCCGACCACGCCCGACCTGAACAACCCCACCGGACCGCAGCCACCCACCGAGGAGCAGCAGGCCAACTTGAAGGCGTACATCGACAAGGGCGGCCGGCTGTTTTCGACCCACTGGATGGCGTACTTCCTGACGAAGGACAGCTATCCGGAGGCGGTCGACTACGTGTTCGGCAGCTACGTGGACAAGGACCGCAACCCGCCGGACTTCCCGTTCACGATCGACACCAGCACTGAGCTCGGCCAGAGCCTCTCCGACTGGCTCGGTTCCCCGACGGTCACGTTCACGGTCTGGCGCCACTTGGCCGCCTCGGTCAATGCGCCTGCCATTCGGCTCGCCTATGGCGACTCGACCAAGTCGCCTGTGAGCCACGCAGCGGGCAGCAGCAGCGGCTGGGGTGGTCCGCAGGTGAGCATGTTCCAGTTCGATACTCCATGGGACAGCCCGGCGGAGGAACAATGTGGTCGCGTGGTCGTATCGGAGAGCCACGTCTCCCAATCGCTCGACGCCAATCACAACACGGCCTTCCCCTCGAGGTGCGACATGTCCTCGATGACGGGCGAAGAAAAAGCCTTCGAGTTCTTGGTATTCAGCACGACCCAGTGCGTCGGCTTGGTCGCGCCTCCTCCAGCCTCCCCAGGGCTGGAACCGGCCACGTACACCTATGACTTCCAAGCCAACTGCAAGGACGACGAGGTCCCGGAGTGGGAGTTTTTCATGTGGAGAGCCACGGTACCCGACGGGACTTCGATCGACTTCACGGCGCAGACCGCGGACACTCAGGAGGAGCTCGACACGGCCGATTCGGTCAGCGTGGGCACGGCTAGCGAAACCACCACGATTTGGACGAGCGATCCCGATACGGTCGACTGGCACCTCGAGCACGACCTCTCGCCGCCCGGCTACAACGCACGCTGGCTCAGGATCTCGGCGACGCTCAACCCGACGGGCAAGATCTCTCCTACTCTCGATCAGTGGCAGCAGGTCTTCGACTGCATCGAGTCGGAGTGAATCACGTAGCACCTCCCTTGAGCGCGCTCGCGCGAGAGCCGGGCGTGCAGGTGCAACGGTCCTTCGCTGTTGCCTCCGTTGTCTGGCCGCGTTCCGTGTCCGGAACGCGGCCAGAGCGAGCGCGTCACTGGGTGGCGGGCCCTGCTCGGCTCACCACTCGTAGGTGCACGTGGCGCTGCAGCCGTCGCCGTCGACGGTGTTGCCGTCGTCGCACTCCTCGGTGAGATAGTCTTCGATCCCATCGCCACAGACGGACACGGTGCACGGCTGGCCGGGGTCCAGACAGACCCAGCCCGACTCGATCTGACAGGTGGCGCTGCAGCCGTCGTTGTCCGCGGTGTTGCCGTCGTCGCAGGCCTCCCAGATGTACGTTCCCCAGTCCGCGCCGCCCGTGCCCGTACTCCCGCCATAGGAGGGTGCGCCACCCGTGCCCGGGTCTCCCGGGTCGGGCGGGTCGCCGGGAACGTAGTACCCGTCCTGGAAGCCGTCGCCGCACACGGGCTGGTGACAGGGTTGTCCGGGCTCGGTGCAGACGTAGCCGGACTCGAGCTCGCAGGTGGCGCTGCAGCCGTCGCCGTCGGCGGTGTTGCCGTCGTCGCAGGCCTCCCAGACGAACGTCTCGTAGCCCGCCGTGGTGCCGCCGGTGCCCATGCTGCCGCCAGAAGAGGCTGCACCGGCCGCACCTGTCTCGCCCGGGTCGGGCGGGTCGCCGGGAACGTAGTACCCGTCCTGGAAGCCATCGCCGCACGTGGGCTGGCGACAGGGTTGTCCGGGCTCGGTGCAGACATAGCCGGACTCAATCTGGCAGGTGGCGCTGCAGCCGTCGCCATCGGCGGTGTTGCCGTCGTCGCAGGCCTCCCAGACCCAGGTCCCATCGCCCCCTGAACTCCCGCCGGTGCCGAGTATTCCGCTCCGGCCGCCGAAGCCGCTCCTCCCGCCCCCGCCGTACGAGCCGCCGGTGCCTGTCCCGGGCGCGCCGGCCGCGTCGCCCGAGCCCGGAACGAAGTAGTAGTCCTGGAGGCCATCGCCGCATGCGGCCTGGTGACACGGTTGACCGGGCTCCCCACAGACGTAGCCAGGTTCGATCTCGCATGCTGCGCTGCAGCCGTCCGCGTCGGCGCTGTTGCCATCATCGCACTGTTCCCACCCGTAGCGGACCTCGACGGTGTCGCCGCCGCCCCCGGTACTGGCCCCGCCGGTGGCCGAGGTCCCGCCGGTGCCGAATGCTCCGCCAGTGCCGCTGGGGGCTCCGGCAGCGCCGCCCGGTTCGTGCACGATGACTTCGGCGACGTACTCGTCCTGGAAGCCATCGCCGCACACCGCGGCTTTGCAGGGCTTGCCGGGAACGCTGCACAGGAAGTTCGGCTCCGGCATGCAGTCTGCGCTGCAGCCGTCGTTGCTGTCGGTGTTGCCGTCGTCGCACAGCTCGTAGTCCCAGACAGTGCCGTAGCCGTCTGCGCTGGCGACGTAGGGGTCCTGCGAACCGTCGCCGCAAAGAACCTCGCGGCAGGGCGCTCCGGGCGTCTCGCAGTAGTACCCCACCTCAGCCGTGCACTCGGAAGTGCAGCCATCGCCGTCGACCGTGTTGCCGTCGTCGCATTCTTCGCTCGCGTAGTAGACGTAGCCGCCGTCCGCCTCCATTGCGTACCAGTCGGCCTGCCCGTCACCACAGACGACCTCGTGGCAGGGCATGCCGTATGCCGGGCACGCCCAACCGAGCTCCACTTGGCAATCTGCGCTGCAGCCGTCTCCATCGTCGGTGTTGCCATCGTCGCAGGCTTCCCAGCCTTCGGGCCAGCCGTTGCCGCACACCGATTCGGACCACGTGCTCCCGCCAGTGGCCATGCTGCCGCCGGCGCTCGGACTGCCGCCCCTCCCGGATCCCCTGCCGCCGGCGCTTGTCGTTCCACCGGCGTTCGTAGCCCCGCCCGTGCCCATGCTGCCTCCGGTCGCACTGCCATTGCCGCCCGTGGACTCGTCATCGCCGCCGCTCGGGGGTCCCTGGTGCCCGCCCCCATGCCGTCCATGTCGCCTGTGCTTTGGGATACGCACGTGCTGGCGCTGCTGCTTCTTTGCGGCATTCGCCTTCTTTTTTGCGGCATTTCCTTTCTGCCTGCAAGGCTGCTCAATCGACTGGCTCGACGAATCGGCGCTATCCGTGTTGGCCTGGCCACCACACGCCACGACCACCACCAGCGCCGCGCTCCAGACTACTCCGCCCGAGAACCACTTGTGTTGCATCATGCTTGCCTCCGCACCGGTGCTCGCTCCGGAAAGGGCCCGCGCTGAGTGCCTATCCAATCAAGACGCGGCACACCCCGACGCACCGGAAGGTCGACCAAGCAACTCCCGTGCCACCCGATGGTCCAGGTGCCTGTGCCCGTCTTCCGTCACGCGATCCCTCGGAGGCTGGTCGCCACTCCATCGGGGTTTCGATGGCTACTCGGGGATCGGTCACGCCGAAATCGGGACAATAGCCCTGGCCTCAAACCAACGCCCATGTGCCACCTGTGCCAACGAGTGGGCCACATCGAGGCTGGACGATCAGCTCCTGCCTCGGGCCGAGAGCTTGATGGCGACGTTCTACGCCCGAATGGACGCCAGACCAGGCCAGCCGCAGGCCTTCTGCGGCGACGCATCGAACCGTGGGTCGCGATGCTCGGTCAGAGCAGCGCCGTGCTGAAGTAGCGCTCGGCGCGGTCCGGCAGGACCGTGGCGATTTTTCCTCCGCAGCGCTCCTGGATCTGCCGAGCTGCCCAGACGTTGGCCCCCGACGAGATCCCGACCAGCAGTCCATAGTCGCGACCGAGCTGGCGAGTCGTTTCGATCGCGTCCTCGTCGGTTACCTCGACGACGTCGTCGACCAGCTTGACGTCCAGTACTGCGGGGACGAAGCCATCGCCGATACCCTGGATCTGGTGAAGGCCCGGTTCATGGCCGAGCAGTGCCGAAACGTTCTTCGGCTCCACAGCGATGATCTTCACCTCCGGCTTGTGCTCGCGCAGGAATTGCCCTACTCCCTGGAGCGTACCCCCACTGCCGATGCCGCAGACGAAGCAGCCGATATTGCCGCTCATTTGCCGCCACAGCTCATGGGCCGTTTCTTGGTAGTGTACGCGCGGGTTGTCGGGGTTTCCGAACTGGTTCGGCATGAACATCCGCGGGTCGTCCGCCAGCATCTGTTCGGCCCGGTGCACGGCGCCGGGAATGGATTCGGTGTCCGGGGTGAGGACGAGCTCTGCACCGAGCGCTCGGATGAGCTTCTTGCGCTCCTGGCTCATCCCCTCGGGCATCACGATCACCACGCGATAGCCCTTGAGTCGACCGACCAGAGCCAGCCCGATTCCGGTATTCCCCGAAGTCGGTTCGATGATGATCGAATCCGGGCGCAGTCGTCCGTCGCGCTCTGCGCCCTCGAGCATGGCCAGGGCGACACGGTCCTTGATGCTACCACCCGGGTTCAGGAACTCGGCCTTTGCATAGATGGGCTCGTTGCCGAGCTGGACGAGCGGTGTGTTGCCGATGAGGTCCAGGATGTTGTTCGTGAGCATGGGCGGGCTGCCGAGAGCGACCGACTACTACCTCAGGGCTCGGACCACTTCAACTCGCGCCTGTCGAAGCAGCCGTTCTGGCCCCGACCCGATGCTCCCGCTCGCTTCAATCGAAACGGGAGACTCGTCCTGGCGTGGTTTCTGCAGCTCGTCGCTTGTCACTTCGACAGCTCCCAGGTCCGAAGACCTGGGAGGCCGCGGAAGGCGAAGGACATCCGGAAGCTCGTTCTCCGTATCGGCGGCGAGAACCCCCATTGGGGGGGTACGGCAGGATGCCCGCCCGTCCGAAGAGCCGCAACCGCGTCCTGCGGCCGGCGCGTTCTATGGTATCCTTCGTTGCGGGGAGTCATGCCAGAGCCAGCCAACCCGTGTGGCCCCAGCCTGGATTCTCAGCAGCGATCCGGAGCACCAGCT
>JAFGIS010000366.1 GCA_016929495.1 Polyangiaceae bacterium | reverse complement strand
GAGCGCGTTGAAGTCCTCGAGCTTGCCCCGCTTGCGCTCGCGGCCCATCCAGCAGCCTTCTTTCGGGTTGTAGAGCCGAGGCCGGTGGAGCAGGAAGAATCGTCCGTGCCCACCGTTTCCGTACTTCTCGTTGAGCTCCTCGACGCCGTCGGCTGCCAGCGCCAGCAGCGCCTCGTCACCCTCGACGTGCTCCTCCGCGGCGTCTGCGAAATCGGTAAGCAGCCCGAACCACAGGTTCGGGTCGCGATTGGCCAAGTAGCGGAGCTCCAGGCCTTCCACGATCGTGGCGACGCGCTGCGGTCCCGAGAGGAGCGTCGGTACGACGACCATCGTGCGACACTCGTCCGGGATGCCCTGCTCGAAGTCCATTCGAGGCAAGCCCCGAGGTCTGCGGATGATCGAGGTGAGCCAGTTGACCACCGCGATCGCGCACTGTGACGTCGCCAGGGCGGCGCAGACTATCAGAACCGGCCACGCCAAATCGGATGCCGAGCGCGACTGCAGCGCCAGCCACACCACGCCGACGACCGAGAGCATCGTCACCGGTCCGAGATAGGCGAGGAGCTTGACAATCCGCACCAGCTTCCGAGGAAGCAGTCCCGCCGCCTTCCGCCCGCGAAGAGCTCGTTCTAGGTGCCGCTTCCCGTCATCGACGAGCAGGTAGCCCACATGAGCTTCCACGCCGGCGTTCTGCGCGGCATGACGCGCGGAGGCAAGGGCCACCGCCGTTCGAGCCACGACTTCCTCGTCGACGTGCAGCCGCCGCGCCGTGGTCTCCACCGCGTGCCGGTATTCGTCGCGGGTCGTGAAGTCCATCCGGCCGTACACGCCCATCGGATCGTCTCTCAGGATTTTCTCGGTGGCACTGTTCGTCTCCACGAACCTGTGCCACTCGGTGGCGTTGACGAAACGCAGGCTAGCGATGCTGTTGGCCATCGAGGCCTGGTCCACCGCCTGGCGCTGGCTCTCGGCGCGTACGACTTCCTCGATGGTCTGTCCTTGCTCGGCAAGGCGCTGTTCCAGCCACGCCGGCACGAAGCTCGTGGCCGCCCCGCGCCCCTGAAGGGTCTGCGTGAACTGGGCGACGAATGCCGTCGAGAGGGGCGGGTCTTCCCGGACCATGTCTGCCAGCACCAGAAGGGCGCTCTCGTGCCTGTCCGAGGGGGCGTCGATCCGCTGAGCCCAATCCAGGGCACAATCGCGATGCGCACGCTGGCGGCTTATGCTCACGGCCACGCGGCGAAGATTCTCGATCAAGGCTAGCCTCAACATGATGGCTACCGACCACAGCTCCCCCAGCGTCAGATGCGTGACGGACTGGTAGGCCGCCACGTAGCGAGCGAGCGCCTCTTGGTCAACGCGACCGTCGACGTGCTCGATGAACTCCACGATGAGGTCGTAGATTCGAGGCAAGCCCGCCGCCTCGCCGCTGGCCAGCCGCGGCAGCTGACGACTGTAGCCCCGCGGGAAATGCTTCCGTGCCAGCTCGACCTGCTCCTCGATGAGGTAGTGGTTGTCGAGTAGCCATTCGGCGGCGGGTGTCAGGCGGCGTCCCGCGGCGTGCGCTTTCGACATCGACTCGTGACACCGGCCGATCACGCGTTCGGAGTCACCCAGCCGCTTCAGGAGCCGATCGTCGCCACGGTAATGACCGAGTCCATGCGTCGCGGCCAGCGCCCTGGCGTGCAACTCCAGCTGCTCGATGGCGAAGACCGCCCCACGCAGCTCCTTCGGCCCGTGGGAAAGGTCGGCCGACGTGCGCGGGCCCGGGGTCTCGACAGACCCGAAGAACATCCTGCGGATCCAGTGCCTCAACAGGGACCCCTTTCTCGTGTAGGAACCAAGGTCGTCTGCTCTCGATCACGATGAAGAGCCGAATGACTCCCGGGGACGTTTGTTTCCTGCACTACCCCGAGGTCAGCAGGCCTCATGCGCGTGCACCTCCGTGGGATCTTTCGCGCGGACCGCTTCCACCGCCCGAGTCCCCCGCGGTCATACAGCGCGCTCCGAACGCGAAGGAATGCGAGCGATGGCTTTCGGAAGGATGGCTCGGGCCGTCGTGCGTCCTCACCATTCTCGCTTGTTGGCTACCATCGACTTCGCAGAACCCTGCTTCTTGCTCTCGAGAAGGACATTCTTCTCGAAGAAATCCAGTACCGTCGAAAGACTGGTCGTGCCATCGTCCCACTCACCAATGGGGCCGAGCAGGATGGTGACGGTCACGACCTCGTGTTGAATCGGAAAGAGCATGGTGGCAAAGAGATCGCCTCCGACCTCGCAGAGCAGGCAACACTCGGAGGCTTCTTCGTCGAGCCGGGGAGCGAAGTCGGTCTCGGCTTCGTGGCCGGGCTTTCTTCGGGAATCCGATACTTTCCCAGGTCGACTTCCAGTCCGCTTGATGAATCTAGTCATAGGCGGTCTCCACCCTCGAGGAGTCACGGCCTCCCGGGACGCCCGGCGAGGTCGGCGTCGGGTTCATGTCAACCAACAGTATCTCGCTACCTTCTTGGACCGTGATCGAGACCGATGGCTCGATCTTGACGTCTACGCTGTCGCCTCGGAACAGGACGACGTGGTCATTGAGCGTGGCCTCACCGTACACGAGATGGAGCCGGGCGCTCCGCCCGGGCAGAAGCTCGTGGACAAAGTGATGGCCCGGGTCGAGTATGCTGGAGTAGATGAAGGCGTCTTGTTGCATGCGCAGCGATCCTCTCCGGCCGTCCCGGGACGCGACGAGGCACAGTACGTTCCGGCGCTGCGCTGCCGTGAATCGCTCTTGCTCCTGAGAATACTCCAGACCGGCGTGCGACGGGCGCAGCGTGATCCGGAAGAAGTGGGCCCAGTCGGTCCGTGAAGCGTTTGTCTCGTTGTGTCCGATGCCGCGGCCGGTGCTCGTTCGCTGAAACTCGCCCGCTTGGAGCACCCCGGAGCGCCCCATCGAGTCCTCTTGCGCGAGCGCGCCCGTGTAGACATACGTGACGATCTCTGCCTCCTCGGGTGCTCGAGCCCGAGAGTTGCCGCCGGGCGGGAGTCTCACTTCGCTGAAGGTGGCACGGTCCCCCAGGGGTCGAGAGATCTCACCTTCGGG
>JAFGIS010000365.1 GCA_016929495.1 Polyangiaceae bacterium | reverse complement strand
TGGTACCGCCCGAGTCGCTACGTCCGCCCGTGCTGCTGGTGCCGCCCGAATCGCTGCTTCCGCCCGTGCTGTTGGTACCGCCCGAGTCGCTACGTCCGCCCGTGCTGGTCGCACCACCGGTAGCGCTGGCGCCTCCCACGCCAGTCCTGCCGCCGACCCCGGATCTGCCACCGACCCCGGTCCTGCCGCCCGTGGTGCTCGCGCCTCCGGTACTGGTGCTGCCGCCCGTGGCAGCGCCACCCGTGGACCTGCCGCCGGCAAAAACGCCACCGGTCTCGACTCCGCCCGTGGGCACACCGCCCGTGGCCACGCCGCCCGTGGCAGCGCCACCGGCAGGGCTCCCGCCCTCCGAGCTCGCGGACGCGCCGCCGCCCGGTGCCCCTCCGCCAGTGGCAGCCGAGGCTCCTCCGCTGCCCGACTGGCCTGTCGAGTCCGACGACCCCGAGCAGGCTGCAGCGACTATGACGAAACCCGCTATCAGCGAAGGAAACAGCGTGTCTTTCATGGGTGAGCCTCCCAGGGTAGGTGGCCGAGACGGGTCGGTTGGGGCGTGACCATTGTAACCCACTGTGTTTGCTGCGCGGGGCTGCAGCTCATCTGAGCCGCTGTCTTCCGGATCCCCCGGTTGGCGGGCTCGGGAAGGCCCCGCGAGTCGGCTCGCGCGCTCGAGAGCGATCCCGCGGGCTCTTGCCCAGGACCTGGGATTGGCTATTGTCCGCGCGGCCTTGGCCTATCCGGCGCAGGAGGTGAACACCCCTCGTTTCATTTGAAACGATGACCAACCATGAAGCGGTGCCGCGGTCAGACGAATGGGTTCGGGGCCGGAAGCGACGCCCTCACCCAGCTGGGGGCGTCGCTTCCGGCCCCTCGACTCAATCGAAACGCGGCACTAGAGACCTTGAAGAGACCCCTTCAGAAGAACGCAGATGCTCGGCCTGACCTCACATGCCTCGTCGGTCTGTGGCGCAGCCTCGATAGTCGTGTGGCGTGTCTTGGAGGCACGCCACTAACCGCCGCCCCGCCGCCCGAGCTCTGCTTCGAGCGCCGCGACCCGGGCCTCGGCTGCTTTGCGGGCGTGTGACTCCGACTCCCGCGCCGCCTCTGCGGCCTGGCGGTCGGCCTCTGCGGCCTGCCGAGCTTCGGTTCGCGTCAACACGAGTCCGCCTTCCGGCTCGGCAACGCGAAGTGCTGCTTCGTGGTCGTCCGCCGCAGCCACGACCCACACCAGACTCAGCACCTGCGACGCGGCACGCTCGCCCGCGACTTGACGCTCGACCAGGTCGCCCTCCACCCGATCCCACACCCGAAGCCGCGAGCCTGCCGGCGCCTGCGGATCGAACCTCACCAGCTCGCGTACGCCGAGTCGCCGGTAGCGAGCGAGCTTGTCCTGCACGCTCGGCTCCGGCGCATCGCTGTCGCTGACGATCTCCGCGGCCACTTCGGGCGCGCCCCGTTCCCACGTCTTCCAGCTGCGAATGCGCTCACCGCGCGGCTCGAGCCGTACGAACGCGTCCGGAGCCACCGATTGGTGTGGATCGTCCGCAGCGTAGTAGACGAACTGCTCCGAACCCACCGTGAATTCGAGCCCGAGGTAGTCGACCAGCAGCTCGTAGAGCAAGCTCCTGAGCTCCATGTGCAATTGCGTCTCTGGCAGCTCGACCTCCTCGGGAAACACCACCGGGACGGGCTGCTGGATGTAGCGGGGCCGCTCTCCGAGGATGAGGGCTGCGGCTCGCGTGGGCACGAGGCCCATTGTACACGCTCCGGGACGGGCGTGGCGGACAACTCGTCCTGGCGACGAGCGATTCCCGCGACGCCCGCCCCCGCCTTGCACCCCACCGCCCCCGCGCTACCCTTCTCTGGCGTTTCGGGACGCACCTGGATCCGCGGGAAGGGTCGAACCCACCCTATCGAGTCACGTGGCTGCAACTCTTGCTGCCTGATTGCGGATCGAAGGCCAAAGGCAAGAGGTGCTCATGTCTCGTGATCTTCCTCAGCGTCCCAACATCGAACATCTGAAGAAGCAAGCCAAGGAACTCCTCGCGGCTCACAAGCGCGGCGACCCGGAGGCTCTGGACCGGATCCGCGCGTCATTGCCCGCGTGCGCGGCGCTGTCGCCCGACGCGGTCGCCGATTTCCCGCTGGCCCTGCACGACGCCCAGTCGGCCCTTGCGCGCGAATACGGAGCGCACAGCTGGGCCGAGCTGCGCGCGCGCGTCCGTGCGGCCAGCGGACAGCCCCCGACGGCCCCGGTGGTCCAGCCGGCGCGGCAAGCGATCGACATGACGGACAATCTGCCTGCCGATCTGCAAGCACTCGCGGCCGAGGTTCGGGCCAAGCTTGCGGCGGGCCCGGTCTACGCTCCCACGCCGGAGCGAATCGCCGCCCTGCCACTACGCAACACCATGGCCGCGCCCGGTGCGGTCGCGATGCTCATGGTCGGACGCCCCGCGTCGTTGCGCGCTGTCGAAGCGGCGTTGCGAAACGACCCGGCGCTCATCTGTATCGCCGCGCAGCGCAAGCAGGAGGTCGAAGAGCCTGTCCGCGAAGACCTGCACGACGTCGCATGCCTTGGCAGATTGCTTGCCACGTGCCCGGGCGAGTCAGGGACCGTGCAGCTCGCGGTCGAGGGCATTCGCTGGGTCACGCTCATGGCCCTGGAGACGACCTCTCCGTACTACGTGGTCCGGATCGCGGACTACGAGCTCGAGCCGAGCGAAGCGGGCGCCGAACGAATCGCCCAGCTGGACCGGAAGCTGCGCGAACGGTGTCGGGAGCTCGCCAAGGTGGCGCTGCCTCCCGAGGCCTGCGAAGCGGCACTCGCCCTCATCGACACGACCCAGGATCCGGAGCGCCTCGCGGACATCGTTCTGGCCAATCTGACCACCTCGAGCGATGAGCGAGCCGACTATGCCCAACGGACCGATCTGGTCGAGCGCCTGGAGCGCCTCCTGGAGTTCGTCGAGCGAGAATTCACGCTGCCGGTCACGGCGGCGAGCTCGAACTGAGTCTCGAGCGTCCGTTGGGGCCTGAGCGGAGCGCCATCGGCATGGGCTAACGACGCGCGGCCAGGGCCAGCACGGCCTCCGCGACGAGGCGAGTGCACCCGCGCTGCGGCCGGTGGACCCGGATGCGCGCGCGGCTACTGGCAGCCCGAGTCCCGACGAAGCTTGGCCATCGCGTCGCGCACGACCGCCAGCGTTTCCGCACACACCTCGAACCGCAGCACGTGCCGCACGGCCTCCTGGCGCGTACTGTCGCCCGGCCGATCCCCGGGCCTGAGCCTCGCGTCGGCGAGGCCGTCGGGCGCGTGGTTACGGCCGTCGCCGGATCGGACTGGGCGTCGAGCTCACGGATTCCTCGCCCCCAGCTACTCGGCCCGAGCACAGCGCGGACTATCCACCACGACCGTGACCCCCTTGTTGCTCGGGACCAATTGGTTCCACAGGCGTGTCATCGCCGGATGTCCGGTGAAGACGTCGACGTGCGTGCCTTTGACGCCCACGCCCCGGTCTTGAACGATGAAACAGCCGTCGTGCGTGGCCCGATAGTCCGTGTCTCGCGGAAGTCCGTCGAACTCGGGGATGTAGATCGGCGTGTTGATGGGGATGACCGTGGTATCGACCGCCACCGACAGCAGGGGTGTGATCGCTTGCCCGGTGGCGCCGCGGCCCCACGGATAGGAAGCGATGTCGAGCGCGTCGAAGCAGATGCGCTGTCCTGTCCGGGGGCAGACCTCGGCGCAGGCGCAGTCGCGCCGATTGAAGCTCACCGTGATCCCGCTGGTGAGTCTGCCGCTTCCCTGGACGCATACCGCCTCGTAGAACGGCCGGGGCACGCTCCTGATCCTCTGGCACTCCCCGTTCATCAGCGGCACCGTGGGACCCTGGTAGTCCGCCTCGTTGGGGAAGTCGTAGTAGGTGTTCTTGAACTTCCCGAGCACTCGGCCCTGCAGGGGGCCGGGTGCAGGGGGAAGCCGGGGCGGGTGCGCGTTGGCATCGATGTTCACCACGGGCCGCGCCGAGGGCGGCAGCGGGCCGTGGATCCTCCGGGTCGGAGCCGCCGTCCTGGCAGGAGCCGGGGGGGGCTCGTCCGGAGCCGGAAACCCTTCCCCGAGCTCCAGACTGTCGTCACCCTCGGTGAGCGGCTCTGCCATCCATACCGACCCAGCGGTCGAGCAGGCTGCAAGCGCCCAGCACGAGACGCCAAGAGCGACGCTGCGCGCCAGAATCGCGTGCGGCCGGTCGGTGAGCCTGATCATGGGGTGCAGGGTACCACCGGTCGCCCCAGAACGCCGATTTTTGCCTGGCTCGTGGGCCGTGGGCGGGTCCGCTCACGGCCGCACCAGGGGCAAGCAGGCTGCTAGCTCCCCCGCCCGCAGCACTTCTTGTACTTCTTGCCGCTGCCGCACGGGCACGGATCGTTGCGCCCCGCGCGAGGGCCCTCGTGGCGCGCAGGCGGCGCGGGAAGATCCTTGCCGTCCACGAAGACCCACTTGCCTTCCCGTTTTCGGAAGCTCGCCCGCTCCCGGTGCTGCACCGCGACGCCGCGCAGCTTGTAGCGGGCGACGAAGTCGACGGTGCCGGTTTCGTCGCCAGCGCTGCCGCCTGACCGATCGAGCACTTCGAACCCGAGCCATTTGGATTCGCGAGACCACGTCTCGGTGTTCTTGCGGTCTACGCCTTCGGCCGTGTCGGGGTCATTGGACTGCAGAATGAAGTCGACCTCTCCGAGCGCGTACGCGGCGTAGCGAGCCCGCATCAACTGTTCGGCGGTGACGGCCTCTCGCTCTCCCTTGATGATGGGCAAGCAGCACTGCTCGTTCGACTCTCCGATTCCGCACACGCAACTCACGACGAGGCTCCGTTTTCGTTGGTCAGCGTCTGGCCGGCGTCCTGGGGGGCCAACCGGTTCAGGACTTTGGCGTGAATGCCACCGAACGCCCCATTGGACAAGAGCGCAACCACGTCGCCTGGGGCGGCGCGGGCCGCAATGGCGTCGACGATCCGTTCGATCGACGTGAAACGGTGGGCCGGCGTGCCCCGCCGCTCCAGATCCCCACAGAGCGCGTCCAGATCGAGCTGCTCGTCCGGGGGCAGGCCGCTGCGCCCGAGGGGCGCCAGCAGCACTTCGTCCGCGTCCTTGAAGCTCGGGGGATAGTCTTGCTGGTGCAGCTGACGGCAGGCGGTGGCGCTGCGTGGCTCGAAGACGCAGAGGATCTTGGCTCCCGGATGCCGCTGTCGCAGTGCGCGCAGCGTCTCGCGCACGGCCGTGGGGTGGTGAGCGAAGTCGTCGTACACGAGCACGCCGCCCGGGTTCCCGAGCAAATCCTGACGGCGCCGCACACCGGCGAATTGGCCGAGCCCCGCACGAAGCGCACCGAGCGGCGCCCCGTAGCCTTGCACGACCGCAGCGATGGCCGCCGTGGCGTTGGCCAGGTTGTGTCGCCCGGTGGCCGGCAAGAGCCAGCGGCCCGCGGCGTCGCCGCCCACATACAGATCGAAAGCCGTGGCGGCCCCGGACACTTCACCCGGCGCGCAAAGCCACCCGGGCGGCCCTCCCCGGACGGGGTCTCCCTCGAGGCCATACCAAGCGACCGGAGCCCGCGCGTTTTCTGACACGAGCGCGGCCACGTGGGCATCGGAGCTATTGGCCACGATGAGCCCGTGCCCGGGAACCGTTGCCACGAAAGCGCGGAACGCCTCGAGATAGAGCTCGAAGCTCGGATAGATGTCGATATGGTCGTACTCGATCGACGTGATGACCGCGACCTCGGCACCATAGTGCAGGAACTTGGCGGTCTTCTCGAAGAAGGCCGTGTCGTATTCGTCGCCTTCGAGCACGAAGGGACGAGCCCGCCGAGCAGGCCCGGTCTGCGCTCGCGCGGGCTCCCTGCCGGGCGCGCGGAAGCTCCTGCCGAAGTTCTTGGGGACACCGCCGATGAGAAACCCCGGCCCGAAGCCCGCCGTCTCGAGCAGCCAGGCGGCCATGGACGTGGTGGTGGTCTTGCCGTGCGTCCCGGCGACCACCAGACTCGAGCTGCCGGGCAGCGCGAACTCGGCCAGGGCCCCCGCGATGTGCGTGTACCGCAGCCCCTGGTCGATGGCGGCCCGAGCTTCCGCGTTGTCGCGCCGGCACACATTGCCGATGACCACGAGGTCCGGCGCCGGCTCGAGATGCCGGGCCTCGTAGCCCAGTAGACAGCGCACACCCCAGCTCTGTAGTGCCGGTCCGATCGGCGGATCGAACGAAACGTCGCTGCCGCTCACCTCGTGACCGAGCTCGGCGAGCAGCCCGGCCAGGGCGCCCATGCCGGTTCCGGATACGCCGACGACGTGGATGTGCATGGCCGCTTTGTCTAGCCCAGCTTCCGCGTCCGGGCACGAGAACCGTTCGGCCAGGGCCTCAGCAATGGCCCCCTTGGCCGGAGTTCAGTATGCTTCGGCGCGGATCCATGACCGACGAGGAACTTTAGGCTCTGCTTGTTGACGTGGAATCCGACCGCGTCGAGCGCAAGGAGTCCGCCGCCGATGGTGACAAGCTCAGGCAGGCGGTGTGTGCGTTCGCCAACGACATCCCGAACCACCAGCGACCTGGCATTCTGTTCGTCGAGGCCCGGGACGACGGCTCTCCCAGTGGCATCGAGGTCTCGGACAGGCTCCTGCAGATCCTTTCCAGCATGGCATCCGACGGCAACATCCAGCCCTTCCCCGCGATGACCGTGTCCAAGCGCAAGCTCAACGGGCACGACATGGCAACCCACGCGCCCGTTCGCATCTACTGGTTCGGTGACCGCGTCGAGATCCACAGCCCAGGCGGTCCCTTCGGACAGGTGACCCGCGAGAACTTCGGCACGCCCGGCATTTGCGACTACCGCAATCCACACCTGGCGGGCGTGATGAAGGACCTCGGGTTCGTGCAGCGGTTTGGCATGGGCATCGCCACCGCGCTCGGCGAGATGGCCAAGAACGGCAATCCCAAACCGGAGTTACAGGTCAGCGATGCGCACGTTGCCGTCATTCTCAGGGGGCGGCCATGAGTGTTCCGGTCATAGCCTTCTTCAACAACAAGGGCGGCGTGGGCAAGACCACCATGGTCTATCACCTGGCGTGGATGTTCGCCGACCGGGGCCTGCGCGTCGTCGCAGCCGATCTCGACCCGCAAGCGAACCTCAGTACGGCTCTGGTGAGCGAAGAGCGGATGGAAGAGGTCTTGTCAGACGACGACCGCCGCCCCACCATCTTCGGCTGTCTGGAGCCGTTGAAGTACGGGACCGGCGACATCGCCCCGCCTCACGTCGAGGACATCGGCGAGGGGCTTGGACTGATCCTGGGCGACATGGCCCTATCCACCTTCGAGGACCAGCTTTCGGAAGTCTGGCCCAAGTGCATGGACAGGGACCAACGCGCCTTTCGGGTCACTTCCGCCTTCTGGAGGACGCTGCAAGCGGCCGCCGACACGCGCCAGGCCAACGTGATACTCGTCGACCTCGGGCCAAACCTGGGCGCGATCAATCGCGCTGGCCTGATCGCATCCGACTTCGTGGTCGTACCGCTCGGGCCCGATCTGTTTTCTCTTCAAGGTATGAAGAACCTCGGTCCGGCCCTGAACAGGTGGCGCCAGGAATGGAAGGAGCGCACCGAGAGAAACCCGGTCAAGGACCTGACCCTTCCCGCTGGTGGGATTGTCCCTATTGGCTACGTGGTCTTGCGACGCTCGATTCGGCTCGATCGCCCGGTGCAGGCCTTCGACAAGTGGATCGCCCGCATTCCCGGCGTCTACGCACGGGCGGTTCTCGGCAAGGCCCCCAGCCGCACGACGACCATCGACAGCGACAAGCACTGCATCGCCAAGCTCAAGGACTACCGAAGTCTGATGCCCCTGGCACAGGAAGCCCGCAAGCCGATGTTCTTCTTGAAGCCGGCCGATGGCGCGCTCGGGGCTCACACGTACGCCGTCCAGGAGGCGTACAACGACTTCCTGGCCGTCGCAGGAGCCATTGCCCAGCGGACGAACGTGGCGTTGCGATAGGCCGGTTCGCACTTCGGAACGGACGAACTCTGATCCTGCCGAAGCGAGAGGCCGTTGCGCCTACATTTCAACCCCGCCCTGGGCCGCCTGCTCGTGCCCACGGGCATCGTCGGCAACGCCAGAGTCCAGAACCTCGCGAACCTTGCGCGTCAGATCGGCCGCAGTGATCGGCTTGGCCAGGAAGTGAGTTTCCGGGTCGAGCACGCCGTGATGGACGATGGCATCGTCGGTGTAGCCCGACACGTAGAGGACCTTGAGCGCCGGCCGCGTCCTGGAAAGCGCTTCGGCAAGCTCCCTTCCGCCCATCCGCGGCATGACGACGTCAGTCAGCAGGAGATGGATATCGCCCGTGTGCTGTAGGACGCTCTGGAGTGCCTCCTCCCCGTCGCGCGCGGTCAGCACGGTGTAGCCGGCTGCGCACAGGGTCCGACGGGTGACGGCGCGTAGCGCCTCGTCGTCCTCCACCACGAGGATGGTCTCGGTTCCCGTGGTCCGTGTCGGACCGGTTGGCGCCTTGCTGACCATCACGGGGGTGGCCGAAAGCTCGCGCGGAAGATAGATCTTGAACGTCGTCCCCTGCGCCGGCTCGCTGTAGACCCAGATGCTGCCTCCGCTCTGCTTGACGATGCCGTACACGGTGGAAAGTCCGAGGCCCGTCCCTTTGCCCCGTTCCTTGGTCGTGAAGAAGGGCTCGAACAGTCGGGCCTTGGTCCGCTCGTCCATGCCACAGCCCGTGTCGGTGACCGCGAGCTCTACGTAGGAACCCGGCTTCACGCTCGGGTGGCTCGCCGCATACTCCTCGTCGAGCTCGACGTTCGCTGTCTCGATCGTGAGCTTGCCTCCCCGGGGCATGGCGTCGCGAGCGTTGACTACCAGGTTCATCAACACCTGCTCGATCTGACCCGGATCCGCCCAAACGGTACCGAGGCCCGGCGCGAGAGACTGGGCGAATTCGATGTCCTCGCCCAAGACTCGCCGGAGCATTTTCTCGACCCCCGCGGCGATGTCGTTCAGGTCCAGCGCCACGGGCTGCAGCACCAGCTTGCGGCTGAAGGCCAGGAGCTGCCGGGTCAGCGCGGCCGCACGTACGCTCGCCGCCTTCACCTGCAGCAGATCGTCCTTCAGAGGGTTGCCCTCGGAGAGCCCCTCCATCGCGAACTCCGTGTGGCTCAGGATCAAGGATAGGAGGTTGTTGAAGTCGTGCGCCACGCCTCCGGCGAGGCTGCCGATGGCCTCCATCTTATGGGACATTCGCAACTGCTCTTCGAGCTTCTCGCGTTCTGCCTCCATCCGCTTGCGCTCGGTGATGTCTTCGGAGATGCCGAGCAGGTATTGGGTGACCCCATCCGTTGCCTTGATGCAGACTTTCCGGGTATGCAACAGCCGAAGGCCCTTGTTGGCCGATTGGATCGGTTCCTCCGGGATGTCCACGAGAGCCTCTCCGGCCAGCACTTCCCGGTCCTTGGCCACGAAGAACGCGGCCTGCTCGGGCGGAAAGAGCTCCAGGTCGCTCTTGCCGATCAGGTCCTTGCGGTCGTAACCGAGGAGCTCCTCGCCAGCACGGTTGAACGCGACGAACCTCAGGTCTTGCGTCTCCTTGAGGAAGATCATCAAAGGTACGTTTTCCACGATGGAGTCGGTCAAGTGTTTCGACTCTTGGAGCTCTCGCTCGGCCCGCTTGCGTCCGAGCGCGACGCCGATGCTCGCGCCCATGCCTTCGAAGAACTGGATCGTTTCGAGGTCGAAGCGATTGCGCCGGTGGTCATTGAGCTGCAACAGGCCGATGATCTCATCGCCGGAGCGCAGCGGCACGAGGGCTACCGATTCGTATCCCTCGCGGTTACATCGGTTGCGTGTGGGCCACTGGCGGTCCTCCTCGGTGGTCGAAGCCAGCAGCTCGGTGGTGCCGTTGGTCCAGAAGCTGCCGCCCGCGGTGAAGAAGGGAAGCTTCGGGTCGGTCCAGCCGCGAATGATATTGCCGCACATGCACGCGAGCACCGGATCTCCGTGCGCCTCGCGTACGAGCGCCCCTGTCCCGTCTCGCTCGCAGAGGTAACGTTCCATCCGGACGAAGTGCTCCGGAAAACCATTCGTCTCGAAGTACGGGAAATCGTCACCTTCCCTGAGGCGGATGCCCACGGCTTCGATGCCCGTGGTCTGCTTGATTAGTCGCAGAATGCTGCGGATCTGCTCGGCACCCGTCCCCGAGTCGTTGAGGACCTGCAACAAGCCTCGGGCCAGTTGCTCTCGGTCTCGGCTTCGCTTGCGAGCGGTGATATCGCGGATGTTGCACTGGGCGACGTTCTCGCCGTTGACGCGATACACGTTGCTGACGAACTCGACGTCGACCCTCCGTCCGTCGCGGGACTGTAGCGGGAGATCCTCGTAGCGAACGTATTGCCTGGCCTGCAGCTCGGCGAACGACGTCCTGGAGGCGGCGATATCCTTGAAGGCGCCGATGTCCCACAAGTGCTTGCCCAGCAGATCCTCGCGCGGGTAGCCCGTCAACTCGACCAGGTATGGATTGGCGTCGATGATTTCCCCGGTGTCAGCGTCGAGGATCAGCACACCGTCTTTGGCGGCTTCGAAGAGCCGCCGGTAGCGCATCTCCGACGCCTCGAGCGCGAGCTGCGCCCGCCTACGCTCCAGGCGCGCGCGCTGCCGCGCCAGCGCGCTCTGGGCAGCTGGCCCGAGACGTTTGACATGCTCCTTGATGACGTAGTCCCACGCTCCGGCCTTCATGCACTCCACGGCCGTGTCTTCGTTCATCGAGCCGGTCACGATGATGAACGGCACATCCGGACAACGCTCCGACGCGAGCTCGAGCGCCGTCAGTCCGTCGAAGCTGGGGAGCTTGAAGTCCGAGACGATGAGCGCCGGCTGGAGCTCCTCCAGAGCGGCGACATACTCCTCGCGCGTCTCGACTCGCCGGAATCGGCACGGGCCCAACGCCTTCAGGATCTCTCGTTCCGTCAGCTCGGCGTCCGTAGGTAGGTCCTCGACGACCAGGACACGGAATGCTTCAGTCATGCGCCTGCCCTTGCTCGGCCCCCTAGCGGCCAGCCGCCAATGTTGGGGGCTTGGCGGACGCTCGCCCCTTCGCTTCGTGTTCTGACCACCCGGTCAGCGTTTCAGCGACGGGGTTCATCTGCACCACAGTGCCGCGCACGTCGGTCGTGATGACCGCGTCCCCGATGCTGTAGAGCGTCGCTCTGAACCGTCGGGCCTCGGCTTCGAGCGCGGCAATCTGGCGCCGAAGCGCCTCGTTTTCGCGGGCCAGCTCGTCCATGCTGCTCTTTGCGCATCGCGCTGCGCCTTGGTGGACCCGTTGCAGAACGTTTGGCGTCCACTGTTGTCCACCAGGGCCGACCACGAGACACTACCGTCCAAGTCTCGCGGCCCCATGTCACCGAGCCGTTGCCCCTGTGCGCTGCAGCAAGCAGGCTCAATCGACCGAACCGCAGTATGCCCCCGATCGGAGATGCTGTCGACCACACGGCCAGGCGACCCAGGAAGCCAAGAACGCTGTGCGAGCGACTGCGATCGACCCCCGGCCACGGTCGCAATTCTGGAATCGGCCGCGGAGGTATGACGAGCGCGACGCTACGACCGGATCACGACCACCGTGGGCGAGGACTGGGGCGGCTGTGTCACGCCGTGCCACCCTTCCGGGAGCTCGGGCGCGGCCCAGGCCCAAACGTGGTGCGCGTCCGAGGGGGACAGCTGGATGTTGCCGGGTCCCTCCTCCACGCCGAAGCGATCGTGCCAGTAGGCGCCGTGGATCATTTGGCCCGACGACAGCTCCAGGGCCCACGGTGCGTCGTAGACTCGGAACGGTTCGCCGAAGGAGTCGGGGCCGACCCCCGTGGCGGTAATGTGCTTGCCCACGATGTTGAACGTGCCGCGCGCGGTCGACTGGCTCGTTTGCGGGTCGCCCAGGCGATCCTGTCCCACGCTCACCAAAGTGGCGAACACCGGGCGCTTGCCCTCGTAGAGCACGCACGTTCCGGTGACGACACTGATGTCGAGCCATTTCTGGTCGCCTGCGGCGAAATCCGGAAAGACCTCGCGCCGACGGACCACGGTGACGTCGCGGTGGCGCACCCAGCGCCCGCTCGGCAGAGCCCAGAAGCGAACGTCGTTGATGGTGCGGTAGCGACCCGTCAATCGCACGATCTCGTGATACTGGAGCTCCCCGAGCTGCTTGGCCGTCTTTCCGTCGAGGTTGAAGGTGTGGACGCCGCGCCTGACCACGAAGGCGATCGGCAGGGTTTCCTTCTCCCCGTCGAGCGCGACCCCGCTGAACGCGCTGGGCTCGGCGCGCTCCAGATCGTCGGCCGGAACGAAGCGGCCGTTGGTGAGCATCCCCAGTCGCTGCGTCTTGCCCTCGGGGTCGAGAGCCGACCAGGAGCCCACCACGGCCATCCCCGAACGAGCCGCGAGCGGCTCGAGCGGCTGGACCCCGGCATCACGCTGGGGGTCCATGGCGAACAGACTCGATTTCTGGGCGGCCCGTGCGTACGCGTAGGGCAGCTCCTGGTCGAGCTTCGGCGGTAGGCTCATCGCGACCAGGGTAGGGTGCGACAGGTCTAGAGTAGCGCCCCGCCCGGCGCACACGAAGCCACGCGGGCGGACGGGGTACCATCCGTCGGCGCAGCCCTCGGCAGTGATCGGTTCGGCTGCGCGCGCCACCTGGGCTCCCGCATGCAGATACCCGAGCTGTTCCGCCTTCTCCTCGGGGCGGGCCAGGATCGGCGTGATCTCGGCAATCGCGCCCAGGCGGGGGCCGTCGGCCGGCGGCACCGGGACCGAGGAAAGATCGAGGGGGACCGCGATCGTCTTGGAGAGCTTCGGCGCGTCGTTGGCCCCTCTGCAGCCCAGAGCCATTCCGCCGAGCGCGACCAGCGCCGCCGCCCCTGGGAGCGGCCACGCCAGCCGGCGCCCGCGAGTGTGGTCGGGTGCCCGAACGCTTGTCATGTCCCGCGGGTGACACAGAAAGGGGGGGATGGCCTAGTTTTCGGCGAAACCGACGAACGGCAGGCACCTGTGGTTTCGGCCGCCACCGGCCACGCGTACAGAGGTGGGGACGGCGCTCTGGCTCCCCATCGCGATGAAATCGAAACGCCCTGCTACGCCGCCGGCAGGCAAACCGTGAACACCACCCCCAGTCCGCCGTTGGCCGCCTCGATGTAACCGCCGTGCTGTTCCACCAGACGCGCCGATATGGATAGTCCGAGGCCGTTCCCCTCGCTGTCGGTGCCGTGAAACGGATCGAACAGGCGCTCGAGATCATCCTCACCGAGCGGCGGCCCATCGTTTTCTATTCTGAGTCGCTGCCAGGTGGACGCTCGATCGCTCCGGGTGTCGACGATGACGCGGATGAGACCGCGAGCGTCGCCTATGGCGCGCATGGCGTTCAAGGCGATGTTGAGCCCAACCTGCGCCAGTTGATCACGGTCTGCTCTCACCATGACCGGGGCGTCCGCCAGCTGCGCCTCCACGCGGATGCCCTGATTTCGTGCGGCCGCGGCGACCAGCTCTACGAGACGCTCGGCGACCGCGCGCAGATCCAGGGGTTCGGCGGCAGGCGTCCGTGGACTCGCGAAGGACAAGAAACGTTCCGCGACGCGTTCGAGCCGATCGAGCTCCGAGAGATGGATCCTCCAGAAACGTTCCTCGTCGCTCCCCGCCGGGATGACCGGCGCGATGATCTCCGCGCTGCCCTTCAGGGCGTGCAGTGGGTTCTTGACCTCGTGGGCGACTCCAGCGACCACCTCCCCGAGCGCCGCCAGACGGCCGGCGCGCACCAGTCGCCCCTGAAGCCGCTGTTGCTCCAACAGGGCCGCCTGAAGCTCCGCGCGGCGCCTGAGGTCGCGGTCCGAGAGGACGCCCGCGACCACGGCCACTGCATTGTAGAGCAACAGCTCCATCAGCTTGTCGGTGTTGCTCGCAGGATCGGTGTGCGCGAGCGCGCCGAAGTGGAGAAAGGCATGCGGAGCGTACGTCAGCGAGACCACGGCCGCCGCCAGCAACCCCCCCCGCAGACCCAGCTGAAAGGCCGCGAACACGATCGGCAGGTAGTAGAGCCGGCGCAGCACGTTGTGCACCCACACCGCTTCGGCGTGCGTGACGTAGTGAAGCACGCCGATGAGCAGTATGGGCGCCCAGGCGAGGAGCACCATGCGTAGCGATGTGGCCGAGGGGCGGCTCGCCCGGATGTCTGGCGTTCGCTCGCCGACCGGCGGCCGGCCTCCGGCTTCCGGGGCTGCGCCGGCCCCGGCGTGGGGCCCGGTGCCGCTCGGGGTGTCCCTAGGAGGAGGGGTGGCGTTGCAGCCCATACTTGGCCAGTCTATAGGCGAGGATGTGTCGGGGCACACGCAAGTACGCGGCCGCCTGGGATACGTTTCCGCCTTTGAGCGCGAGCACGCGCATGATCACGCTCTTCTCGAGATCGACCAGGCTCAGGCCGCCGTCGGGCAGCGGGGGCCACTCACCCGGCGACAGCGCGCTCGAGGCTGCGGGCGCGGCAAGATGGGCGGCGGGAAGATCGTCGATGCTCAGCGCGTCTGCGCGGCAGAGCAGCACCGCTCGCTCACAGGCGTTGCGCAGCTCGCGGACATTGCCGGGCCACGCCCGCTCCCGCAGTACCCGGACCAGCTCGTCGGGGATGCCGAGCTCTCGACCCTCGGCGAACAGCTCGACGAAATGACGCACCAGCGGCTCTATGTCTTCGGCGCGTTCGCGCAGCGGAGGAACACGTATCTCCACGACATTGAGCCGATAGAAGAGATCCTCTCGCAACTGCCCCTCTCGCACGCGCGCCGCGAGGTCCTGATTGGTGGCGGCAACGACGCGAACATCGACGGGTTCTGGAGCGTCCTGGCCCAGTACGTCCACGACCCGTTCCTGCAGGACACGCAGCAGCTTGCTTTGCAGGCTTGCCGGCATTTCGAAGATTTCGTCCAGGAAGACCGTGCCGCCCTCGGCCTGCCGGAAACGGCCGAGCCGCGCACGCGTTGCACCCGTGAACGCGCCCTTGACATGGCCGAACAGCTCTGCCTCGAGCAGCTCTGCCGGAATCGCCGCGCAGTTGACCGCAACGAAGGGCTTCTCGCTGCGGAAACTGCGCGCGTGAAGCCGGCGCGCCACGAGCTCCTTTCCGGTTCCGGTTTCCCCGGTGATGAGAATCGACGCATTGCTCTGGGCCACCCGGTCGACGATGTCGAAGACGCGACGCATGCTCGATGAGACGCCGACGATGGGCCGTTCGACGCCGCTGGCGCGGGCCTGCAGCTCGCGGACCTTCTGTTCGAGCTGCGCGTTGTCAAGCGCCCGGCGTACCGTCAGCAGCAAATGCTCTCGATGGAAGGGCTTGCCGATGAAGTCGTAGGCGCCGCGTTTCATGGCCTCGACCGCGGTATCGACGCTCCCGTACGCCGTGATCATGAGCACCGGGATGCCCGGAGCGCGCTCACGAATGCCCCGCAGCACCTCCAGGCCGTCGATGCCCGGCAGGCGCAGGTCCGTGATGACCATCGCGTGGCGTTCGAGCGAGAAGGCGGCCAGGGCGTCTTCGCCACGCTCGACCGCGTCGACTTCGTATCCAGCGCGCTTGAGGTTGAAGGACGCAAGCTCCCGACCCGAAGGATCGTCTTCGACCAGAAGGATCCGCAGCGCCGTCATCCCGGTCAGCATAGTACAAGCTCGGTGCAGCGGCGCTGTCCGCGCTCGGCGGGGCCGGAAAGCCCGGTTTCGTGGATTGGAAGTCCCAACGTGCCCGCGGGTCGAGCCGTACCGACGGCGGTCGAACGTCGCCTCGCTCCAGTCGCTCGTTTCGCCTCAGCGCGGATCGTGGTTCCCGCGCCTGCGCCGCCGGGCCACCAGCATGCCCAAGGCACCCAGCAGAAGGCTGGGAACGAGACCGCCGTCGCGCGAGGCCGAGCCCAGGACGCAGCCGCAGCCGGAGGAGCTCTCCTCGCTGGTGGCGGAGGGTGCGGTAGAGGAAGAGCCGCCGCCGATGCCGCCCGATGAGGGTGCGCTGGATGATGAGCCGCCAGAACTGCCCGCTGTGGCGCCTCCCGATGGCGACGAACCGCCGGATCCCGAGCCGCCGCTTGCGCCGCGCCCGCCCGACGCCAAGCCCGCACTGCCGCCGGAGGCATTAGAACCGCCGCCCGTCCCGCCGCCGCCATCCGCGGCGGAGCTCGAAGAGCTGCCACCTCGACCGCCCGACGCCGATGTTCCGCCCGTCCCGCCGCCTGAGGCCCCGCCGGTCACGGCACCGCCGGTGCCCGTGCTTCCACCCCTGCCCGTGCGTCCGCCGGTGCCCGCGGCGCCGCTGGTGCCTGTGGCGCCGCCGGTGCCCGTAGCGCCGCCGGTGTCCGTGGCGCCGCCGGCGGCTGTGTTGCCGCCCTGTCCTCCGCCTGCGCCGCCTCTTCCACCCGTGCCGCCTGTCCCGGAAGTCCCGCCAGCGCCGGCGCTGCCACCCGTGCCGTCCGTACTACCGTCGCCGAAGTCCTTGTCGAACGCCACCCCGTCGAAAGGCACCACGATGATCTTGGTGCCGTGATTGGTTCCGGGCAGGACCTGGTTATCCTTGTCCACGTCGGACACGGCCCAGGTGATGTGGGTGGGGTGACCGTCCTCCAACACCACGCCGGGTCGCTCCATCTTGTACCATTGGTTGCAGGTGGTGCTCCCCTCGTAGCAGAAGATCTTCTGGTATTCCCGCGGAGACCAGGCGTACCCGTTGTCCTGCCAATCGTTGATGCCGTCGGCCGAGTACACGTGCCAGCCGACACGATCTCCGGAACCCGAGTAGATGACGTGGTAGGTACCTCCGCTACGCCAGATGTGCGGGTCCTCTTGCCATTCATAGGTCGGATTGGGTACGTTCGGTATCGAGGTCCGCTTCGGGTAAACGCTGTCGGCGGCGTTCTGGGTATAGGAGCACGTGGGCCTCTGCTTCACGTAGGTACCACACAGGGTGTCTGCGATCGCGATGTTCCCATTGCGCTCCACGACTTCGAATCTGCCGTCGTGACGCGGGAAGAGACTGACGTTGGACGAACTGACCTGGATCGAGGGTGAGCAAGGCGTCCATGGACCATCGAGCGAGCTCGACTTGTAGATGGTGAAGGGAACGGTCTCGCTGACGATGACCGCATAGGTGCCGTCCGGAAGCTCGGCCGCGGAGACGTTGTGCCCCTTGTGCGAGCCGTTGTTGGAATAGACGTAGTCCTCTCGCTCGAAGGGTCCGAGCACCCCTTGAGTGCTGATGGCATGGTAGGCGTCGGAGTTGAACCAGCCCGTCCCGAAATTGGTGTCCGCCGAGAACGTGCTCATGAACAGGTGGTACTTGCCGTCCTCGGCCCTGATGATCTGTCCGTCCCAGTAGTAGTAGTCTGGGTGGACGCCAGCGCCCTTGGTGCTCTCGATGCCGTTGCACAGATCGCGCGGCAACACGCCATCCACGCCCCACGTGTCCGAGCTGAGCGGTGAGCAGGTGATGGGCATCGGTTTGATGTAGTCCATGAACGGCTTGGCCTGTGCGACCGTGGCGGCGCTCAGGCCAAAACCCGCGAGCAAGCAGGCCACGGCAACACGAGGACGCCGTTGCGACGCTCGCGCGGTCGCGCTAGCGGCGGGCTGTGGCGGCTGGGCGGAGAAAAACACAGCGAGACGTGGAGAGCGACGCATACCTATGACTGTCACCAACTCGCGTGGTTGTCATGTCCTTCGTAGTGTCTATTTGTGCGATCGCGGACCACCCTGTGCGATTCCGTGGTGGGACGACAGTGCGGGGGTATGGGCTTCCGCCGCCTGCCCGCAGGAGGGCCCTCTGGGCTCGAAAACCCTTCACCCTGGCGTCTCATCGTGGCTGTGTCGGGAAATCGCTGAGCGGACCGAGCAGCGAGCCGTCGCCCGCGAGCGTTCAGTCGCTGCTGTTGTTGAGGACATAGGGCACGACGAGGGTCGTGTCGGCAGTGAGCGTCACCCGGATCTGACGATCCTGGGCACACGAATCGAGATAGTCGCTGCTGAAGGTGGCATTGGGCTCGGCGTCCTCGTCGTCATTGTCTCTGTGGGATCGCTATGCTCGCAGCGTGGGCAGCGAGTGACGCTCGAGAATATTCTCAACCGGCTTCGCTATAGCCTTCAGCTCCGCGACCGGGTCCCGAGGTGCGGCAGCATCGTGGAGCGTTCGGCCGTACCGCTGCCGTGGCACGCGCCTTGCTCCTTGAGCGGGCATGAAACACACACTCCTCCCATTCACGGTGCTGCTCGCGGCCCTCGGCCTCGCAGCGTGCAATCGACCCGCTGATTCCACGCAACAGGCTGACCCCGGCCAGGACCACGATATGGGTCACATGGCCCAACACGCAACGCACGGTGCCCAAGCCGCGGCCACGGCGCACAGCGGCACGATCGCCGTGACCGTTGGGGATCAGGGATTCGCGCCGAATCGCATCGCGCTGAAGCAGGGCGAGAAGTCGACGCTGCGCTTCACACGGACCTCGGACAAGACATGTGCCACCGAGGTCGTGTTTCCTGAGCTCGGCATCAAGAAGTCGCTGCCGCTCGACCAGCCCGTCGACATCGACGTGCCCGTGGATCAGGCCCGGACGCTGACCTTCCAGTGCGGGATGGGGATGTACAGAAGCCAGGTCGTCGTCAGCGGCTGAGTGGTGCGTCCGGTTGACGCCCATGCAGATCCTGCCGTCGACCGTGCCGCACGGGGCACGGCAGCGGAAACGATGCACGCAGACATCCCACAGGATGAATACGAAATCATGGCCATGGCAAAGGGACCGCGTCTCGTCTCGAATCCAACCGGCCTTATCCTGGCCCTGGTCCTGGCGTCGTCGCAAGCGGCCGCTGCCGAGGTGGCCCCGAAAGGTGCGTCGCCTGCTGCCGGCTCCGATATCTCGGACTCGCTCGGCGACCAGGCCGTCGAAGCCAATCCCAGTATCGGTGCGATCGAGAGCCGTATTCGCGCGCTCGATGCCGAGGTCCAGCAGTCCGGCGCCTGGATGGACCCGACGTTGTCCGCCGAGTACGGCAGCATGCCGATCGACGCACCGGTCCCGGGCCAGCACGCGATGAGCGGCATCCAATTCACGCTCAGGCAAACGCTGTACTGGCCCGGCAAGATCCAGGCCAGGAAGCAAGAGGCTCGGAGCCATGTACGCGAGGCTGAGCTCGGGCTGGACGAACAAAAGGTGCAGCTCAGAGCGCTCGTCAGGAGAGCTTACTACCGGCTCGCGTTGACCCGGCAGCTTCGTGCGGTGACCCGGGAACACATACGTCTCGTGAACGATTTCATCGACGTGCTGCGCATCAAGAACGAGGCGGGCGTTGCGGCCCAGCACGAGCTCTTGCGGCTGCGCGTGCTCGTGGGTCAGCTCGGCGACGACCTCAAGGACTTCGACCAGGACGAGCAGTCACTGGCCGCGAGCATCAATGCCACGCTGCACCGACCGATGGACGTTGCGGTGCCCACGCCGGAGCGGACGCGGGTCCCGGAGCCGCCCGCGAGTGCGCAGGCGCTCGCGCGCCGCGCCGAACAGGAACGGCCGCTGCTCAAGCGCTTCTCTGCGACCGCGGACGCGTATCGAGCGGCGTCTCGTCGGGCAGCGCGCGAGGGCTATCCCGACATCACGCTGTGGGCCGGCTACCGAGTGAGAACCCGCGCGGGCGCCGATCCGGGCACGGACTTCGTCTCGCTCGGTGTCTCGCTGCCGATCCCGCTCTTCTATGACCAGCGCTGGGGCAACGAGCGACGAAAGAACGAACAGCTCGCGCAGGCGGCGATCGGCGACAGGGCCGCCGAGATCGACCGTATTCGTGGCGAGCTCGGTCGCGTGATGGCCACCTGGAAGCGGGCGGCGCAGAAGGCTCGCACGTATCGCGAAGAGTTGACGCCCGAGGCGCGGCTGGCGCTCGAGGCGACGTTCGCGTCATACCAGGCCAATCGAGCCGACTTCACGTCGCTGTTTCAGGCACAGGTGCAGCTACTCGGCTTCGAGCGCGAGACGTTGATGGCAGAGAACGACGCCGCGGAGGCGCGCGTGGATGCCAAAGCCCTGGTGGGCAGTGGAGTGAAGTGATGGCGAGCGAGGCGTCACCCAGCCAGCCCTCCCCCGGCGAGCCTCTGCCGAGCGAGCCGATCCCCCGCTCGGTCAGCACGCGGCGCCTGATCACGGTGGTCCTGGGCATCGTCGTGGCTCTGTACCTCGGGTCGCTGGTTGGCCCTCCCATCGGGGCGGGCCTGCAAAGAGTGTGGTCGGCGGTGGCAGGGCCGGAGCACGAGGACAAGCAGAACCCCGGCGGCCAGCACTACTACACGTGCGGCATGCACCCTTGGGTGATCGTGCCGCACCCGGGCGACTGTCCCATCTGCGGCATGAAGCTCGTACCGCTCGATCCCGCCAAGTTCTCGGGCGAAGTCACGATCGACCCGACTGTCTCCCAGAATATCGGCGTTCGAGTCGAGCAGGTCGAGGAGGGTTCCCAGGCGGGCTCGATCCGCACCGTGGGGACCGTGACCTACGATGAAACGCTGCTCGGCGATGTCAACGTGAAGGTTTCGGGCTGGATCGAGAAGCTCTACGTGGACTACCTGGGGGCGCCCGTCCGTCGGGGGCAGCCGCTGTTCGAGCTGTACTCCCCCGACCTGTACGCCGCCCAAGGAGAATACCTGCTCGCGTTCAAGGCCACGCGGCGCACAGCGAGTGGTGACGGCACGACGGTCGGCGGATTCGCGAGCGAGCTGCTCGAGCCGGCGCGCACCAAGCTCGCCCTGTACGACATCGGCCCTGCCCAGATCAAGGCCATCGAGGCGAGCGGCAAGCCGAAGAAGACGATGACCATCGTGAGCCCCCAGAAGGGCGTGGTCACCGAGAAGCACGCTTTCGAAGGAATGAACGTCACCCCCGGGATGACGGCGTTTCGCATCGCGGACCTTTCGCGCGTGTGGGTGATGGCCACGCTCTACGAGTACCAGAGCCGGGACATCAAGGTGGGGCAACCCGCGACCATGGCGCTCACGTACCTGCCGGGACAAGCGTTCGAAGGCAGAGTCGCCTACGTCTATCCGTTCTTGGACCAGAAGACGCGGCAGATCAACGTGCGGCTCGAATTTCCCAATCCGGAACTCGCGCTCAAGCCCGGTATGTACGCCACGGTCGTGCTCGAGGGGACCCGCACCGACCGGCGTCCGTTGGTACCGCGGTCTGCAGTCATCGATACGGGGGAGCGGCAGGTCGCCTTCGTGGCTCTGGGCAAAGGCCGCTTCGAGCCGCGCAGAGTGAGCATGGGCGCACAAACGGACGATGGGAAGGTGGAGATCTTGAGCGGGCTCAAGCCCGGCGAGCTGGTGGTCACGAGCGGCCAGTTCCTGATCGACAGCGAGGCTCGAATGCGCGAGGCCCTCGCCCGGATGATGAAAGGCACGCCGGTCGCCGAGGCCACGGCTCCCAAGGTGCCCGAGACCGAGAGCGCGGCGATGACGCTTCCCGATGCGGCAGCCACCGCTCTCGGCACGGCGCTGGACGCCTACCTCGCGGCGGGCCAGGCCCTCGCCAGAGACACGACGGCCAACATCGGCGTCTCGGCCCGGAAACTCGCCGATGCGATCGACGCCCTGGTGGCGATGCCCATCGAGGGCCAGCCGCATTTCTGGCACCAGCACCCCGAGGCCGAGGCCGCCAAAGAGCACGCGGTCAAGCTCGCCGCGCCCTCCAGCTTGGCCGAGGCTCGAAGCGCGTACGCCTTGCTGAGCACCGAGCTCTCGAAGTTGCTGCACGCGACCGGCCTTCCCAAGGCCTACCGGCACGAGCTCCAGGATTTCCACTGCCCCATGTATCCCCAGGGCAAGGAGGGCGGCTCGGTGTGGATCCAGCCGGCTGGCACTCCACGCAATCCCTATTTCGGCAGCGCCATGCTGACCTGCTCCGACTGGCAGCGACCCTTCGAGGTCGCACCATGATCGCGCGGCTGATCCGCTGGTGCGCCCTGAATCGGGCCCTGGTGATACTGCTCACCTCGTTTCTCGCGGTGGCGGGCGTCTGGAGCACGTACCACATCACCGTGGATGCCATCCCGGATCTGTCCGACGTTCAGGTGGTCATCCGCACCGAGTATGCCGGGCAGGCACCGCAGATCGTCGAGGATCAGGTCACCTATCCGCTCACGACCGCCATGCTCGCGGTCCCGTACGCCAGAGTCGTCCGGGGCTACAGCATGTTCGGCGCCAGCTTCGTCTACATCATTTTCGAGGACGGCACCGATCTGTACTGGGCGCGCAGTCGCGTACTCGAACAGCTGAATTCGGTGACCGGCCGGTTGCCGAAGGGCGCCAACCCCGAGCTCGGCCCTGACGCGACGGGTGTCGGCTGGGTGTACGAGTACGCTCTGGTCACCGGCAAGTACTGTGCGTCGCATCCGGATGGCGCCTGGCACGACCCGACCTCGGACCGGTGGTACGCCTCGTCCAACGAGGCCCCGGAAGCAGTCCGATCGCGTCTGGTCCACCACAGGGTCTTCACCGATCCTACGATCGTCTACGCCGACACGAAGGAGAACCGCCGCTACGATGCGCCCCAGGACGCCCCGGTCGGGGTGCGCCCGCGCCTCAAGCGGCTGCAGATCGGACGCTCGTACGAGACCTGTCCCCTCGACGGCAAGCCGCTCGAGCGAAGCAGACTCACCCTCGCGGATCTCAGGAGCCAGCAGGACTGGTACCTCAGGTATGCACTAACGGCTGTGGACGGCGTCAGCGAGGTGGCTCCGATCGGCGGTTTCGTCAAGCAGTACCAGGTCGTCGTCGACCCGGTGAAGCTCCTGGGCCTGGGTATTCCCCTGCAGAAGGTCAAGCAGGCCATCCAGCGCTCCAACATCGACGTGGGCGGGCGCCTGATCGAAATGAGCGAGACGGAGTACATGGTCCGCGGCGTCGGCTACCTCGGTAGCCTGACCGATCGGGAGATCGCAGAGGCCCGCGCCAACGGCAAGACGGTCGAGGAAGCTCGCAGCGACATGGTGCTCGACGGTTTGCGGCGTGTGGCGCTCCGGGTCAACGACGAAGGCAAGCCGGTGTACTTGAGCGACGTGGCCGAAGTGCGCACCGGTCCGGACATCCGGCGCGGCGTGGCCGACTGGAACGGCGGCGGCGAGACCGTGGGCGGGGTCATCATCATGCGCTTTGGCGAGAACGCCCGCCGCACGATCGACAACGTCCGGACGAAACTCGCCGAGCTCGAGCGGGGGCTGCCGCCGGGCTTCGCCCTTCGAGTGGCCTACGACCGCTCCGACCTCATCGAGCGGGCGGTCGGCACGTTGACGCACACGTTGATCGAAGAGATGACGGTGGTCTCGCTCGTCATCCTCCTGTTCCTGCTGCACGCGCGCAGCGCGCTCGTGGCCGTCGTGACGCTGCCGCTCGGCGTGCTCGGTAGCTTGGTCGTCATGCATCTGCTTGGCATCAACGCCAAC
>JAFGIS010000364.1 GCA_016929495.1 Polyangiaceae bacterium | reverse complement strand
CTCCAAAGGATGAGCGTCGGAGACCCCTTCAGAACAACGCAGATGCTCGGCCTGACCTCACATGCCTCGTCGGTCTGAGGCGCAGCCCCGCTAGTCCTGCTGCCGGAGACTTCCCGAAAACCCGCCCGCCAAGCCCGGACACTGGCGAGGTTTCGCGAGACTGCCCCAGACACAGATCGCAGGTCTCCAGCCGCACCGAGCGTCGTCGACCCGGTTGTGGCTAGCTGGCTAGCTACCACTTCGAACCGCCGCCACGGCAGCGTCGATCGCAGCGACAAGGCGGTCGTTTGCCTGATCGACAACTCCGTCGACCGTACGCCGGCTCGCGTCCGCGTCGTGCCATCGGATGAGCTCCTCCGCGCCCCGAGAGAAGGAAATGGTGGCCGCATAGCCGGGTGCGAAACGGCGGATCTTGGCGTTATCGAAGATCATGCTGTGGGTCTTGTCTCCGAGAAGGCTGTCGCCCCATTCCGAATCGACGGCCGCGATCATCGCGGAGGGAACGTGTACGAGCTTCGGCTCGACGCCAGCCGCTCGGCCCAGAGCCGTGTAGATCTGGTTCCACGTGAGCAGCTCGTCGGACGTGATGTGGAACGTCTCCCCGACGGTCGCGGCATTGCCGAGCAGAGGCACGAAACCTTTGGCGAAGTCGCGGTGATGGGTGACCACCCAGAGGCTCGAGCCGTCACCGTGCACGACGACCGGCTTGCCGCGCCGCATGCGATCGATGACGGTCCATCCGCCGTGCACAGGCAGCGTGCGCTCGTCGTACGTGTGCGACGGGCGCACGATGGTCACGGGGAATCCTGCTTCGCGGTACGCCTGGACGAGTCGCTCTTCGCAGGCGATCTTCTGCCGAGAATAGGCCCACACCGGGTTGTCCGTCATGGCCGACTCCGAGACCGGGAGCCGCCCCGGTGGGGTCCGGTAGACGGACGCCGAGCTGATGAAGACGTACTGCGCAACTCGACCCTGAAAGAGCTCGATGTCCCGCTCCACGTGTTCCGGTGTGAACGCGACCCAGTCGACGACGGCGTCGAAGCATCGGTCACCAAGGACTCGGCGCACGGACTCAGGATCGCGGATACTGCCCCGGAACAGCTCTGCCCCCTGCGGGATGGGGCGATCTGTCATTCCCCGACACAGGAGCGACACCTCAAGCCCCTGCTCCAGGCCCAGCGCGACGCAGGCCGAGCTGATGATCCCCGTTCCACCAATGAACAGCACCTTCATGGATTGCTCCTGCGTGGACCGCCGGCAGTCCGTTCGGCCGGATTCGGATATCGAGTCCATAGTGTTCAGGAATCGTGCCGCGGTTCAATAGCGCACGAGCCCCCGCGCCAACGCCGGCGCGATGAACGTCGCGGCTGCGCAGCCCTTGCCCAGCACTAGTCTGATCTTGGCGGAACAAGAAGGTCACCACGTGCAAGCTTGTGCAAGCTTGGGCAAGCTTCGCACGCGACGCTCGGCCGAGCCCGAGCTCAAGGGTGTCCCACGGTCGTCCAGATCATCCTGCACGTCTTCCGTCAACGCCATGCACACGGGCGGTGTTCGACCGGGGCGAGGCCGTCTCCGGACCCCACTATTCGTTGGGCCTCGAGCTCGTCGAGCCACTGCGATCGCTCGCGTCGCCCAGTGCAACGATGGGGCATCTCGCACTGCGCGCTGGCTCCTGACGCACGACGGCGCGACCTGCGTCATTGTGCAGACGAACCGGGCGGCGCTGGGCGTTGCGGCGCCGGGTACGCCTGCCTCTACTGGCAGAACCGGATGCGCCTACGGCAAACCCCACACGCTGGGGTCTGCGTCAAAGGTCACCGGTCTGGAACACGAAACGTCGAAGCCGGAACAGCTTCTGCTGGTCCGGCTTCGCCATTTCCCTATGAGTGACGGGGTTACCCCTGTGCTGGCCGAAACCAGCCCAGAGAGTGTGTACCCCCCCGTAAGAAGCCCCGGCAGCCGACCCTACCGGCCACCCGTGCCGACTGCCAGGGAGAGTGTGGGGCCAAGGCCGTCCTAGGCGCCCGCGCCGGCGGTCTCGCCGGGGTCGGTGCCGCCGGTCTCGCCGGGGTCGGTGCCGCCGGTCTCGCCGGGGTCGGTGCCGCCGGTCTCGCCGGGGTCGGTGCCGCCGGTCTCGCCTCCGGAACGTCCGCCTTGGTTGCGGCCGCCGGTGTCGCCTCCGCCCGCGGCGGAACGTCCGCCTTGGTTGCGGCCACCGTTGGCGCTGCCTGCGGTGTCGCCAGTGTTGCCGCCTTGGTTGCGGCCGCCGGTGTCGCCTCCGCCCGCAGCGGAACGCCCGCCTTGGTTGCGGCCGCCGGTGTCGCCTCCGCCCGCAGCGGAACGCCCGCCTTGGTTGCGGCCGCCAGTGTCGCCTCCGCCAGCGGCGGAACGCCCGCCTTGGTTGCGGCCGCCGGTGTCGGCGCCGGTATCGCCTCCGAAGCTGCGGCCTCCAGCGGCACGGCCGCCGTTGTCCCCACCGCCTTGGCCCATGCCGCCGCTGCCCGTCGCAGTCCCGGTGGTCGTGCCCGTCGCGGTCCCAGTGGTCGTGCCCGTCGTGGTCCCAGTGGTCGTGCCGGTGGTCGTGCCCGTCGTGGTCCCGGTGGTCGTTCCAGTCGCAGTTCCGGTGGTCGTGCCCGTCGTGGTCCCGGTGGTCGTCCCGGTGGAGGTACCGGTGTCACCTCCCGTCCCGGTTTCGTTCGCATTGTCGTCGTCGTCTTCGCCGCCACCACCACACGAGAACGCGCAGGCCAACGGCACCACGAGACATAGAATCGAGAATAGTCGAACTCTCATACCGCCTCCGAAATCTCTATCGACAGCACCTGCACTCGCCGTGCCCCCGAGCAGCAGACTCCGGGGCCGCGCCGGGTCAGTCGCCAAGCCGGTCGCGTGCTGTATGTGTTGGTTGCAGCGAGAGGCGGCTCACCTTTTCGGGGCGGCGTCGGGAGGAAACGATACCAGACCGGTCGGCGCGCTGAGATTGTACTATTCTGGGGACGCTAGACACGAGCCCATGGTCGCCAGGTTCGTCGTAGCCCCTGGGACGCACGCCCGCGGGCAGGCCACGGCCGGGCTAGAAACGTGATCGCAGACTGACCGCGAAGCAGTCTGCCCCAGCTGCGAGAGACAGCGCCGTGTCGCGGTCTGGCTTGGGCCACAGAACCCAGGTGGAGACTGCCGCCACGGCGCCGACGGCAGCCGAGATGAATCCGACCTCGGCAACCGCGAGCGCGTGTCGCTTGTCGATGGGTGCCTGACGAATATCGACGCATGCATCCGCGATGTCATCGTCGGGACGGCTGCACGCATCGTTGGGCCTGCCGGCAAGCGTGCGCGCGGCCGAACGGGCTCGCTCGTCCGCCGACGTGGCGCTCAGCGTGAAGCCAATCCCAACTCCAAGCGCTGCCAGCGTCAGGGCGCCCTCTCCCACGAGCACGTAGGTCCGAAGTGACCCGGGTGACGTGTCCTGCCCGCGGCCAGGTGCCGGCGCGGGTGCTCCAGAAGGAACGGCGGGACGCAGCGCAGTCAACGCAATCTGTACGACACGGTGCTGCGACTCGCTCAACGCGAAATCCGTTTCGAAGGGCTCGTATCCGGTCGCCACGACAAGCAACGTGTGGTGGCCAGGATCGAGCGGTATCGGGTCTCGCAAGACGACCGAGGAGACCACTTCGCCATCCAGTTCAGCGCGCTCGACCGGGCTTGCTGACGGAAGCTGAACGTGGACGGTGGGGATCCGTTTGCGGACCGCATCACGGGCAGGCCCAAGCAGTCCCTGCACATCCGGCGCCGCAATCCCGGTCTCTATCAGTTCGGCGGCCCTGTCATAGTCGTTCAGAGCCTCGACGAGCTGTCCCAGATCCTCCTCGCAATAGGCCACGTGAAAGCGCAGCCCCGGCGTTTCCTTGATGGCAAGTGCCTGACGGAGCTTGACCAGGGCCATGTCGCAGTGCCCTGCATCGCGTAGCTCCCCCGCCTCCCGGAAGAGCTCCCGAGCAATGGCCAACTCGGCAGCACTGGGCTCGTTCGCCGCTGAAGCGTGGGCCTTGGCCCCTGCGGCCCACGCGGTCCCGGCGGCCAGCGTGGACAGGAGTACTGCCGCGAACGCAAACAGCCACGCCCGGTCGGCGCAAGCATGGCCGACAGACCGGCTGCGACACACAGTCCGACGGGTCCCGGCATCACGGACCGCAAGGAGAAAGCATCCCAGAGGCATGGTCGTGGTCAGAGTGAGAGTTGGTCATCTATCAGGAAACCCTGAGCTTTTCTAGAGCGAGGCCCTCGTATCAAGGCTCCGGCGGCCGACGCGGGCGAGCCCGCCGTCTTGGTTTGGCGCCACGCGTTCGTCCATCCATCGAGCCGAGTTGCGGCCTTTCGAGGCAGGCAGCGACGAGCGTCGCGCGGCTGCAGCCAGTGTGACGCTCACATGACAGGCTGTTCGGCCAGAAGATGCGTTGCCGTCGGCCACAACAGCGCTCGGTCGCTGGCCCCAGTCCAGCAGCGTTGCCGTGGCCGGGCTGCACGCACCGGTCATGCGAGCCAGCAGAGCAGGCAGACCGCAACGGCGGCGGCCAGGACCAAGTACGGCCATAGCCGACGCGCGCGAAGCCGACGACGGAAGTCGTCCAGCTCGAGAGGCATCTGGCTCATGCGAGCGAGGCTGGGCCTGGTCGGTGCGTGCCGGTTGACTCTCGGTTGCACGTGGACGGTCTGTATCTCGAACGTGTCGTGATCCTGCCGCCGCGGGGCGTTGCGGGGACCGACGTACGAGCGCCTCCCGACAGGAGGACTGTCGCCCTCGGGTGCGCGGGCGCTCCGCGCCGATGCGGAACCAACCGCAACGACGACCTCGCGTCCCGTCACGGCATTCGTCTTGGCGGCACCGCTCGTGTCTTTGTCCATGAACTGGGACTTGCGATCAACCGGGAGCGAAGGGACGAACCAGCCGCCCCTGGATCCCGGTCGGTTACAGCTCACCAGCCTGCGCTCGGAAGGTCAAGCCCTGGATCTGGAGCTCCGGCGCGGAAACAGAGGGGCCAATGCCCCTCACCGTGATACTCACGCGACACCGAGCACGCGCGAACCAGCCAGTTCTCTGTCGCGGGGCCGCGGCGATCCTCCGCTCGAGGCTCCAGAATTGGCGCAGCTACGATGCGTGCAGAGCTCCAGAGCCAACGCCCGAGACGCGAACCGTCGAACCCATCACGTCTTCGCATGGGCGTTGTGTCCCGAAAACACACGCAGGCAAGGCTTCTCCCGGTCGGACGCGTCGAGAAACCCGTCGCCTCGAGCGACATGCTTGAGATGGCGTCGGGCTGTGACGCTCGACGCGTTGCGGCACGCGGAGCAAGACCCTGACGACACCGAGCTCTTGGCGATACCCGTCGCGCGCCGGCCCCTTCTCAGCATGTTCGTCGTGGGTGAGCTGCCAAGCGCGGCACAGGAGCACAGGAGCCCAACCCGCTGCTCCGCACCCTCGGGGCTGCGGCGGACCCCATCGGACTGCAAGGACTGCGGCCAACGCGAGCCGTGGCCCCGCCCGCTCGGGGAATACGGCGCCCGGCCGAGCAAAGGACAGCCAGGCCAACAATAGGCAGTTTCCGCGGAACTGTTGGGGGCCCACAGGCGCGTACGCCTTTGTCCTTCGCTGGCGGGCATTTCCGCTCTTGTGTCTCGCCTGTGTCTTGAGGTATTGCCCGCCACAATCGGCAGAGTAGACTGTCCATCTGCCTTGTCGGATCCTCCGGCCGGGCGCGCGCGACCCCAGGTCCATCTTCAGAAGGTATCGGTCATGAGTAGGCACCTCGTTAGTTGCTTCGGCGGTGTGGTATGCGTCCTGGCTTTCGCTGCTTGTGGCGGCAGCGATACTCCTCCGACGCCCGGGACCGGCGGGATGTCGGGAACTGGCGGAGGATTCGGGACTGGCGGAGGAACAGGCGTGCCCACTGGAACGACGACCGGTACCACCACGGGAACCACGACCGGTACCACCACGGGAACCACGACCGGCACCACCACGGGAACCACGACCGGCACCACCACGGG
>JAFGIS010000363.1 GCA_016929495.1 Polyangiaceae bacterium | reverse complement strand
CTCCAAAGGATGAGCGTCGGAGACCCCTTCAGAACAACGCAGATGCTCGGCCTGACCTCACATGCCTCGTCGGTCTGAGGCGCAGCCTCTTTAGCTATCCTGACGGCAGAACAAGTCCTCGCTCGGGCCATCCTTGTTGTTCGCGTTGTTGCACTCCTCGATCACATCTTCCGGATCTGCGATCGCCCAGACGCGGATGTGCTGGTTGGCCGGGAAGTTGGTCAGCACGACCTCGAAGTCCTCGCTGGCTCCGGGCTGCAGTGGCCCGGGGATCGTTACGTCCGCCAATCTCTTGCCGCCAGCCTCTGGGTCGCCAGCGTAGATCCTCACGAGAATGTTGGATGCCGCCAGGGCGCCGACGTTGCTGACCGTGCCGCGAACGACGGGGCTCGGGCAGTCGGGATCCGGTGTGCCGAGCTCCAGGGCCAGGTCGGGCAGGGCTTCACCCGGTTCCACCTCCTTCTGGAGGCTGTTGTTGAGGTCGTCACATTCTCGTTCAGCGCCGAATTGATTGTCCGGACCGCTGGGATCGACCGTGACCAGGAGTCGGTCGGGAAGTACCTCGGCGGCGTTGTTGGAGGCTGCATAGGAGACCTGGAAGACCAGCGAGTCTCCCGGATCGAGGCTACTGGTGATCACGTGGACCAGGGGGTTGCCCGTCTCGTCGAGCAGGGGAACGGCCGGGTCCGTGCCCCACACCCCCTCGAAGGTCACGACCACCCCTGGACCGACCCGCAGGTCCCCCTGGTTGCGCACCTCGACCGAGATGAGCAGCTGCGACGAGAGCTTCCCGCACGCCGCGTCCGGTGAAGATACCTGGATGGCTCCCACGATGAGATCGGGCGCAACGCCATAGCTGCGTGGTTGCGAGCGGTACGTGTTGTAGTAGCGGTTTCCCAGAGGCAGCCAGCTCGCTGGTTCGACGCGTGGGATGGCGAGGCTCTCGGTGACGTTGGTCACGTGGTAGGCGTGCTGGTTCCACACGCGCCGCGCCGAGACCCAGCGATCGTCGAGATCGCCCCAGACTTGGACGCCGTTGCCGAAGTCAGGGGCATCGGCCTCCTCGCAGAACTCCGACTCGTTGGAAGCCGCGAACACGATCTCGGCGTTTCCGTCGTTGTCGATGTCGGCCACGATGGGGTATTCGGTTCGCGTCCGGCTCTCGCTCCACCTGACCATGAGCTCCGAACCATCGAGACCCGAATAGATGCGGAATCGGCATTCATCGTTGTAGATGACCTCGGCAGCGCCATCTCCGTTGAAGTCGAAGACACTCGAGCCGGTCACCATGCTGGAGGCGTCGATGGTCGGACGCGACCACCCGTTGTGAAGGCAAATACACCGACGATTGTCGAGGGAGCTGTTGCAGATGGTTCCCGCAGCGCACTCGCTGCAATCCGTTGCAGGCGGCACACGAGGCGAGGTGGACTGGTCGTCGGTGAAGTCGGGCCATTCCGGACAGTACTCCGGCACCGGATCCTGCAGGTCGAACATCTCGTACCCCGTCTCGCCTGCGGTGCCGATTTCGGCGAACCCGTCGCCATCGAAGTCGTCGACGTTGGGGGGACCGCCGCCGTTGCCGCCGGGCACACGCCGGGTGCCGCCGGGGATCTGCACCATGCTGTAGGCACCGTTCGCCTGGCTCAAGGAATAGATGTATAGCGACCCATCACTGATCAGGACGATTTCCGGAACACCGTCCGGCGGGTTGTCGGGTCCCGGCGCCGTGGCTGGATCGGCACCCCAGACATCGGCAATGGCGCAGAAACCATCGCGATCCCCGTCCGCCGCCAGCACTTGTAGCTGGTCGCCGCTCAGATCGCTCGGCACGCCATAGACCGTTGCGCCCGCAACGATTTCCTGACCGGGACGGTCGGGCACGACGTCCGCCACGCAGGAGATGGGCCCCTGCGAATTGATGCCCCTGACGTCGCCACCCGTGAAGCGCTTCTGGACCCTCAGCACGCCAGCCGCCTTCTCGAGCAGGAAGAGATCGGAGCCCACGACGATTTCGACGAGGTCCTCTGCAGGGTTCGCGGCAACCACGACGTTGGCCAAGGTGACCGACGGGTTGTTGAAGTCGGACCGGTTGTCGTAGGTCAAGAACTGCGTTTCATCTTCGGGGTAGCGGAAGATCCGGCGCCCCTGATTGGAGTAGACGGCCAGCGCCCCCTCGCGCTTGGAGAAGTCCGTTCGGGTGTCATCGCTGTTCTCGACGAGGGCCACGATCTCGGGAACTCCGTCGTAGTCGAGATCGCCGATGGCCATGGTCGACGTTGGATCGAGATCCGGCTCGGTTTCGCCGCAGTCCGGCGCTTGGGCCAGCGGGTTGTTGGCGCCGTCGAGGTACTGCCCTTCGAGCCACCGCTTGTTCGGCGAGCATACCGCGAAGTAGTCGCGGCCCTTCTTCGAGACTCCATTGGCATCGACCCCGCCGCCGTGAATCGCCCGGAGCATACCGTTGCACGTCGCATCGTCGCTCGTGACGAACGTCATGAACACGATTTCTGGGAAGTCGCGCTCGTCGATCACGCCATCGCCGTTGTCGTCGTCCAAGTTGGCCACCAGAGGCGTGTGCACGAACTGCCCCGAGTCCGGCCATGGACTGGGCGGGCTACTGGACATGTCGACCCCGTCCACGATCCGGAGCTTCGCCTCAACATCGCTTGGCGACGTCCCGCCCCATTGTATCTCCAGTGACGGCAGTACCTCGGTGATGTCGAGCGCCGGCAGACGGCACGTGGCAGGCTTGGTATCGCCACGGCAGATCCCGCTCTCACACGCCTGATAGTCGGGGCAGTCCCAGTCGTCTTCGCACGAGCACCCGGCCGAGCCCGCGCCGAGATCGACACACACGCTCTGGTAGGCCGTGGGTGCGGCGCAGAGCGCCAGCGCTTCGTAGCCGCCTCCGTTCGCGGCGCACTCCTCCAGGGTGTCAGCGTTGCAGGCGCGGACGCCCGGGGTGCAGGTGTCGTCCTTGCAGAGGCCGGTCTCGGTATCACACCAGCGTTCAGGCGGGCAGTCGACGTCACCCTCGCAAGCGACGCTGACGCATCGAGCGCCGCTGGCGGTGGTTTCACACTCCTCGTTGTCCGCGCAGACCAGCGTTTGGCATTCGTTGGGCACGCAGGCGGACTCGGAGCCGCTGGCTTCACAGTGCTGATCCTCGGGACAGGATTCGGAGGCACACGGGTCTTTCACCTCTGTGCTGCCTGCAGCACCGGCGACATCTCCGCCGGGTTCGTCCTCGCTCCCGCCGGTGGAGAGCTTGGCTCCACCGGTGCCATGATGGGTGGTTCCCCCGGTACCCGTACTCGTCGTCCCACCCGTTGCAGTGGAAGAGGCACCGGCCGTTTCGTCAGGTTCGTCTCTAGTCACTTTGGCCTGCTCGCCGCATGCGGTCACCCCCGCACACAACAGCACCGCCGCCCAGAACGCATGTCGCCAGGTCACGGCCGCCAGTGTAGCGCGCCGGTGGTGGCTGGTCATGCACAAGCGTCGACATTCGCCCTTCTTCGCGGTCCACCTCGAACCTCGGGTACGCTCGCGTCGATGCGACTCTCGCTCTCCCGTGATTTCAGCGGGTGCGCTGCTAGCACTACTTCGCCAGTTTTTTCTTTCCATCCGCCGCGTTTTGTGTTCCATAGGCGAGCGCGATGCGCGACCTCGGCGAGAAGTG
>JAFGIS010000362.1 GCA_016929495.1 Polyangiaceae bacterium | reverse complement strand
GGATAGGCCCGTCGTACTGATGGTGAGCTCACGCACGTGCGCCAGTCACTCGTGCGCAGTCGCCTGGTGACCATCCGGTCGTCCGGAAGCTCCATCGTGCTCGTGGTGGCTACGCTTTCGAGAACAGTCACCGGTCCATGGGCCGTTTTTTGCTGGCGGCTTGGGCAATGCGGGGGCGCCGTAGCGTTTCCATCAGCCAGGTCATGGCCGGGCGGAAGGAGCCGTCCTCCCTCACGAGCCCGGTGTTGGACCGCCACGTCTTGCCCTCGATCCAGCCAAACTGCGTGATCCCTGGTACGTAGTCCGTTTCAAGAAAAACGGGAAGCTGCTCCTGGTACACCGCCAGCTGGGCGGCATCATCCGCGAGGCCGACGTCGTACTCCGTGATGTAGACGGGCAGACCGGTCTCGTCGTGGATCTTGTCCATGTACGCTTTCACCGTTGCGGTCCGGATCCTGTAGGCGTCATGGGCCTGTGCGCCCACGCCATGGATCGGGCCGCCTCCCGCCTTGACCGCGTTGACGATATCGATGGTGTTTGCGTTGTCCGAGGCATACTCGATGTTGTTGTAGTCGTTCAGAAGCAGAATGGCGTTCGGACACGCATCGTGGGCCCATTGGAACGCGGTGACGATCCACTTCCAGTCGCCGTTGGTGTTGCCGCCCATCTCGTCGGCGTAGACGGGCTTGGTATGCGGCGGTGGCTCGTTGACAACGGTGATGATGGGCGTCGTGGGATACCGGTCACAAAACGCGTCAATCCACGCGTGCGCGAGATCCGCGGTGAATCCGCTCGGCACGCTGCTTTCCCAAATCATCGGCGATTCGTGGAAGATGAGGGAGTTCTGCACAGCGTAGTCGAAGATGGCATCGAGCGTGGTCCAATCGTACGGGCTGGCGGGAGTGGGTTGCACCGCATACCACTTCCCCGCGCTTTCTGGGGTGATCTGGTCCCAGTAGTCGGCGAAGCGCAGGCCCAGCGCGTCCATGCGGTTCTCGGTGGTGATGTTTCCGACGAACTTGCGGTGTGCGGGGCCGCCGCCGGTGCCAGGGGCGCCACCCGTGGCCATCATGCCTCCGGAGCCGGTGAGGCCGCCCGTCTGTGCAGCGCCGCCGATGGCGATGCTGCCGCCGGTGACGGCGGAGCCGCCCGTGTGCGCGACGCCGCCGGTGTTGATGCTCCCACCGGTGATGGACGAGCCGCCCGTCTCCGCCATGCCGCCGGTCTGTGCGGTCCCGCCGGTGTTGATGCTCCCACCCATGATGGACAAGCCGGCGGTATTGGCCATGCCACCGGTCTGTGCGGCGCCGCCGGCGTTCGTGCTCGCACCGGTGGTGGGCGAGCCGGCGGCATGGGCAACGCCATCGGTGGGTGCGCCGCCGGCGGTGTTGATGCTCCCGCCGGTGATGGGGTCGTCCGGTATCCCCGTCGTGCCGCCTACACTCGGCAAGCTGCCCGTGACCAACGTGTCTTCGTTGCCGTTCGCAACACCCGCCGCGGTGGAAGCGTTCGCACGCATTCTGAGGTCGCCCGACGAGCAGGCGACGAGTACAAGCAGCGGCGCGGCCGTGCCGACGTGCATTGAGGATTCTCTACGCCCGGGCGGACAGCCCGTCTAGTGCCCTGTCTCCGTAACTCGCCGCAAAACTCGACGGCCTCGAACGGGGCGAAGCCGTCGAGTTCTGCGGCGAATGCCCGCAGTCTGAGCCAGGACACGGGTCTTTGGTCATGTGGCGTGTCTTGAAGACACGCCACTAGCAGCCCCTCGTATCGTCCGAGAATACGCCGCGGCGGGGCCGGTGCCTGCCGCGAGGACGCGGCGGACGTATCGCTCGGCTCGCGCGCGCTGTCTGCGCGCTGCCCCTGCTTGCTGGTGTGTAGCGGCCTGCACCTCGTCCGGACGAGCGAGCGGCGTGCCAGCGACCCCAGCGCCGGGTCACATCCCCCAGGGCCCACGATTGGACGCAGCAGCGCGCTCACGGCCGAGCGCCGCCACCAACCGGTCAGGGTGGCGGTCGCCATCGCGCGACCCCGGCGCCGCCAGACATCGGCCCAGACCGATGCCTCGCCGCCTGACCGCCTCCCTGAGCAACCGTAGCGTGGGCACCGAGGTCAGCGGGATCCGGGGAGTGGGCCCCTGGGTCGATCTCGAAGGAGGCGCGGCCGGCGCAAGCCTCGCGTACGCGCTCTGAACCCCGTCGTTCTGCGCCGGACCCGTCGACTCCCCGCCGCGCCCTGCTACCTATCTCCCGCCGGGCGTTGGTGACTGCTCCAGGACGGCTTTTCCCCGGTTACGGTCGTCCGGGTCGGCGTGAGACGTCTCGGAGCCGAGGGCCAAGGCTGCAAGTCCAAGCCGAACTGCGCACCTCGTGCGCCGATTGTGCACCGGATTGCGTACGGGGTGCGCACTGCCGTTGGCCAACGCCTGACCATCCGCAGGTGCGGCAGAAAACCCGGACGGTCTGGGCTGCGAGCGCCTGCTGTTGGAGGTCGGCGTGGCAGCAAAACGTCGACGGTATACGGCGAGCGAACGCAGGCGTGTCTTGGCGGACGTCAAGAAGTCGGGCGTGGCAGGAGCAGCGAGACGACACGGGGTTCCAGAGAGCTGCGTGAGTCGGTGGAAACAGAAGGCGCTGGGTCAGTCGGGGAGAGCGCGGAAGGGCAAGAGCGGGACAGGCAACGAAGAGTTGACCGGGATCGAGGTCGCGCGGGGCGGGGCGCGGCAGCGAGCGCAGCGGTCGCGCGGGACTAGCGCGGACACGGTCGGCGTGGAAACGGAGCCCGGCGCGACGGGCGCCGCAAAGGAGGAACAACCCGGCGGCAGCAGCAACGGTCGGGTCGCGCGAGTCTATGCACCGACTCAGCGGGCCCGGGCTTTGGAGCTGGCGGCCAAAGTGGGGGTCGTGAAGGCCGCCCAGCGGCTGGGCATGAGCCGGTTCTCGGTGTGGGACTGGAAACGCAAAGTCAAGAAGGCTAGTGCCGGTCAAGGTGACTCGCCCACGGCAGGAGCCAGCAGCTTGGAAATCGAAGCACAGCGCGATCAGGAGATCCTGGCCGAGTGGCACCGGCAGCCGGGACTGGGCCCGAGTCAAATCACAAACCAGCTTCGGCGCAAGGGTGTGAAGGTGGCCGTGCACACGGTGCGACGAGCGATGGAGGAGGACGGTTATCGACCGCCAAAAGTCCAGCGCACAGCGCACGACCAACGCTACGAGTCGGTGCGTCCCAATCCGGCAGCCAACGCCTGGGCTCGCCGCCCATCCTCTGCTTGCCGGGAGGCTCCTTGCCTCTCCGCCTGGCCGCTCTGAGCTCCACTTCCCCGGCCTTCGCGGTCACCCACGCGAGGTCGGGCGCCGACCTCCTCCGCCGTGTGCGTCAGCGTGGGCCTCCGACGACTCGGGCGGCGCGGGGGGCCTGTGGGTCGCCTCCCGCCGGCGCTTCGGCGGGGGGGCCGGGGTTGAGCCTGGCGCGTCCGACTCCGGGGGGGAATCCTTCCGAACTCACGGCTCTCCCGACGGGTCTTCGTACGACGGGGCCGTGGCGCAGAGCTCTGCGCCGTTGGCGTCGATGCGGACGATCCGCTGCGGCGGAAGGCCGATCCAGTCGCCTACCCTCGCGACGACGATCGCCGTGCCGTCCGTGACGAGCGCACGCGGGGGCCTCGGGTCGACCCGTGCGACCCCGACCAACCGCAGTGTATCGGTGGGGCTCGTCTCGAGGCGCACGTCGTACAGTCGTTGCTGTGGAACGGGAGCCGGGTCGGGGGCCACCGCCTTCGCAGCTTCGGGCTGAGCCGCGTCGCCTGCAAAAACCAGATGGCCGCCGCCGCTCGGGGCGCAATCGTCGAGCGCGCAGACGAGCGCGAGCACGCTGCCGGCAGGGCGATTTCGCAGCCACAGCGTGATACGGGAGCGGGAGTGTCCGCCCCTCGTTGCGTGGGCCAGTGGGAGCAACAGATCCACGATCGGGTCGGTCTCGACGTCGCACAGTTTCAGGTCCACCTTGCGCCCCCGCTGCCGAGCTCGACCGCGCAGAGCCGTCCAGCGCTCTACCGCGGCCGCGGGTGCGAGCACGTGCCAGCCGCCGTGGCTCGAGTGGGCTAGGCCGTAGCTCGTCGCGATACGGGCGAGGGGCTGCTCGGGACCGGCTTCGGTGAGGTCGAGATCGAGCTTCGACTCCGACCCGCTCACCGCCACGTCCACGCCTTCGGTGTCGGCAACGAGGATGGCTGCCTGTGCGGCCGTGGCCTTTCGGAGCGCGTAGCGAACGTCCGTGCCGGCGGGTTGGGACAACGTCAGACGGTGGACCGGGCCGGGGGCGGCGGCGTCCGTGCTCGGGGCGGGCGCGTCGGCGTGGTCCGGATGACTGGTGTCCGCGGTCGGAGCGGATGCGTCGATGGGCGCGGGGGAGGCCGTGCCAGGCGGGGCGATCAGCGAGGGCGCTGGAGGCGGTCGCGCGCATGAAGCGAGCGCGGGCAGGACGAGCAGAAGCGTGGCGGGACGCACGGGCAGGACCATGATGGACGTCGCAACCGAGAACGCAAGCCCCGAGCCAACCAAAGCCAGCAGCACGAGGCGTGCCCAACGCCCGAAGGCACCGGAACCGAGGACGCGCCCCGCCATCATGTGGCCGGCCACACGCAGAGAAAGCTCGAGCTCCCCGGTCAGCTGCCGCCAACCGATGGATTGCCTCGCTGACGTACCCGGCATCGACTTCGCGGATCCCTGTGTTGGCTCCCTTGCGCGTCCGCAGGAATCATGCGGCGACTCTGTACTCGTGATGGAGGCCTCCGAGTACCGGGAAGGCCTCAACAATGTCACGTACCCACGTACGCTCCGCTCCGGTCTTCGCGAAACTGCGCCAGAAACCGAGCTTGGCGGGCGGGCCGCCGGAAGTTTCCGGCAGTAGTGCTCGAGAAACTGCCTGACGAGGTAGCGTAGGTGGCGTTCCCCGAAGATCACGAACTGGTCCAGGCATTCGCTCCGTATCGTCCTCACGAAGCGCTCCGCGTGAGGCGGGCAGTTCGGACTCCACGCCGGGATCCGGACACATTCGACGCCGCCGGACTCGAGTAGCGCCGTCCATGCCTTCGGGTAGAGCGGGTCACGATCGTGGATCAGATGAGTCGCTCTGCGTAGGTGGACGCCTCAGCCCGTCGAGGGCTCCGGCGGACCATCAAAGCGGAAGGTAACGAACCTGGTCTCGCCACTCCTCGGGTGTGCTGTAGTCGACAATGCCGAGGAGAGCCATGCCGACGGACAACGCTTGCGGCACAGCGATCACGCCCGGCATCGGCTGCCGCCGCGCAACACGCTCGTACGCTCGCGCGACCAGGGTCGACACATCGTGCGTCAGCAGCACCCGCTCGTCTTCTGCGGCCGCCGCCAGCACCGTGTCGTCGTCTGCACCGCGAAGACCGATGTCTTGAACGCGCACGATGTCCAACCCGGAGACGCGACGCACGACTCCTCGCAGAATGTCGTGATTGAAATCCTCGTCCGTCAGGAAGCGGATCATTCGTTTCCCGCCGCTCGGCGCCGCGCGAGCAGGCGCTCGCGAAGACCACGAGCCGGCATTTGCGCCTCGATCCGATGGCGCACCGCCCGGGCCTCATCGCGCCGACCGGCAACGTACTGGTCCACCTCACTCCTGTGGTCGAGCACGTACGCGATCACGGCATATACGGCGGCCAAGTCCAGCGTCGGGTACTGCTGGACGATCTCCTCGGCTGTGGCACCGGAGTCGAAGGCGAACACGACCGTCTCGAGCGAAACCCTCGTGCCCGCGATACGCACGGTGCCGTCCTGACTCGTCATCAGAGGAGGGGGCCTCGCATCGAATGCGTGCATGGCTTCAGCGTAGCCGCTCGGCGCACGCTCCGCCAGGCGCAGTCGAGAACCGCGGGGATGCGGCCGGGCCGGAGACCACGTTGCACCCGATGTGCCGGGTCGGACGCGGTACAGTCAGGGTCAGCAGCCGTCCAGGAGCTCAACCGCGACGACGAGATCCCCGCCAAGCGGAGTACTACACACAAAGGCAGTAGCTCTCGGGCATGTTCGACTGCGCGAAGCAGCGCAGTCCTGCCAGGGCCTGGCGCCAACCGTTTGGCCTCGAGTCTGAACCCTGACATGCCCAAGAGCTGCAGCAGTAGCCGTATGACGGCACCGAAGATACGAACACGGCGCCGCAGCTTCAAGACCTCAGCGCGCAGCTGCGACTCGGTCTGGTCCAGGACGTCGAGGGTGACGATGTCGCGTTTCTCAGCTCGAAGCCAACCCACGGCAGTAGAACGAGGTACTCCACGCTCGGTCGCGACAGTCAGATCGCCAGTCTCAAGGACAAGGTCACGGAGCCTGCGGTCGTAGCTTCTCTGGTGCCGTCGCTGCCCGGGCATGACCGGCGATCCTTTCGGCGCAGGCTGGCGAGGTCCAACTTTGCGCAGAAAGAATGGCCGGCCGGGGACGACAGGACCGGATCTTCGGGGTGACGAGTACTCGT
>JAFGIS010000005.1 GCA_016929495.1 Polyangiaceae bacterium | reverse complement strand
GAGCGAGCGAGGATTGTCTCCACGACGAGGGTCAGCTCACCGCCTGGCGCCGCTGACTGTGGCCATCGACCGGACGACCGCCGGCCGAGGCATCGTCCAGTCGGATCGGATGTCCGCCGCAATCGAAGTTGCCGACCGCACACCGGCACGGGTGTGTTGACAACCGCACCAGAGCCGTGGTTTCAACGAAATCCGGTGGTCACCGCGTGCCGTGGTCCGGATAGGGATCCCTCCGCGGGGCCGGCTCGGGCTCTCCCATCGAGGTGCTTTGGCAATGAGACGGAAAGCTGGTGTACGACAACTCCTCGTGCTCTGCATTGCGCTGGCCGCTGGGGCCTGCGGCCAAGACGACGACGAGTCGAACTCGGCGGCCAACAGCTCGAAGGCGGTCGCCGGTTTCGTCCAAGACGTCGCCGAGACGGCCTGCAAGGCTCTGAAGTCTTGCTGTTCGTCGATCGACGTGAAGCTCGACTCCGCAGGGTGCCAGCGCGTCGTGCCGGCGACGCTGCGCCTGTACTACTCGTCTCGCGTCGAGCTCAAGGAGAGCAAGGTTTCCCAATGCCTCGAGCAGGTGTCCGAGGCCCTGGCCCAATGCAAGGGGACCTGGCCGCCCCCTCTTTCGGCCTGCCACGCGGCGCTTGCCGGAACGGTGCCCCAGGGACAACCGTGCTCCTTCGATTTCGAGTGCAGCGCCGTCAAGGGCAAACGGGTCGCCTGCTCCAAAGGACGCTGCACCACGCGGGACGAAGAAGACGGCGAGAGCCCTGGTTCCGTGACCGACTGGGGACAGGCGTGCAGCTCCGGTGCCGACTGCCAAGGAACCTGCGAGGCCGGCCATTGCACGCCCGGCTCGCTCGTGCGGACTTGCGCCGGAGACACGCTGCCGGTTGGCCCCATCTCCGGCTCCGGAGGCGACCTGTGCCTCGTCGGCGAGCCCTGTGCGCTCGACTCCGAAGAATGCGTCTACGATTCCGTGGAGCACCGCTACCAGTGCCTGCCGGCGGGCGGAGTCAACATGCCCTGCCACCAGGACCGAACCTGCGACGGGGATGACCTTGCGTGCGTGGACGAGCTTTGCCTGGAGGCCGGGGGGGAGGAAGACCCGTGTCGCAGCGACGGCACGTGCGACGAAGGGCTGGTCTGTGCCGACAGCTCCAGCTGTGACTACTGGGACGAACAGGCTGCGGCCTTCCGCTGCTGCGTTCCGACCGGCGGCGAAGGCCAGCCCTGCGCCGCGGACGGCAGCTGCGACGAGGGGCTCGGTTGCATTGCCTCCTACGAGTGCGCGAGCGCCGGGGGGCCGAGCGCAAACACCGAATGCTGCCTCGGGAAGGGTGAAAGCAACGACCCGTGCAACGAGCAGCGCGGCTGCATAGCCGGCTACGAGTGCCGAAAAGGCACGTTCTGCATGGTGCCGATCACGAGCACCGATGTCGACTCCTGCTGCGTGGAGGTCGGCGGGCGGGGCCAGCCTTGCCCTGAGAAGGGCGCCTGCGACGAGGAGCTGGCGTGCGTGAGCGGCCCGATGTGCGGCGTCTCGAGTGAAGAACCCTGCTGCCAGTCCGCCGGAGGCCGAAACGAGCCCTGTTACGAGAACGGCGGCTGTGACGAAGGGCTGGAGTGCAGGGAGTCGAGCTCCTGCATGTACTCGACCGTCAGCGCGTCCGAGTGCTGCATCGAGACCGGAACGTTCGGGAGGCCCTGCAAATCCGATGGCAGCTGCGATGCAGGGTTTGCATGCGCCGGCACGGGCTCGAGCTGCCTGTACGGAGAGCCGTGCTGCACGTATGCCGGCGGTACGAACGAGCCCTGCTACGATGACGACACCTGCGACGAGAACCTCAGCTGCGTCCCCTGCGACGACGGCTCGTGTTGCCAACCCGTGGGAGGCGACGGGCAACCCTGCTACGCCGACGATTCCTGCAACGCCGGACTTGTCTGCAGTGCGAGCCCCGACTGCACGCGCTCGAGTATCGGTCTCGCAACGTGCTGCATGCATGCCGGACAGGAGGACGAGCCCTGCCTGGAGGACGGCACCTGCGACGCCGCAGATACGGCTTGCCTGAGTTTCCAGGATGTCTTCAGCGGCAACGCCTACTTCGAATGCGTCGGCGTGGGAGGGCCCCGCGAGCCCTGTCGCAAGGATGGCAGCTGCGATCAGGGCAACGTGTGCGTCCAGGGCGACGGAAGCTGTGGTGCCGACGACTGCTGCGTCGCCTCGGGGGCGCTCGGTCAGCCGTGCCATAGCGATGGAAGCTGCGACGCAGACACCCTGACGTGCCAGGATGGCATGTGCTTCCCGGCGACATGAGTCAGCGATGCCCCGGAACGAAAGGTCGATCACCATGTGCGTCCACGTAAGTTTCGGAGCTCCTCTGCGGCTGCGATTCTCAGGTCCGGCGAAGGGCCGACCTGGCCGAGTCCTTGCGCTGCTCGGTACGGCTCTGTTGGCCGTCTCCTGCGGGAGCGATGGCGGCGGCAGCGCCACCCCGCTGCGCCAGGCCGTCGACGAAGTCTGCCAGCGCGCGGCGCGGTGCGCCCAGACGACCTTCGACGCCGAAGAGATGCAGGAGTGTCGTCAGCTGGCTGGAACTCTGGGCTTGGTGCTTCCGGATCCGACCTCCTTTGCCGCTTGCATGAGGAAGCTGGACTGTGACGAGCTGCTCGCGGCCGGAGAGGATCCGTCCGTCGTTCGAGCGTGCATCGATCTCGATCCGACCAGCGTCCGTTGCGGCGCGAAGGGACTGCTCGCATGCACCAATGCCGGCTATTGCAGCGAGATCGACTGCAACGAGGCCTGCACCCTCGTTGGCGCCCAGTACGAGTCCTGCGGCGAAAGCGACGAGCACCCCTACGAAGTCTGCCGTTGCACGTACTGAAGCGGACGCGAAGGCGCACGTGAGCGTGTCAGGGCAGTCCGGCCCGAGACGGCCGCGGCCGCTAGCTTGCTCAAGCCGAGAGCAGCATGTGGGCCTGTGCGAATCCGCTCTCACGGAGGGCGGCGTGACGCGCGATCCGCTACCGCCCGCAGCTCGAGTTGACGGTGACCCCGTTCGCCTCCAGGGCGGCGAGGTTGTTTGCCTGAGCCGTGCAGTCAACGGGCGTGGCGACGATGTAGAGAGCCTCGAGGGACGTGAGGCCGAGCAGCGGGCTCAGATCCGCGACCATCGAGCCGCTGAGCCACAGGGTTTCGAGCGCTTCGTGGCCGGCCAGGGGCGACAGATCGCTGACCTGGGTATCCGTGACGACCAGGTACTGGAGGCGCGACAGCGGTTCGAGGCCGGCGAGCGAGGCCAGGTTCGCGTTGCTCGCCAGAACCAGCCACTCGAGGCGAGTGAGATGGCTCAGGGGGACCAACGATTCGATGTTCTGCCCGCTCAGATCGAGCTGGACCAGCCCCTTGAGACCCGCCAGGGGAGTGATGTCCGTCACGCCGGAGTCGTCGTTGCAGCTCGAGTCCTGTCCCAGGCTGAGGGTCGTCAGGTTGATGAGCGAGGCCACGCTCGACAGATCCACCAGGGGGTTGCAGGGCGCGTAGAGGCTCGCGAGGCGGGGGAGCGCGGCAAAGGGGGACAGGTCCGTCAGTGCCGCTTCGTCGACCGTGAGCCAGCTCACCGAGGTCAAGCATTCGAGCCCGGTGAAGTCGGAGATGGGATCATAGATGCCGAGGTCGTTGATGCTGGCGGCAACCTCGGCGGTAATGGACGCGTTTTCATCGAGCATGGCCTCCCGGCGCACGGCAGCGGCGAGCACCGGATCGGGGAAGCTGAGTTCGCCCGTGCAAGCCGATTCGCAGTGGACACCGCCCCAGTTCGGAGGACACGTGCACAGGACACGGTCGCCGCCGCCCACGGGATGGCAAACGCCGCCGTTCAAGCAGGGAGAGTCGTCGCACGGGGCGGTCGACAGACACCACCAGCCGTCGCCCTCGTAGCCCTCGTCGCACTCACAGAACCCGGTCTCGGCGTCGCAGCTCGCGCCGATGACACAGCGGGAGTCGCCGCAGACCCAGCTGGGCTCGCCGCCGGCCCCACCCGTTGCTGATCCGCCGGTTGCCGAGCCGCCGGTTGCCGAACCGCCGGCCCCGCCCGTTGCTGATCCGCCGGTTGCCGAACCGCCGGTTGCCGAACCGCGGGTCCCGCCCGTTGCTGCGCCGCCAGCCCCGCCGGTTGCCGAGCCGCCGGTTCCGCCCGTTGCTGCGCCGCCCGTGTGCGTGCCCCCGGAATCCGCGCCGCCGGACTCGCTGCCACCCGTCGACCGTCCCCCCGTGTTGGCTGCGCCGGTCCCTCCGTCGCCGTCTTGGGTGACGCCGCCACTTGCCCTGCCGCCTGCACCGACCCCGCCCGTGGACTGTCCGGCGCCTCCCTGGTCGACTGCACCGGAGCCGCCGGCACGTGCGCCGCCCGTCGGTTCGGTGCCATCCGAACCGTTGGACTTGCCGCCGCAGGCTACCGACGTGGCGACGCAGAGGAGGACTCCCATGCCAATGGATACGACGCTCTTTGATTTGCTCATTCGCTCACCCACCGGGGCCACGTTCGTTTCGATGATTGCTCCGAGACGATGTGCCCCGCGTGCCACGCCGGAGGGGCGGAGGACCGTGGGGGAAAGACGCAAGTGCCTTGTCTCCAAGACGGGGCACACAAGTAGCAACGCGTTTCCTGGCTCAGACGGGGGGCATTCGCCGCAGGATTCGACGGCTTCGCCCCGTTCGAGGCCGTCGAATCCTGCGGCGAACCACGGAGACAGAGCACCAGGCAACGATAGCACCTCTCGGCGCGCTCAGCCCTTGCAGGCCCACCGCCGCCCGGCGTGCGAAAGCTCGTCGTCTGGCCTTCGCAACGGCGTGCGGCGGACAGGAGTATCCTGGTGTCGCGCGGGATGAGCCCCGAACCCCGGGCACACACGCACCGACCTTTGGGCCCTCGGCCTTGGCACTTCCATTCTGCGCCGGTTACTCTCCGACGGTGCCTCGTTGCCCCCATGGTTCTCGTGGCGTCAAGCGCTTCTCGCGTGCCCTGGGGCTGGTGGGCGCGTCGCTTCTGGTATGGGTCGCCTCCAGTGTCTCCCGCACGCCGCCCGCGCCGCCGTCGGTCTCGCGAGCCTTGACGGTGAACCCGAGTGTACCTGTCGCTCGCAACCAGGCCGATCCTGCGGTCTGGGTGGAAGACCCGCTGTTTCCCAGACATCCGGCGAAGCTCTTGGGAGAGCCAGCATCCGGTTTCGAAGGACTCAGCGCTCGGCCAGGCTCCGTGCCCGAGGGGCTGCTGCCTCGCGCTGCCGACCAAGTGGAGAAGACCGCTGCCGAACGCGGTGGGATCGATCCTTGTCAGTCTCCCGATGACGGCTTCGGGATATACGAACGATGGCGGGTTGGCACCGGCGCCGGAAGGCTGCTGGTCCCGCAGCGGTTCTTGCCTTGGCCGGACAGCTTCGACTTGGTGCTGCACTTCGCGGGGCAGGAGCTGGCCCGGAAGGAGGTCGCGCGAGCCCGCGTGCCCTTCGCATTCCTGGGCGTTTCCTTGGGTCGATCCGGACTCGAGTACGAGAAGTACGTGGGCGGACCCAAGGGCCTGTGGACGCTCGGCCTGGCCGCCATTGGCACGGTGCGCAAGATACGCGGCGGGCCTCAGCGCGTCCGCAAGATCGCTCTGGCTTCGTGGAGCATTGGCTACAGCGGCGTCGGGCTCGTTCTTCGTCAGTCGAGGAACACGAGCGACGTGGATGCCGTGATCCTGTTGGACGGGCTGCACACACCACGTGACGAAGCAACAGCTCGCGTCCAACTGGAACCCTTCGTCCGGTTCGCCGAGCGGGCTGCGCGAGGTCAGGCCCTGATGTTCGTGAGCTACTCTTCCATTGGCACCGATGGCTTCGCCTCGAGCCACGAGAGCGCGCGGCGACTCATCCACGCGCTGGGAGGGCTGCCCCTTGCGGTCGAGCGGCTCGATCCGGGGGGGCTGGAGCTCAAAGAGCTCTTCTCGCGCGGCGGGTTTCATGCCCGCGGGTATCGCGGCGGTGGGCGAATGGATCACTGCGCACACCTGATGCTCTACCCGATGCTGGCCAGAGCACTCGGACGGCGTTGGGGGCTCAGCGAGCCCCGCTAGATCTCCTGGTCCCTCCAGGCATGCCTCGAACTCCGGAGCCCGACCACGGCATCTCCGGGGAACTCTTCGCCTACCTCGGCAGCATCGCCGGCGGGCCCAACCAGTAGCCATGTCTCGGCCACCTGCCTGAGCCTCCGGCCGGGCCGTTCGTGGCAAAAAGCTGGGCCCTGAGGCTCAAGAACCGCTGTTGCGCTTACAAGTCGCGTTCTTGAGGCTCAGGAACCCGCCTGGCGCCTAAGGATCGCAATCACGACCACAACATCGCCCGAACCAGCTGAACGAACGAGTCGTGTTCCTCCTCAGCAGCAGTTGGACGATCCCGGGGCGTGCGAAAGCTCACTCGAACGCTTTCAACACCGACGCTGCCTCTGCCGCGGACATCCACACGGCGGCCGCTGCTTGCAGCAACGCCAGGGCCCTGTCCCGCCTGTTGATGTCGAGGTCCCCAGCACCTCGCACCCGCCAAGCGCACCGGCACAGAGCCTGCTCGCTACTCAGCTCGCCCCAGTGACCGAACAAGGCCAGAGCGGTACAGCCGACGGGCAGGGTCTGCAGCAAGTCGTCCAGCGGGTGCTCCCAAAGGCGCAAGGAGTCGTAGCCCTGACGCATGGAGACAAAATCCCGATCCAGGTCGATGTCGGGCATGAGGGCGGAGAGCTCCGCTTCACTGATCATCGGATCGCCCATGGTCTGCTCGCGCCGGCGCGCCGCGGCGACGCGAGCCTCGTGCTTGCGCGTGAGGTCGCGCAGGCGTTCGGTGTTCGACTTGCGATGGTCCGAACTGCCGTGCCCAGCACAAAGCAGCGCGTCCAAGAACGTGTTGCCCGTATCGGCTCGGATGACGCTGCATGTTTCCTCCGGATCCTTGAGCCCGTCACCGTGCCAAAGGTAGACGGGTCGTACCAGTGCCAGGGGAATGTGTGATGCCCCGGCCTGCGTCGCCTTGGCCATGAGTACGGTCAGCTGCCAGCTGCAATTCTGCAGGACCGCTGCCGTCGTGTTGCGGCCGTCCGACCCCGGCTCGGGCAATAGGATCCCAAGCAAACCCTGGGCAGGAGCTCCGGTTCGAGCTTCGAGCTCGAGAAACAGCTGGATCGGCGCGCCCCCCTCCAGCATTGTCTGGCGCGCCAATTCTGCAAAGTCGACGTGGACGCGCTCGACCGAGGATGCGGTGCTTCCCAGGCTGAGCAACTCGGCAACCAGCTCGGCCTCCGGGCTGCCCGCGCGTTGCTGGCTGGTCCGTTCTGGTTCCGGGTCAGGAACCGCGTACATTCTAGGGCCGACGACATGCGGCCACGCCTCGGCACCGATGACGCTGATCGACTGGCCCAGTGGCGAATCCGTCGACACGAGCCAGCTGCCCATCGCCGCGGGCCAGGTCTGGCAAGCGGCGTGAAATACTCGGACGGCTTGCTGGTGGATCTCGCAGGTCGCGGTGGGCGGCATGGCCATCGGTTGCCAGTAGCACCGGAGGCACTCGGATTGAAGCGGGCTCAAGCCAACGCCCGTCTCCGACGCGCGCTAGAGGCGACACAACAGAAGGAAGATGCCCTGCGGGCCGCTCTTGCGGGAGCCCGAGGAGCGGGCGCCGCGGCGCAGAGCCAAGCGCCTCCGGATCCCCATCGCGCGCGGGACGAAGCGCTCAGGAAAGCGAAGGCCGCGGGGATCGTCGGTTCTTTGGGACGGTGAGGGCGCCTTGCTCATCCCCCAATCGCGATCGACCACCCCTTCCCGACACCCAGACGCTCGGCCGTCCCGGCCGACACGACCACGACGACCGAGTCTGGCGGCGACACGTACTTGGGGCAGCGGTTCGTCGTACACGGCACAAGCGGCACCGTCTCCGTCCAGTGCGCGTCCGCACCGAACACCAGTAGCTCCATGGGTTCCCGCACGACGCGGCCCGAGAAGGTGAAGGATGGATCGGGATCGCTCGCGTCCGGGCCTGGCACGTAGCCGTCGAACGACCCGTGGAGCTGCTCCCAGGCCAGCGGCCGATACCATCGCGGCGAAACCAGCACGCCCGCGGGACTGTCCCCCGCCGGCGGGTACGATGGCTCGAATCCACCCACCACCTTGGGGGGAGCAGCGAGCACCGTCAGCCCAATACCCAGGATGCCGTACCCGCTCGGGGGCGTGAGCTCTCCTGGCACGAACGGCCGCGGTGACCCGTCTGCTTCGGTGGCGTCCCGTCGTGGTGGCAGGGGCGCCTCGTCGTCATTCTGCTCCTGCGGCGGATCGGGAGGGGACAGCGACTCCTCCGCGTCGACTTCGTCCAGATGCGCGACGGGGGCGGCCGGCGGCGTTCGCACGACGGGAGCGGCCGGCGGCGCCTGCACGGGGCGCCCCGCGCAGGCGGGCGCGGTCAGCATCAACCACGCAGCGCTCGTCATCATTCTCGTCCTCGACCTGCCGCCCATGGGCTTCGCCTCGCCTGATCGATTTCCTGTCGCTGGACGGCCGAGCCTATCCCAGGGCTTCGCCGAAGGGCTTCGCATTCGCCCCCGCGATAGAGCCGTCCAACCGACAAGGGCACGCGCCTGCCAGCGTCTTCAACCGCCAGGCTGTGAACCACCTCGATGCCTGCCCGTGAGCGGGGCACAACACGTGAACGATGCCTGGTCGCCCCGCGGGCCGGTCCTACCCACGAAGGGCGAGCCGGAGGCTCCCCAGCCTGCACTCGACTTCGCGGGCATGCATTTGTGAGGCTTCGAGGTCACCGACAGGTGTAAACACGCCCGGCGGCCCTCACGGCTCTTGGCACGCCAACACCGACGTCTTCGCGATCCCAGCAGCATGCTCCGTGACGACCTCGGCGCCTGCCGCCGTGAGGGCGTTGAGCGTGCCGTCCGAGCTCAGAGCATTGATCGCGCTGGGCGGGTTGTACCAAGTCGACCAGACCCAGCTCATACCGTGAGTCTGCGCCTGGGTCACGGCGTCGGCGTACTCGATATCCTCGCGGAGCATCCCTTCTGTGTACTGCGTGAGCCCCATGACGATGGGAAAGGTGGCGGCAGCAGCGTTCGAGACTCCTTCACTCAGGGACATACCGTAGCGGTTCTGGTACAGGTTGCTGGAACCCCAATACGCATACCATCCGAACATGAGGTTGTGCCCTGGATCGGCTGCAACGAGCGTCTCACCGTACTGCAGCAGGGCCGGTAGATCCCTGGCATTGTCGTTGGACGACACGACCAACGGCTCTGTGTAGCCGTAGGAGCGCACGGTCTCGACGGCCGCTTGCCCGTCGCGCACGAACCGCGCGCGGTCGTCGTAGCTGGGCAACCAGACATCGAGTATCAGGCGATCGCTGTACTTTGCCAGCATGGCGTGGTTGTCGTTCAGCCACCCGAAGGACGGCCCGGCAAGTATCGCGATGATGCCGTAACCGTGGAGCTTGGCCATCACCGCATCCAGGTCCGCGAGTGTCAGGACCGCAACGTCAGGGATGATGCGAACCGCATTGGCCCCTGTGGCCGCGATCTGGTCCATCAGACCCGTCCAGTCTCCGTCCGACGGCACGCCGGCCAGAAGCTTCTGCTGCACTCCACGAAGGGTGACCACCTGCCCACAGGTATCTTTCAGCAGGCGACCGTCGGTCCACAGGGTCGTGTGGAGTCCGTCAGGTGCACCGTCCGAGCCTGCGGCTGCAGCTGCCGTGCCCGTGGCGTCTGATCCTGCTGAGCCGCCCGAGCCTGCGGCGTCGAGCGTCATGGTTTGTCCAGCACCAGCCAATTCGCTTCCCGCGGAGCCCGTCGTTCCCCCTGATACGGGCTCACCTGCGTCCGGAGAAGCAGACGCACCACCCAGGCCTGAGCCACCGGAGCCAGTTGAAGCGTCGGAAGTGCCGCCCGTCTCGGTCTCGGGCAGTGAGCCGCCGCTCGCGTCCGCCCCGTATCCGCCAGTGTACCCCGACGCGCCTCTGGCCGAAGCACTACCACCTGCAGCGGACCCGCTGGGCGCAGCCGCCGAATCAACGACGATCAAGCCGTCGGGTAGCGTGGCTGAACGTCCCGCCGGGGTCGTGACCTTGACGTCGTACGCCTCGACCGCCAGCGTGGGTGGCACGCCGATCGTGAGTTGGGTCGGGCCTACGTACTCCACGGCGCTGGTGGCGACGCGAATGGATCCGAGCCACACTGCAAACACGCGGTCAACCTTTGCGGCTTGGCGTGAGTCGACCCGAACGTCGAGACCTGTCTGGAAATTGGCTCCGACGATGGTGGCTTGGACCGAGCTTCCGTGGACGACGCGGTTCGGCTCGATGGAGTCGATCCTGGGCGCCGAAGTTGCCCCACCGTGGCATGACAGCACCCCGAGCACCACCCACGACAGCCCACAGGACCACGCCTTGTGCCGGGACCAGGCAAGCCGCGAACCGTGATGCTGGGGCGCCCAAGACGGAGACACGCTGAAGGCTCCTACGGCCAACCCCAAGAAGTCTTGAGCCAGCCTCGCTTCCCCCCGCCACCGCGCTCCCGAACGCCTGAGACGAGAGCCGAATCCCTAGAACCCGTATGCGAAGCCCGCTGTGCCGCACAGTCCGCCGACGTTGCCCGTTGCGGACGGTTCCTCCAGGTACAGGGTGCGATAGCCCGCTTCGATGAACGTGGATCCCGGCCCTGTCGGCACCAGGACACCTCCGAAGCCAACGGCCGTCGGATGGGTGCTCCAACGTCCCGATGCGCCGGCCGAGGCAGAAGACACGTCCACACGCACGACGCCCAGCCCAACTCCAGCGCCCAGGTACGGAACGAAAGCCCGCCTTGCTAGCTCGACTTGGGCGCGCGCGCCCACAGGTACCCACGTCGTCTCGACACTGACCTGCTCCGCATTGGCGACGTCGGGCCCTTGGCTCTTGCCGTGGAAGTAGCCGGACTCGATTGCCACGACCACGCGCTCTCGGAGCCAGGGCAGGCGACCGCCCGCACCCACCGTGCCCAGCAGACCGCTCACCTTGGCGAAGTTCGTCGACACGCCCGCGCTTCCGAACAGGCGGTATCGGTCCGACACGGGCACCAGGCCGAGCGTCAGCGTCGCCTCGGCTTCAGCTTCAGCAGGACCCGTGCCAGCACGCACTCGCACGCGGTCCTGGCTGGCAATGGCCGAAAGCGGAGCCGTGTACGTGGCTCTGAACACCCCGGGCGCTCTGCGCTCCCATGGCGACACGTCGCCCAGAGCCCGGTCTACCACCGGCCTGGTGTTCACGGGGTTTCCGTATGCGTCGCGCACAGTTGCGGTCAGCACCGTTTCGCTGACTCCGTCCGCAGGAAGGCGCTGGCGTTCGGGCACTAGAGTCACGATGCTCGGTGGCCCAGGGACCAAGGCAATCACGAGCGTATCGCGTGCGGGAGAGAGGCCTGCGGTCTGAACGGAGAGTCTGGCCCGGGCTCGCCCACCCAGTCGAGCAGGCAAGCGCCACGTGGCCCGGGCCAACCCGGCGCTAGTCGCGACAAACGGCGAGATTTTCCCCGAGTCGGCCGTTGCCAGCAGAGGCACCTGCCGGGGTTTGCGCGCACCCGCGTAGCCGACCGACGCTCGCACCTCCAGAGGCTGGTTGCTGCCAGCAATCCAGCGATTCGGCACGACGTGAAGCTTCAGGCTGTTCGGAGCCTCGCCGGCGACCACCGTGTCGCAAGCCGCGCTCGGGCCCTGCCCGCCCTCGACCTTGGCCTCCAGGTGTATCGGTTGGCCCAAAAGAGCGCTCGATGGGAGACTGAGCGTTGACCAGTAGTAGCCGCGAGCGGCTCGCTTCGGCTGCGAGAGGACTCCGATGGACGAGCGAGGCGTGATGCGGAGGTCTGAACGCGGATCCCCCGCCGCATCCACCGCGAAAACGAACAGCCCCTCGCTGTGGGACGGACAGATGGCAAAGGTCGTGTGTGCGGCAGGCACTCCGAGGTCGAGGGTAATGGTTCGTTCGTTGCCGAGTTCATCCCGAGCCACGGCGTGCGCTTCGCGCACACCCGGGGGGGCCAGCACGCGCAGCTCGGCACGCCCGCGGGCGTCAGACTGAACCGGTCCGTACTCCTCGCCAGCAACTCGCACACGCACACGGGCCTGGGGCTCGCTGGTCGTTGCCACGATCGGACGGCCATAGAGACGAATCAATCCCCAATCGACGATCGACCCGTCGTCGCTCGCAGCCACGATGACGGCGACCCTCGGGAAGCTCCCGTCCGGGGGCCTGAATACGGCTGTGGTTCGACCATGCTCCGATGCCCGCGGTGCGGATAGCGCGCCGATGCTCGCGTACAGGGACACGGTGGACACGGAGCCCGCTCGGAAGCTGACCGTCGCTTGCCGGTCCACGCCCAAGACCATGTGTTCCGGGACACGCAGATCCAGCGGTCCTCCCGAGGCCCGAACCCCGGACTTCGGTACCACCGGAAGCAAGCGCACTCGCTTGCGCTCCTTGCGACCGGCCTGGGATCTTGCCTCCAACACGAACTCGCTTGCCTCGATGACGCGAGGCGGAACGAGCTCGACTTCCAGCAGGCCAGGCTCGACTCCCTTGGTGCTCTCGATGCGTCCGGCGGTGATCGTGACCCGCACGCCGAGCACGTCGGTCGGCTTGCCTCGTCCGGACTGGATCCGAAATCGCACATGGGTCGCACCGTCACCCACAACCTCCGCAGGCCCCACAATGGCGATCCCCGAAGCGGGCGCTGCGGACACCTCGGCGCACAGCAGGGCCAAAAAGCCCACGAATGCTGCCCTCGGCGTCCGACGTGTCATGCAGTGGAGCCGCCCACTCTATCGCATCTTCTGGCAAAGGGGGCAGAGGCGGCGTCGGTCTGTTCGCGTTGCGAGTCTCCGGCCAATAGCCCGAAACAGCCGCGCCGGTAATCGCCGCGCCGGTCGGGTCCGTTACCCACAGAGAGGTGTCGCAGACTCAGACTCGCGTGCTGCTCGTCGAGAAGGACCGCATCGTGCGCGAGTTGCTCGAAACCGTGCTCGAACATCCCGGTCGAAGAGTCGACTCGATCGCCACTGTTCAAGCCGCTCTCGCGGCACTGAAACAGGGCCCCGCGGTCGACGTCGCTCTGATCGAAGGTCGGCTTCCGGATGGCACCGGACTCGAATTGGCCCGAAGGCTGAAGGAGTTGGATCCAACGACGGAAGTCCTGCTCATGAGCGCCGCTGCGTCGCTCGAGGCAGTGCTTGCCGCGGTCGAGGCGAACGTGAGCGAGTACTTCGCCAAGCCATTCGAGGACATCAACCAGCTCGCGCTACGGGTCACCGCAGCCGAGGAGCGGGCGCGCCTGCGCCGCGAAGGCAAGTGGCTTCACGCTGCGCTGGTCGAAAGCGAAGAGCGCTACAGGAAGCTGTTCGAGGCGAACCCGGACGCGGTCATCGTGTTCGACGCTCGTACGCAAGTCATCGAGGACGCCAACGCCGCTGCGTTGCGCCTGTACGGCTACTTGCGCGCTGAGCTTCTGGGGCGACCGGTCACCGACTTGCGCGTGCCTCCAGACAGTGAAGTCACCTTGCGTAGCAGCCTCGGTAGAACCGCCTCTGTTTCGGGCGTCGTCGTGCGTCGCGACCGACGGCGAGACGGCAGGTTCGTCGACGTGGAGCTCGTGGAGGGGCGTTTTCGCGTTCGTGGACAGGACAGGGTCGTGGAGATCGTACGCGACATCGGAGAGCGGCTGCAGGCCGAGGCGACGCGCAACGAGCTCGAGACGCGTCTCAGGCAGTCGCAGAAACTCGAAGCGCTCGGACAGCTAGCCGGAGGGGTCGCTCACGACTTCAACAACCTTCTGGCCGTGATCCTGAACTACGCGCAGTTCGCGCACGAGGCACTGACACGGGTCCCGGTCGACGAGGTTGCCAGGGGGTTGCGCGATGACATACAGCAAATTCTGTCGGCTGCGCACAGTGGCGCGTCGCTGACGAAGCAGCTTCTGGGGTTCAGTCGGCGCGAAGTCGTTCAGCCGGACATCGTGGACGTGAACGCCGTCGTACGAGCGACCGAACGGCTCCTGCGGCGCACGCTCGGACCCTCGATCGAAGTGTGCACCGATTTGGCCACCCGGCTCTTCCGCGTGCGTATGGACCCAGGCCAACTGGAGCAGGTCATCGTCAACCTCGTCGTCAACGCGCGCGATGCCATGCCCGAAGGGGGCAAGCTCTCCATTGCGACACGAAACGCTGCTTCCGAAGGTTTGGGTCAGACGGCGTCGGATGGTGAGGCAGGCTGTGTGAGCCTCGAAGTGAGCGACACGGGACACGGCATGGATCCGGCGACGCTCGAAAGGGCATTCGAGCCTTTCTTCACTACCAAGGAGCGCGATCGCGGCACGGGACTCGGCCTGGCGATGGTCAAGGGCATCGTGGAGCACGCGGGAGGACGCATCGATGCCACTTCCGAAGCCGGCGCAGGCAGCTGCTTCCGGATCATTCTGCCCGGTACCCGAAGCCAGACGGACCGGCGGCAACGTTCGGCTCGCCCCGCTCCGCGTCCGCCCCAAGGCGAGCTTGTTCTGGTGGTCGATGACGACCGCGCTGTGCGTCACGCCATGCTCCGTATCTTGAAGCACGCAGGTTACCGCGTGGCAGAGGCAGACGGCAGCGCAAGGGCACTCGTCGAGCACGAGCGACTTGGGGCGTCGGTTGCGCTCGTCTTGACCGACATACTGATGCCGGACATGTCCGGTGAGGAGCTCGTGCACAGAATGCGCGAGCGCCAGCCTGCCCTCAAAGTGGTCTACGTCACGGGCTATGCCACCAAGGCGGTGGTCGACGGGGGCAAGGCGAACGAGCAGCGTGCCGTGCTCCCAAAACCCTTCGATCCGCAAAGACTGCTGGCGCTGGTCCGCCAGGTCCTGGACGCGGAACGCGACGAACAGCCCTGCGGAGCGCCGGCTCGTCCCGGTGGCGAACCCTCATGAGTGTTCGCGCGAAACTCCTGATCATCGTGCTGTTCGTTTCCCTCGTGCCGCTCGGTGTCTCGGCCTGGACGGCTCTGGGCATTCACAACCGGGCGCTCGACCATAACCTGGCACGCCTGCACGAAGCGGCGGCCGCCCAGGAAGCGCAGCGTGTGAACGCATACCTGCAGGGTTTGCAGCACGCCATCGAGCTGTTCGCTACGAGGACGATCTCCTGGCATGAACTCAACGCCGCGGAGCGCGAGGCTGCGCTGTGGCTCGTGTATCGCGCACATGACGACATTGCCGTGGCGCTGCTGGTCGACGAACGACGCCAGTCCGTGATTCCCGCGGCCTACGTCACCGACGCGATGACGGCTGAAGAGCCCCGGCATCCACGAGCCTCCCAGACGCTGGCAGAGGCGCTCAGCCGCCAGCTTCCCGAGCACGACCCGGGGAGAACGGCGCCGGCGTACGGTCAACCGATCCTCGCGCCGCCGGGACAGGCTGCCTGGCTGCCGGTCAGCCTTCCGCTTTCGGCTCGTCAGAGTGAGCACGCGGGCCTGACCCTTGCCATTCTGCTTTCGCTGCGGACCGTCTGTAGGCCAGAGCTCAAGCGCGAAACGATGGACATCCGTATCGTCGACTCAGCCCGACGCAGTCTGTGTGCGGCGCAGTCGACGCCGGCGCTTTCCGTGCGCGATGGAGTCGAGCCCAAGCATGGGCCGCAGCCCGTCGTGAGCGTGACGCGAAGGCGTGACGGACAGCAGTGGCTCAGCGCGGCGGTGGGCCTGCCGAATGGATGGACCATCCTTGCGGAGCAGCCGACCGCTACGGCCTACGCCGCCAGCCAGACCATGCGCCTTCAGGCGGGAGTCTGGCTCGTCATCAGCCTGGCTATCGCTCTCACCTCGGGATTGCTGCTCTCGCGGGGTATCTCGGTTCCGGTCCAGCGCCTCGTTCAGGGAGCTCGGGAGCTTGCCGCCGGCAACCTCGAGTACCGACTGGAGCTCGCGGGCAAGGACGAGTTTGGCCGGCTTGCGCTGGCCTTCAACCAGATGGCGACCGAACTCGCGGCGCGGGATGCCGAGAACCGCCAGTGGAATGAGGAGCTACAGCAGCGGGTCCAGGAGCGTACGCGCGACATCGAACGCTATCATCTCCACCTGGTTCAAGCGGAGAAGGAAGCGATCATGGCCCACCTGAGCGCTGGGGTAGCCACGGAGGTGAATGATCCGCTGACGAGCATCCTCGGAGCCGTACAAGTCCTTGCGGCGCGTGCGCGAAAGGCCTCGGGCGACTCACGAGAGGCACGGCTGCTGACCAATGCCGAGGAAGGGGCTCTGCGCATTCGCGAGCTCGTCAAGCGAGTGCAGGCACTGGCGCAACGCCAGCCGCGCTCGTGCTTCCGTCCCGTTGTCGTGGGCGACCTCGTGGGATCTGCTGTCGGGCTCGTCGGCGAGGCGCTGGCCGCCGCCAACGTGGAGCTCGTCCGGATGAGTGCGGAAGCGATTCCTCCGGTGCTCGGCAATTTCACGCAGCTCGAACAAGCCCTGCTTCAGCTTCTGTCGAATTCGACTGCCTCCTGTTCAGCAGCACGTTCCGACGAGCTTTCCAGGGTCGCGGCGGCGTTCGAAGAAGGCCTTTCCGAACCAACCCTGCCACGGCACCGAATCGTCGTTCATGTCCGGCGGGCGGAATCCGGCGCTGTGCTGATATCGATATCGGACGACGGTGTTGGTGTGCCGAAGGACGCGCTCGAGAGGATCTTCGAGCCGTTCGTGACTCTGCGAGCCGACAGCGGCGCGGGGCTCGGTCTGACCATCGCCCGACGCATCGTCGAGGAGCACGGCGGCAAGCTCTGGGCCGAAGCCAACGAGAGAAAGGGAGCCACCTTCACTTTGAGGCTTCCGATCACGGAGGCAGAGGGCGATCACGGAGAACGGAGCCATGGGTAGGCGTCTGCTGGCTGCCGTGTTCGTAGCGTGCGTGCTGGTGGCACTCGGCATGATGGTCGAACGCGCGCTGCACCAGGATGCCGACAGCGCCGCGTCGCGTCGTGGTCGTCATGGCGCGCTCGGCACCGCGGCAAACCCGCCGCCGGCCGAGCGGCATGCGTCGACGCTCGAGGTGCACGGCACCGTCGAGCGCAGAAGCGAGGGCGGAAGCTGGCAATCGCTGAACGAAGGCGACCCTGTCGATATCAACGACGAGGTTCGCACCGGACCGTCCTCGACAGCACGCCTGCAGCTCGGTCCCCAGGTGACCGTGGAGCTCGCCGGAGGTACGGGCATCAACGTGGCCCAGCTCTCGGAAACGCTCTCGCGCATCCGCCTGCAGGATGGGCGCGTCGTTTCAGAGGTGCGCGGCGGGGCCGGATTCCGTTTTCGCGTCCAAGTCCAGGGCAACAACGCGCAGGCGGAATCCGGGGCGGGCCGTTTTGCCGTTCTGAGACGAGCTGGGGCTCCGGCGGTCTTCGCGGCCGAGCAAGGGACTCTCGACGTCACGGGCTCGGGAGACACGGTCAGCCTCCATCCTGGCGAGCAGACGCAGGTGGTCGACGGAGGTGCTCCGTCGGCACCCACGCGGATCCCGACCTCGCTACTGCTCAAGCTCGGTCGACCCCCTCCATCACGGCTGCGCACTCGACAGGTTGCCATCACGGGCCAGACGTCTCCCGGCGCCGTGGTGCACGCCGGCGGCGCCGTCGCGGCCCCGGACGCAGCAGGGCAGTTCAGCATGACCGTTGCGCTCGTGGACGGACCCAACGAGATAGTGGTCGAGGTGGAGGACGTCGCTGGTCGGCGCCAACAGGCGAAGCTCCCCAGGATCACCGTGGACACGCATCCTCCTCATGTTGCAGGCAAGGTGCTTTGGTGAAAGAGGGGGGGCGCACGACTCCGAGTGAAGCCTGCGCAACAGGCCTTTTCTGTCGTCCCGGCCCGACCGAACGTTGGCGACGGGTCGCTGGCCGCCTACTGGATGGTCCCGAGCAGCCTATTCGAGTCGAGCTCCACCGGCTTTCCGTCCACCGGAAGCTCCTCCTCGACCGTCGTTACCCTCGGCATTTCGTCGGCCGCCCCCGGCATCAGCGCGTGCACCTGCACCTTGGTCGCCGCTTCCGGCACAGCGCCCTTGCGTCGCCATAGCACCAGCGTGCTGCCGCGATCCGAGCTGGCGTCGAAGGGCAGCGTGTAGATGCCAAGACCGAGCGCCAGCGTCGTCGCCTCGCGCTCGGCGCGTTCACTGCCGGCAGGCGGGACGAGCCTGGCTTGCACCGGGACGTCCGATGCTGGGCTGCGGACGACCAGCACCGAGTCCGCGTCCGTGAGCGCGAGCTCCAGGAGCGACGACCGAAGCCGCTTCTTGTCCTCGGCGGCCTGGGTCGTGCCGAGAGCGCGGTCGAGCAGAATGGCGGACAACTCGTTGGCGAGCTGGCCAAAGGCGGCGTCGCCGGTGCGGCCGCCGGTTTGTGCCAGACGCAGGAGCATACGGCGCGCGATGTCTACGCGGCCTGCGCCTTCGTGGGCCAGGGCCAGGCGGAGCGTGGCAGAGGGCTCGTCGGGGGCGAGCAGCTCCAGGGCCTCTCCGGTGGCGATCGCGTCATCGAACCAGCCGACGTTGCGGAGGCGATCGCTGAGGAACGCTCGTGCCCAGGGGTCAGCCGGGGCGCGCTCGGTGAGCTCGCCGAACGTGCGGCGGGCCTCGGCGTCGTTGCCGGCGCGGTGGAGCGCCTCCGCGGCGTCAGCGAGCAGCGCTGCGTCGGCAAAGGGATCGTCGCGGACGCGCCGCACCTCGCTCAGCAGAGCAGTGTGGTCCGGGGCCTGGTCGAGCAGGGCGAGCAGGCGTCGGCGCAGGCGCGCGTCGTGCGGGGCGACTTCGAGGAAACGCCGGACGACCGAAAGGCGTTCGGATGTGCTCGTCGCTGCCGCGTACTGCTTCTCGAACGTACCGGCCGGATAGGTCTCATTGCCGAGCAGATGCTGGCGGATATCCTGGAGCTCGGCCGGCGAGGCGGCGCGGCGCACGGTCTCGCGGCGCAGGAACTCCGCGGCGTCGGCTTCCCCGATGAGCGCGAGTCCGTCGGCGACGCCCAGGCGCTTGAGCCCGCCGCGCTGGGTGTCCAGCAAGAGCTCGAGGAAGGCGCGCCGGTCCGTCCAGGTCCGGAGCTCACAGCGCGCCTTGGCGACCACGTACGCTTCGGCGGGTTCGGACAGGTCGAGACGCTCGCGCCAGATCCCGCGCCGGAGCGGCATGGGCAGGCGGGAGAGGTCGGAGCATCTTCGCCGCTGCGGCACCACCGCCACGGGAAACACGATCTGGTGCTGTACACGGACCTCGCCGGCGATGCCAGAGGCTGGATAGTCGAGCCCACCGAGCACGACCTTGATGCAGCGGGTGAGCGCCGCGTCGTCGATGGTGTGCGACAGGGGCGAAATCCTCAGCCGTTTGACGCGTCCTTCGCCGTCGACATAGAGCTGTACGCTGAGGCTGCCCTCGAGCTCCGGTCTGAGCGCGGCCCGCGCGTCGCGGCAGGCCCGCAGCGCCACGCGTGCGGCGTCGATCGTGCGTCGGGTGGCATCTGCCACGGCCGCCTTGAAGAGCTGTGGGTCGTCCAGATCCGGCCCCTGTACGTCGTCGGCCGCGCCAGCGAGCGCCCCCGCGCCCGAGAGGGGCGCGGCGTACGTTGCGGATAGGACCTGCGACAGATCGAGGATCCGCGTCTCCATCCGGCTCGCCTGGAAACCCGACGCGCTGGTGGACAGAGCCGTCCACGGCGTGAGCAGTCCTGCACGGAAGGCGACGTCGATGGCAGCCTCCTTGCCTTTGCCGGTGAGCAGGACATCATCGTAGCGCGCCTTGGCCCAGCGCCTGCGTAGGTCGTTCGCTATGGGCAACGCGAGCTGGACCAGCGGCCGCACCTCTTCGTGGCGGCCGTCGGCGGCGCGCCAAATGAGCTTGAGCTCGGTGGGCCGCTTTCCGCGCGGCACCCGTGCCACCGTCGAGACGGTGGCGCCCGCGAGCACGGCGCGCGGGGCTCGCGGGTAGATGCGCTCCACGAACGGCTCGAGTTCGACCTGTACGCCCGCATAGGTCGGGCGCAGGGCCTCGACCATCAGACGAACGGCAGCCTGGGCGGCTTCGCTCGCATCAGCGACCTCGAGCAGCGGTCCGGAGCTCTGGGTGAGTGCGCCGAGTAGCGGCCGGTTGGTGACCGGGCCCACGCCGATGGCGGCGAGGCGGGGGGCCCCGGCGCGACGCCGCCCGAGGCGAGCCTGGATCTCGGCGACGCTGGGATCGCCGAGCGTGGGCCAGCCGTCGCCGACGTACACGACCATGCCGCCGGGAGCGTCCTCGGGGAGCGCGTCCGCGCCCGCCTCGAGGGCTCGGCCGAGGTCCGTGGCGCCGCCGGGAGCCACGCGGTCGAGCGCGCCGAGCAGGGCCTGGCGCCGCGCGGTATCGACCGGTCCGATCTCGTGTGCGCCCAGCGTGCGAGCCGTTTGGTCCGCGGCCAGCAAGACGGCACGATCCCGCGGCCCGAGGGCGTTCAGGATCGCCGCGACCACGGCGCGCGCCGTACCGAAGAGCGAAGCGTCCACGCTCGCGGACGCGTCGACCACGATGGCGAGCGTTACTCCCTGGTCAGCGGGTGCCGGCGGGAGCTCGGTGCGTAGCCACACCGTGTCGCCCCTGGGGTCGTCGAGCGCGGGCGCGACGTACAGGCGCGCCGGCTTGGCGAAACGTGGCAGCTGCGCGTCGACGACGAGATCAGCGGCCGCTCGGAAATCGGAGCGTTGCACCAGCACGCTCTTGCCGTCGACGATCGCGTCGCTGCTCGCGCTGACGGACAGAGCGCCGCCGCGTGCATCGACCTTCGCGGAGAACTCGCCGATGAGCGGCGGCTCGCCCGTGCCGGAAAGTGGATAGCGATACTCGACGAGCTCGCTTCGCCCGAGCGGACGGGGCGTGAGCCATTCGGTGTACTCGACGACCACGGTCACCGTCGCGCCGGCGGCGATCGCGGGCAGGTGCCCGCGCACCCAGCCATCACCCGCCCACTCGAGCGACGCGGCCGAGGGGAATCGGCCGGACCGAGTGTCGCGCGCCACGGTGATCGCGCTCTCGCGCAGCTCACCCCCGCGCTCGGCATAGGCGAACCGCGACACCAGAGCACTGGCGGGCAGAGCCATCCGGAAGTCGCCCTGGACCGCGCTGCTGCCGCCATTGAAGAAGGTGGTCGTCACCTTGGTCTGGGCGACCTCGCCGAGGATCTTTGCGGCCACGTCGTGGGAGCGAAGGGTGAGCGGCGAGCCCGCGGCGCCCGCTTCGGAGCCGGACGCGATCCCCCAGAGCTCGCCGAGTGCCCGACGCGGCTGTCCGACTGCTGCCCAGGGCGCTGCCATCCCGCCGGTCCAGTCGTCGAAGGCCTTCTCGGGCTCCACGCTGACCTTGCCGCTCTCGACACGGGCCGTTTCGCCGGAGCGCACGCGATGCTCGCCTGCCCGGTCGCGGACCACGATTTCGTCGCGGGCGCAGTAGATCCGGGCGTGCGGGCCGCTGTGCTCCACGCCGACGTCGGCGCCTTTGATGAGAGCCACCACGTCGCCGACCTCGATTTCGTGACGGGCGCCGACCGCCCCCTGCACGAAGAGGCGTCCGGCCTCGAGCCGGGTCGCGCTCGTGCGAACGATCAGACGCGTGCGGCGGTCGATGAGCACGACGCTGCCGTCGTCGTTGCGCACGCGGGCGAGTCCCTCGTCGCTGGTGGACACCGTATCGCCGTTGACCAGGCGTCGGGCGCCGCGGACCTCGGAGCGTGCCACGGTCACGGCAGGATGCACCGCCTCGAGATCCGCGACCGTGGTGACCAGAGGCCGCGACGGCCGTCTGGCCGCGAGCACGCCAAAGAGCGCGACGCCGAGGACGACGCCGAGCAGGGCCACGAGCACTATGGGCTTGCGACGTAGAGCGCGCACGAGCTCAGCCACGGGTCACCTCCTGTCCGCGGAGCGTGAAACGCTCTACGGCAGCAGCTCCGGGCGTGTAGCGGATAGGGATCCGCACGATCTTCTCCTTTGCGTCGAGCTCTGTGAAGACCACCGTGAGCGCGGCTTCGACTCCAAGGCGGCCCGCTGCCTCGAGCTCCGCCGGATCGACGCGCACCTCCACGAACGCATTGTCGCGCAGAGGCACTACGACCTCCGCGATCCCGAGCGTGAGGTCACCGTTCGGTGCCGGCATGGGAGCACCCAGGGCGTTCGACCAGAGCGTGGGGTGGAAGTCCGGGTGGGCGAAGCTCAGCGTGACGCGCGCTGCCCGGGTTGCTGGCTCCTTGACCAGCCTGGTCGCCCGCGCCACCAGGGCAGCGAGCTCCTGGGTCTCGTTCGCGCTCTTCGCGTCGAGCCGACCCCAGGCCAGGAAGGTGGTCGCGAAGATCCGCGCGGTGACGGCCGGCCCCTGGGCGACGTCCGGCGCGCCTGCGTCCATGCCCTTCTCGGTCCAGCGCACCGCCTCCTCGAGTCTTCCTTCCCCCTGGGCCGCAGCGGCGATGAGCAACGCCACGCTCGAGTCGTCTGGTGTGAGCTCGGCGAGCGTTTCGTACTGGCGCCGCGCCTCGGCGTACCAGCCGTGTGCACGCAGCAGATCCCCGAGCCGTCTTCGCGCCACCGGATCGGTCGGCGCGAATTCGACGATCTCGCCGAAGGCACGTCGGGCCTCGCTGAGTGCCGAGGCCTTCTCCGTCTCCTCCTTGGCGCGGTCCGCGAGCCGCAGATACAGCTCGCCCACGGCCGTGCGAACGGCGGCGTCCGCGTCCGAGCGAGCGCGCAGCTCCCGCGCCAACGTTCGCGCCCCGACCAGATCGTTCGCGTCCTCCAGGGCGTCGAGCAGCCGCAGCCCGAGGACCAGATCGTCCGGGAACCGCTCGCGCAGAACGCGGAGCTTGGCGACGCGGGCAGCAGGGTCCTTCTCCTGTGCGATCGTCCTGGTGAGGAGGCCCGGGTCGACGAAATCGAGCCCGAGCGCATCGTAGAGCTCCCGGATCTGCGCCGCTGTCTTGGCCCGGCCGAGGATCCCCCGGTACAGGATGTCCGCGGCTCCCATCTGATCGTGCATCGCCTGCAGGAGCGCGACCTGGCCCGTGATGCTGCTCACGGCGTCCAGCATCAGCGCGAGCAGGCGCGCGCGCTCACGCGGGGTCGTGGCCTCGCAGTCGCGCAGCGCGCGCGAGTAGACCGCGGCGATCGCCGAGACGCGGTCCGTTACCTGGGCCAGCCGCTCGCGCCAGAGCACGACGCGCTCGGCGAGGCTCACCTGGGCGGCGTTTCCGCACAGCAGGGGCACGCGCGGCAACACGCGCACCAGCACCGTGGTCGCGACAGGGTCGTTGCCAGGTGTCGCTCCGCCGCCGCCAGGGGCAAACAGGATCGGGTACACGACGGTCACGGCGCCGCCTTCGGGCGCAGGGAACGACAGCGCCGAGTAGGCGTCGAGCACGCAGGTCACCACCCCGGCGTCGGGCATGTCGGAGCCGCTGTTCGCGGGCTGAGTGACGCTGCCGTCCGCAGCGATCTGGAAGCGAACCGAGACGCGACCCTGCAGACGGGGGTTGCGCCCGAGGCCCTGCTCGTAGCACATGCGGAAGCGACCGTAGTTCTGGCGCACGATGCGCTGGATCACCTCCGGTGGCAGCCTGCCTGTGACCTGAACCGCGCCCATGCGCACGGTGGGCGCTGCCTGGTGGTGTGCGGCGCCCAGCCGACCGTGGCCCGAGCCGAAACCTTGACCGGCGTCCGTGGCGTCTGGTTCCGGTCGCGGCTCGGCGAGGCCGCCACCCTTGCCGCGGATCCTGGAAAGGCCAAAACCGGCAGCGGGCGCATCAGGCGCCTTCTTGGCATCGAGTTCGCCTCCGAGCGACGTATCCCGACCCCAGGCCGCTGCGGGCGCGTTGACGTCGCCCTTGGACGGCTCGGCAGCCGTCGCGGCCTGGTCAGAGCCGGAGGACAGGAGTCCGATGCTGCCGGACTCCTGGGCCTCCCGGAGCGCGGCCTGCCGGGCGATGTGCGGATCGGGGTTGTCCTTGGGCCCCTGCACCGCGTAGCGCCTGCTGGTGGCGGTAGAGCGCGGGCTGCCCATGGAGCCCTCTTCGCCCTTGGCACGGATACCGGTGCCTCCTTCCCTGTTGTCCGCTGACTCGGCTTCCTTCTCTCGAAGGACCTGTTCGGCGAGGTGTTCGTCGCGGCCTGACCAGCCGTAGTCGCGCTCGAGCTCGCGCGTCGTGGGAACGTACAGTGACGTCACGGGCGTGATGAGCCCCTGCCGCGATCCGAGATCGACCATGGCCGCGTGCCCTGCATCCTCGTCGAGCAGCTGGGCGAGCCTCCCCTGGCCCCAGCGGCGGGCAGCGTCGCCGCGATCGTCGAGGGTCTCGACCTGGAGCGCGACCGCCCGCTGCCCGTTGGGCCCAGCGAGGCGAACCGTCTTGGGCGCGACCTTTCCCGCGAGGCGACCGACGACCAGAACGCTCTCGTCTGCTACCCAGGTGCTCGTGTCTCGGGGGTAGATGCGCTCCACGGCGGGCCCGAGCTGGACGCTCGCTCCGAGCCACACGGGCCGTTCGGCGTGCTCGAACAGGTCGAGCGCCTGCCGCGCGGCGCCGAAGCCGTCCTCGACTCGCGCCGCGAATCCGCCGCGCGCCAGTCCTCCGAGGATCTGTAGATCAGCGCCCAGTCCCACGGCCAGGGCATACACGCGCACCGGCCGCGGGAGCTTGGCAAGCCGTTGCCGCAGCCCCTCGAGTCCCAGCTCGCCCACGGTGGGACGTCCATCGCCGATGTAGACCACGGCCCCGCGGCGTTTCGGGTCGAGGCTTGCAGCTGCGTCTGCAAGCATGGTTCCGAGATCGGTCGCCCCGCCCGGCTGGACGTGCGCGAGCGCCACGCTGAGCTCGTCCCGCAGCGCCGCATCCACTCGCGTGAGCTGGGCGCTGTGCGGGCTGACAGGGCGCAGTGTGTCGGCACCGGCCCACACGGCCGCGCGATCGTTCGGGCCGAGGTGCGCGAGCAAGGCGCCGGTCGTGGCCCGAGCCAGGGCAAGCGAGGCCGAGTCCGTGGCTGCGGAAGCGTCGATCACGATCGCCAGGTCGAGCCCGCCCTCGGCCAGCGGAACGTCCG
>JAFGIS010000361.1 GCA_016929495.1 Polyangiaceae bacterium | reverse complement strand
CCTCGGAAAACCCAGTAGACCGTACTCGTGTACGCGAGCACGAACGGCATTCCAATGAACGCGATGGTGCGCATGATCTGGAGCGTCTTGGTGCTCGAAGCCGCATTGTAGATGGTCAGGCTGTGCGCCGGCTCCGGACGGCTGACGATGAGGTGCGGGAACAACGCCATGCCGAACAGGAACACGAGCGCAGCGAGCGTCGCGCACGAGGACATGAAGGCCCGATCGATTCGCCCGCTGTGTAGACAGCATGGAATGCTGGCCACGGCCAGCGCATTGAGTGCCACGACGATCCAGGCCGCAGGGTAGCGCGCGAAGTTGTTGGTTGCGTGCGGGATTGCGAGCAACGTGTAGACCGAGACGACCCCATACATGACCAAGAACGCCCAGTAGGCACGCCACGCCCAGTGCCGGATGCGCCGCTCGAGCTCGCCTTCGGTCTTGAGCGCGAGGTAGAGCGCGCCATGCATGGCGGCAGAAACCACGCAGAACACGCCGACGAGCAAGGGGTACGGCCCGAACAGGTCCGGCAGCGTCCCGGCGAACTCCTTGTTCGGTCCGAGCGGCAGCCCCTGGATTGAGTTGCCCACGGCCACACCGGCGACGAGCAAGACGAGCGTACTGGCCGCGGCGAAGGAGAAATCCCAGTAGCTGCGCCACCAGGGGGCCTCGAATTTGCTCCGGAACTCGATTGAGACCGCCCGGCCAATGAGAAAGACCAACAGGAGCATGAACGGCAGGTAGAACGCCGTGAAGGCGGTGGCGTACACGTCGGGAAACGCGGCGAAGAGTGCCCCGCCGAAAGTAACCAGCCACACCTCGTTGCCGTCCCAGAGCGGCCCGATGGAATTGAGCACCAGGCGTCGCTCCTGATCGCCTCGGACGAACAGATGCAGCGTGCCCACGCCGAGGTCGAACCCGTCGAGCACGACGTATCCAGCGAGCAGCACGCCGAGCGCAACGAACCAGAAGACGTGCAGATCCATGGCTATGCTTTCTCCGCATCGGGGTTCGTGTCGTCAGCGGTCCTGGCTCGCGGCTCGAGGACGGCCATGCCGCCCAGCATCGGGCCCGGGCGTGCGCCGTCGCGGTCTTCGTCGACGGGCTCCGGGCCGAGCTGGATCTTCGAGTTGAGCACGAGCAGCCAGAACGCCAGAAGGCCCGAATACACGGCACAGAACAGGGCCATGCTGACCCAGATCTGCCCCGCGGGCACCGTCTTGGATACGGCGTCGGACGTCTTCAAGAGGCCGTAGACGACCCACGGTTGGCGGCCGACCTCCGCCGCCACCCAGCCCGACTGATTCGCGGCGATCGGGCCCAGCACCGCCACCACGAAAACCCACATCAGCCAGCGCTGGTCGTACAGGCGCCCGCGCCAGCGCAGTAGCGCGGCCATTGCTGTGATGCCGATGAAGAACATGCCCAGGGCCACCATCGCGTGATAGCTCTGGAAGGTCACGCCGATGGGCGGTTGCTGGTCCTCGGGGAACGAGTCGAGGGCGGTCACGGGCCGGTCGGGATCGCCGTAGACGAGCAGACTCAGCAGCCTGGGTACGCCCACGCCCGCCACGCGCTTCGCTTCGACATCTGGAATGCCAAAGAGGTACAGGGGCGCACCTTGGTTCGATGTGTTGAAATGAGCTTCGAGCGCGGCGAGCTTCGCGGGCTGGTTGTGGGCGACGGCGACGGCCTGGCCATGACCCGACAGCAGCAACAGCGAGCTGGCCACCAGCGCCACGCCCAGGCCCACGTCGAATCCACGGGTCGCCAGAGCGCCATGCCGGCGGCGCAACACGTACCAGGCCGAAATGCTCATGACGAAAAAGGCGCCCTGGACGAAGGCGCCGAGCAGGACGTGGCCGAGCCGGTGCATGGACGACGGGTTGAACACCATGGCCCAGAAATCCGTGATCTCGGCGCGTGTCAATCCGGCGGCGCTGGTCACCAGATGGTATCCAGCCGGCGTCTGTTGCCACGAGTTGGCGATCACGATCCACACGGCGGAGAACACCGAGCCCAGAAACACCATCACCGTCGCGAAGTAGTGCCAGCGCGGAGAAACGCGGTTCCAGCCGAACACGACGACCGCCAAGAAGCCGGACTCGAGGAAGAAGGCGAAGATCCCCTCGGCGGCCAGCGCAGAACCGAACACGTCACCCACGAACCGCGAGTACGTCGACCAGTTCGTGCCGAACTCGAATTCCATGACGATTCCCGTGGCCACACCCACGGCAAAGGTCACGGCGAACAGCTTGGACCAGAACTGTGCGAGCGCACGGTACTCCGGCTTGCGCGTCCGTAGGTAGATCCCCTCGCCGATCACCATCACCAGCCCGAGCCCGATGGTCAGGGGCGGGAAGATGTAGTGGAACATGACCGTCAGCGCGAACTGCACGCGCGAGAGCAAGACCAGGTCCATGCGCGTCTCCGAAAGGCGGCGGCCTCGGGGGCCCCGAGGCGCGCCGCAAGGGTGCTGGGCTTTGGCCCAAAACGCAACCCCGCGTCAGAGGCCGGCCAAGCGCAGCTGCCGTTCTGCGGGCCTGCCGTCGAGCAGCAGGAACCTCGCGGCAGCGTTCGAAGGCACTCCGAGCGCGCCGAGCGCGTCCACGCCGCGGATCCGACCCTGGCGTCGAGCTGCCAGGATCCGCCCTACCGAGCGCGGCCCAATGCCAGGAACGCGCATGAGCTCTGCCCGGGAGGCCGTGTTGATCTCGACCGGGAAGCGCTCCGGGTGAGTCTGGGCCCAGACCGCCTTGGGATCCCGATCGAGCGGCAGCGCCCCACGTCCGTCGAAGACCAGCTCCTCCCACCTGAACCCGTATTTGCGCAGCAAGAAGTCCACCTGATAGAGCCGATGCTCGCGCACGAAGGGCACCGGCGGGAGCTCCTCCGCCGGCGTACCGGCGAGCGGCTGCAATGCGGAGTAGTAGACGCGTTCGAGCCCGAGATCGGCGTACATCCACGCTGCTCGGCCGGTGATCTCGCGGTCGCTCTCGCCGGCAGCACCGACCACCAGCTGCGTCGTTTGCCCAGCGCGCTGGAAACGACCCTCACGCTGGGCCTGGGCGATCTGCCGCATGGGAGCAACGATCCCGCTCTCGAACTGCTTGCTCGGAGCAATCCGCCGGAGGTGGTCAGCCGAGGGAGCCTCCATATTGACCGACACACGGGTGGCGAGCTTCATGGCGCGCTCGACCTGGTCCGACTTGCTGCCAGGGATGATCTTCAGGTGCAGGTAGCCGCGGTAGCCGTGGCGTCCCCGCAACAGCTCGGCGGTGCCGAGCATGCGGTCCATGGTCCTGACCGGGCCCCCACGGATCGCCGAGGACAAGAAGAGCCCGAACACGCGACGCTCGGTGTACAGATCGATGAAGGCGCGTGCGAGCTCATCCGGTGAGAGCGTGCACGGCACGGACAGCCCTCCTGCCCGCTCCGCGCAGTAGATGCAGCTCCTCTCGCATCCGGACGCCTGCAGCACCTTGAGCATGGGCACACGCTCGCCGGACGGCAGCGCCGCCGGATAGATCCACAGGCCGTTGGTCCCACGCTGCCGAGGCGCGGACGGGCCGCAGGCACAGGACAGATCGTGCTGCGCGGCGCGGGCCAGGACTTCGAGCTTGCTCTGGCGGGACGGCTCCACTCGGATGAGCGGCACCCCTGAAAGGTACTGAACGGGTGCTCAGTAGTCAAGGACTACTTGCTCCGCAGCGCCATCAGCGGACGCGGCCCCCACGCGTCGAGCCGGCCGATGCCCTCTTCGCGCGCAGCTCGGATTGCGGATGCGTACTCGTCCGCCGAGACAAGAGCGTCGAGCTCCGGGATCTCGCGGGCAAGCCCGCAGGGTCGGTACTGCACCATGATGTTCACGTAGGTGTTCGGCGACAGTTCACGCGCGACAAAACGCATGATCTCCCGCGTTCCTGCCCAGCCATGCGGCATGACCAAATGCCGGACCAGCAGACCCGCCTCGGCGATGCCGTCCGCATCCACGACGAAATCCCCAACCTGCCGGTGCATCTCCACGAGCGCGCGGCGCGCCACCTCGGGGTAGTCGGGTGCGTCACAGGTCCGCGCCGCGACCCCGGGGTCCCAGAACTTGAAGTCGGGCATGTAGATGTCCACCACGCCTTCCAGAAGCCTCAGTGTGCCCACGGTGTCGTAGCCGCTCGTGTTGTATGTCAGCGGAACCGACAGACCGCCCTCGATCGCCCGCGGCAGGGCGGACAGGATCTGCGGCACGACATGGGAAGGGGTGACGAGGTTGACGTTGTGGCAGCCGCGTTTCTGGAGCGCCAGCATGATCCGGGCGAGCTCCTCGTCCGAGACTTCGTCGCCCGCGTTCCCGCGGCTGATGTCGTAGTTCTGACAGAAGCTGCAGCGCAGACTGCAGTCTGCGAAGAAGATCGCGCCCGAGCCGGCCGTGCCGACCAGCGGCGCTTCCTCGCCGAAGTGCGCGTTGGCGCTCACGACGCGGGCATGGCGTCCTGTGCCGCAGATCCCGGTCTCACCTGCTGAACGATTCACCCGGCAGGCGCGGGGGCACAAGGTGCAGTCGTCGAGGTGCGCAGTCGCCGCCGCGATGGCCGCTGCCAAGCGGCCCTGCTGGTGACTGGCGAGATAGACCGGAACACGCTGGGACACAACCGAAGGCGCTATCATGCACCGGATCTGCGCTGCAGGCCCGCCGAGAGCGACGAGCGCGGACTACATCCAGCGCCTTTTCGATGCTAGACACGCCCCATGGCCGAATTCGTATTCGTCATGCACCAGGTCACGAAGGTGCATCCGCCGGACAAGAAGGTTCTGGACAACATCACACTGGCGTTCCTGCCCGGGGCGAAGATTGGCGTCATCGGTGCGAACGGTTCGGGCAAGAGCTCGCTGTTGCGCATCATGGCCGGCGTCGACAAGGAGCACTTCGGGGAGGCGATGCCGCTCGGTGGCATCAAGATCGGCTACTTCGCCCAAGAGCCGGAACTGGGTGCGTTCCAAACCGTTCGCGACGCGCTCGAGGACGCCGTGGCCGAAACACGGGCGCTGTTGACGCAGTTCGAGCGTCTCAGCGAGAAACTCGGCACGCCGCTCAGCGACGACGAGATGGCCGCCACACTCGAGCAGCAGGCCAAGGCCCAGGACCGGATCGACGCCGTCGACGCGTGGAACCTGGACACCACGATCGAGACGGCCATGGAGGCGCTGCAGCTGCCGCCGGCGGACTGGGAGATAGCCAAGCTCAGCGGCGGGGAGAAGCGCCGCGTGGCCCTGTGCCGCACGCTGCTCGGCCACCCCGACATGCTGCTGCTCGATGAGCCGACCAACCACCTGGATGCCGAGTCCGTCGCTTGGCTCCAGCACTTCCTGCACGAGTATCCGGGCACGGTCGTCGCCGTCACGCACGATCGCTATTTCCTTGACGACGTGGCCGGGTGGATCCTCGAGCTCGACCGAGGCCGGGGTTACCCGTTCAAGGGCAACTACTCCGGGTGGCTCGACCAGAAGTCGGCGCGGCTCGCGACCGAGGAGAAGCAGGAGAGCGCACGGCAGCGCAAGCTCAAGCAGGAGCTCGAGTGGGTGCGCTCCTCGCCGCATGCTCGTCAGGCCAAGAGCAAGGCGCGCCTGGCCGCCTACGAACAGCTGTTGGCCCAGGCCAACAAGGGCCCGAGTGACCCGGGCGATATCGGCATTCCTCCGGGACCCCGGCTCGGCCAGGAGGTGCTCGAGGCGCAGAACCTACGCAAAGGTTTCGGTGACCGCGTGCTCATCGAGGGTCTCGGCTTCCGGCTGCCGCGCGCTGGCATCGTCGGAGTGATTGGTCCGAACGGCGCCGGCAAGACGACCCTGTTCCGAATGATGGTCGGACAGGAGGCCGCGGACGCGGGCAGCTTGACCGTCGGCGAGACGGTCCAGATCGCGTACGTAGACCAGTCGCGCGAGGCTCTGGTCGGCGAGCACAGTGTCTGGCGCGAGATATCCGGCGGCGCTGAAACGGTGCTGCTCGGCAAGCGTGAGGTGGCGTCGCGCGCTTACTGCTCCTGGTTCGGCTTCAAGGGGTCGGATCAGCAGAAGCCTGTGCATGCTCTGTCCGGCGGGGAACGCAACAGGGTACACCTCGCCAAGCTCCTGAAGCAGGGCGGCAACCTGCTCCTACTCGACGAGCCCACGAACGATCTCGACGTCGACACCCTGCGCTCGCTCGAGCAAGCCCTGCTCGACTTCCCCGGCTGCGCGGTCATCATCAGCCACGATCGTTGGTTCCTCGACCGCGTGGCGACCCACATCCTGTCGTTCGAGGGCGATGGCCAGGTCGTGTGGTTCCAGGGGAACTACCGCGACTACGTGGAGGACCGAAAGCGGCGGCTCGGCGACGACGCGGTCGCATCGGGCAAGGTCAAGTACCGCCGGTTGAGAGGCCAGTAGAACGGCTCGGACGCTCGTCCGTGGCAACCAGAAGAGCAGGAAACTGATGTCGCTCACCGACCTATTCAGAGCCAAATGGAAACACTCGGACTGGCACATCCGCCTCGCTGCCGTGAAGAAGCTGACGGACCAGGCCGTCCTCGCCGAGGTCGCGAAAAACGACTCGGACTCGGACGTTCGTCAGGCCGCTGCAGCGAGCCTGGCGGACCAGGTGGCGCTTGCCGAGATCGTTAGGAACGACCGGGACTCGAAGGTCCGCCAGGCTGCTGTAGCCAAGCTGACAGACGAGGCGGCACTTGCCGAGGTTGCCAAGAACGACACGTGGCCAGATATCCGCAGGACGGCTGCAGCGAAGCTGACGGACCAGGCCGTCCTCGCCGAGATCGCGAAGAACGATCGGGACAAAGAAATCCGTACAGTCGCCGTGAAGAAGCTGACGGACCAGGCCGTCCTCGCCGAGGTCGCAAAGAACGCTGGCGACGAGTATGTCCGCCGTGCCGCCATGAAAAAGCTGACGGACCAGGCCGCCCTCGCCGAGGTCGCAAAGAACGCCGACGACGAGCACGTCCGCCGTGCCGCCGTGGAGGAGCTGATGGACCAGGCGGCGCTTGCCGAGATTGCCAAGAACGGCAGGAACTCGGATACCCGCAAAGCGGCTGTAGCAAAACTGACGGACCAGGCCGTCCTCGCCGAGGTCGCAAAGAACGCCGACGACGAGCATGTCCGCCGTGTCGCCGTCGAGAAGTTGACGGACCAGGCCGTCCTCGCCGAGGTCGCGAGGAACGACGGCGACGAGCTTGTCCGGTGGTTCGCTGTGTACATGGTGACGGACCCAGCCGTCCTCGCCGAGGTTGCGAAGAACGACGGGTACTCGAACATCCGCCGAGACGCTGTGAAGAAGGTGACGGACCCAACCGTCCTCGCCGAGGTCGCCAGAAGCGACGGGGACTCGGACGTTCGCCGAGCGGCCCTGGAGAAGCTGACGGACCAGGCCGTACTCGCGGAGGTCGCGAAGAACGATAGCGACAGGTATGTCCGCCGAGCGGCCCTGGAGAAGCTGACGGACCAGGCCGTACTCGCGGAGGTCGCGAAGAACGACGGCGACGAGTATGTCCGCAGTGCCGCTGTGCAGAAGCTGGCGGACCGGGCCGCTCTTGCAGAAGTCGCGAAGGATGATGAAAGCATGGCCGTCCGCAAGGCTGCCTACGAGAGACTCGGCGATGAGCATGCGGCACTGGTAGAAGTCCTCAGAAGGTCCGGCAACGAATACGACCGCCGAGCGGCCGTGAAGAAGTTGACGGACGAGGCCGTTCTCGCTGAGGTCGCGAAGGGCGACGGCGACGAGTATGTCCGCCGTGCCGCCGTCGAGAAGTTGACGGACCAGGCCGTTCTCGCCGAGGTGGCAAGGAACGACGCGGACTCGAACGTCCGGAATGTCGCTGTGGAGAAGTTGACGGACCAGGCCGTTCTCGCTGAGGTCGCGAAGAACGACGGCGACGAGTATGTCCGCCGTGCCGCTGTGCAGAAGCTGACGGACCAAACCGCTCTCGCCGAGGTCGCGAGAAGCGACGGGGACGACAGTGTCCGCCGAGCGGCCGTGGAGAAGCTGACGGACCAGGCCGTTCTCGCCGAGGTGGCAAGAAATGACGCGGACCCGAACGTTCGGAATGTCGCGGTGAAGAAGTTGACGGACCAAACCGTTCTCGCTGAGGTCGCGAGAAATGACGGAAGCGTACATCTCCGCGAGGTCGCCGCGGCGAAGCTGACGGACCAGGCCGTTCTCGCCGAGATCGCGAAGAACGACGAGAACAAGTATGTCCGTAGCGTCGCTGTGGAGAAGTTGACGGACCGGGCCGTCCTCGCCGAAGTCGCGAGAGATGACGAGGTCTGGACGGTCCGTAAGGCTGCCTACGAGAAGCTCGGCGACGAGCAAGCGACACTCGTGGAAACTGCGAAGAACGACTGGAGCCTGCCTGCCCGCGCAGCTGCCGTGGCGAAGCTGACGGACCAGGTCGTTCTCGCAGAGATCGCGACAAACGCGGAATACGATTCAGTCCGCATAGCCGCCGTGGCGAAGCTGACGGACCAGCCCATTCTCGCTGAGATCGCGAAGAACGATGAGAACGAACATGTCCGCCAAGCTGCTGTGAAGATGCTGACCGAGCAGACCCTGCTCGCCGACGTGGCGAAGAACAGCCAACCTGGGGATGTCTGCCGGACAGCCCTCCATCGCCTGGCTGACCAAGACCTACTGGACGAGATCGCGAGGGAGGCCAGTACTGTGGAGGTCCGTCTGCTTGCCGTTGCGAAGTTGAGACAGCAGTCCACATTGGGTGACCTCGCCAGGAATGATGGGAGCTCAGAAGTGCGCAGAGCAGCTGTCGGGCGTCTGACTGACAAGGCGCTCGTCGCTGCAGTAGCCAGAAATGACAAGGATTGTGTGGTTCGCAGGGTGGCTGTGGAGCGGCTGACCGACGAGGAGGTTCTCGCCGATGTGGCCAAGAACGATGGGGACGAAGGAGTCCGCAGGGCCGCGCTTGGACGCATTACGGATCCGGTCCTGCTCGCCCCCTTCGCAACGTGGAAGAAGCTCATCGAGCTTGAGAATAGCCAACATGAAATCGACGTATACGATTGCTTCGTGAACGGTTTCGTGCGTGTCGCAGCGACGGGTCGGAACATCACCTCTGTGACCGCAGAGATTGATAATCTGTCAAATCATCACTTGAAAGTCGTTATTAGACCGGGAGTATACTTCCGCTCAAAGGGCTCTCATCAGAACATGGTCGCAAGAAGCGAGTGTCGGGTTTCGCTCTCGCCGAAAGGCACAGTCGCAGTCACCATTCCGGCTTCGTGCATCAACGCCGCGAGGCCAATCCCAGGCCGGGATGACAGGTTTGAAGGAGTTGACAGAGTATCGGCAAGTCTGCTTCGCTTCTTGGAAGCAGCAACGCATGAAAACGAGATGGTCGTCCAAGCAGGCGTGTGGGCGGTGACTGATAACTACAATAGACACGACATCCAGACGAGGCTGGTTCGTCGCTCGTCATTTGGACAGTCGCAACCTGCGATTTCGGATGCAGAGATTCGGCGTGCAAAGGAGATCCTCGATACGCTTCGAATCAACAATTGGCTTTAGGACGCAGCTCGATTTCGGTTGTGGCGAGTGTTCAGTAGGAACAGAGGCCCGTAGCGGCCCCCTACTGCCACCGGAACGTCTTGAGCGCGACTACGAACCCGAGCGCACACCAAACGCTCAGCACCAAGAGCTCCGTCCCACAGCCGATCAGGGTGGCCCCTTCGTTCGATATGGCGCGCAGCGCGTCGACGATGGCGGTCAGCGGCAACGCGCGGATGGGGCCGTGCAGCCACTCGGGGAAACGGTCGTAGGAGAAGAAGGCGCCGGAGAGCAGCCACATGGGCATCTGTACGAAGTTCATCCAGCCGTTGGCCGATTCGGTGTTGTCCACGCGCGCTCCGATGAGCAGACTGATGGCCGCGAACGACGCAGCACCGAGGAACGTCACCAGCGCCAAGCTCGAGAGGCTGCCGCGTACGACCGTGCCGAACACGAAGTGGCCGAACGCGAGCAATACGCCGACCTCCAGGATCAGGAAGAAGCTTCTCGAGAAGAAGTACGAGAGCAGGAAGTGGCTGCGCCGCATGGGGGTCACTGCGTAACGCCTGAGCAATCGACGCTTGCGCGCGAGGACCAGGTTGTAGCCGACACCCCACATGCTGCTGCCCATCACGTTGAGCCCGATCAGGCCAGGAAGCAGAAAGTCGATGTAACGGGAGCCCGGCTCTGTGATTTCGCGGCTCCGGATGCTGAGCTCGTCGCGCCGTCCCGCCGCGCGCTGCAGCACGTCTTCGACGATGAGCCGCGCCGTGGGCCCGCGCTCGCGAGTGGGATCGAACACCAATCTAGGGCCGCGCGCGGTCAGATCGGCGACCAGGTCGACCTTGCCCGTGCCGAGGGCGCGATCGGCGCTCTCTGCAGGGACGCTGATGGCCTGCACCCGGTTGCTGTTCAGCAGAGCGCGTGCGCTCGGCGACGCCCGCTCGGCAACCACGGCGATGCGCGGCAGATCCGGGGGGCGGCTTCGGAACGCCAGTCCGAGGGCCACAGCCATCAGCAGCGGGAACAGGAACACCCAGAAGATCGCACCCTTCTCGCGAACGAATTCGCGCAGACGCACCTTGGTGAGCTCCCAGAGTGGATGAGGCTCGTTTCTCATCGGCGCATCGCCTCCACGGGCGCCTGCTGGAGTTGCCCCGTGCGGTCCGGCAGGTCACTGTGCAGGGCGCGGCCCGTCAGCGTCAGAAACACATCGTCCAGGGTCGCCTGATGGGTGCTCAGGCCGATGGGTGTCACCTGCTGGCGTTCGAGCTCTGCGAGCAGCCGCCGCAATGCGGCCAGGCTTCGGTCGAGACAGAGCCGATACCGGTCGCCGCGCCGCTCGAAGCAGGTGACACTGGCTGCCTGTTCGAGCGTGGCCTGGTCGAGCTCGCACGGAGTCTCGAACTCGACGAACTGGACCATACCGAGCCCGTCGACCAGCCCCCGCGGCGTTCCCTCGGCGATGATGCGCCCTTGATCCATGACGGCGATCTTGTCGCACAGGGCGGCGGCCTCCTCCATGTAGTGCGTGGTGAGCAGCACGGTGCCACCTCGAGCACGAAACTGCTCGACCACGGACCAGACGTTCTTGCGCGCACGTGGGTCGAGGCCCGTGGTCGGTTCGTCCAGGAACAGAAGATCAGGAGCTCCCACCAGGGCGCAGGCGAGCGCAAGCCGCTGCTTCTGGCCGCCGGACAGCAGGTGGTAGCGCTTGTTGCGTTCGTCCTTGAGCCCCACCAGCGCCACGAGCTCGTCGACGGTCCGGCCGCCGCGATAGAACGACCGGAACAGGCGCAGCACTTCGAGGACCGTGAGCTTGTCCGCGAGCTGCGTGTCCTGCAGTCCTACGCCAAGGCGTTCGCGAAGCCTCTGGTCGTGGCCCTGGCTCCAGGATTGTCCGAATAGCTCGATGGTGCCCCCATCGGGCCGGTACAGTCCCTCGAGCATCTCGACCGTCGTCGTCTTGCCAGCGCCGTTCGGACCGAGCAGGCCCAGGCACTCGCCGACCCGAACTTCGAGACTGATACCTGCGACAGCGGTCTGCTTGTCGAACCGCTTGGTCAGCCGAGCGCAGCGTACAGCGGGCGCGTCGGACGGGACTGGATTGGAGGCGACAGGGGAGGCGATCATGGAAGGAAGCGGCTGGCGGCGACGTCGCTAGAGCCAGCCGGACTAGCACGCATGCGCACGGCAGGCCGGTCGCGAAAGGGGGGCCCGTTGCACTGGACTCAGCCGGAACCGTTACGGCGTGACACAGTCGCCTGCGCCCCCCAGGACACGCCGATCACGCGGGGCATCCGGAGAAACAGGAAAATCCTGAAGAACTCGGCTCCGAACCGGCTTGGCACGCCCGATGCTTCAACAGCCGGGTGCGGCGATGGCCAAGTTGCTTAAGATCTTGCTTTGGACGGTGGTGGTCGTGGCGCCCGGGGGCCTCCTGCTCCTTCCTGTTCTTGCCTACCGCCACTTCGTCGGCCGGGACACAGCCGGCGGCATCGCACTGAGTCAGATGACCCACCCCCGACTCAGTCCGCCGGCCGATCCCGGCTGACCCGCACCCCCAAGCGGCTCCGGTTCCCGAATGCGACGGCGCAGACGGCCGTGGCCGGGTCCGATGCCTCGGCCCGGAGATGTCTAGTGCCAGACCCAGTCGATGTAGCCGGGCCTGGCGCGGACCATCGCGTTGACCATGAGGTCCACGAGACCGCCGTAGAACAGGCCGGCCTTCTTGTGCGCCTTGTAGAAGCCGAGGATGTCGCGGATCTGGCCTTTGCAGTTGCTGCACGGCGCGCACACGTACTTGTGATGCTTCGGTCCCCACGGTTCATTCTGGAACGCGTCCAGGATTTGGCGGAACTTGCGCCTTCCCGTCACGCGGTGACGCCAGCTGGCGAAGTTGTGGCCGCTCATGATGGCAAAGCCGGAGCCGCCCCCACAGCAGTAGTTGTGCACTCCGTGGGGCGTCATTTCGCGGAAGCGCCCGTCCGGTACGACCCGACCGAGCACTTCGCGCTGTGGCGCGACGATGCCCATCATGCGCACGTAGTTGCAGGGGTCGTGGAGCGTGACCGGGAAGTCGTTGCGGCTCTCGTCGAATTCGATCCGGCCGGAAAGAGCGATGTCCCGCAGTAGAGGCATGGCGCTCTCACGCGGAACGTTGAGTCCTCCGGTGAGCACCTTGTCTGCGATCACGGTGAGCGCCTTGTGCGCGTGTCCGCATTCACCGAGAACGATCTTCCGGACCCCGAGGTCCTTCGCGATCTGGGCGTGGCGCATGGCGACGCGCGTCAGTTGCACATCGTCGTAGAAGACGCCGTAGTTGACGCCGTCGTAGCCTGCCTCCTCGCTCGACAGGGTCCAGCTCAGGCCGGCCTCGTTGAACAGCAGACTGAACGCGCCGATGCTCTCCGGCCAGGCAGAGATTTCTCCAGCGTTGTGGATCAAAAGGATATCGGCGCCCTTTTTGTCGAGCGGCGTCACGACCTTGATGCCGGTCTTGTTGCTCGTCTCTTCATCGACGAACTCGATCAAGTGCTTGAGGGCGGTTGGGCTCATTCCGGTCGAAGAGCCCACCTTGAGCTGGAGCATCGAGCCGTCTCGGTGGAGCTCCCTCGGGCCGATGCCCATTTCCTGGCTGGCGCTCTTGCGTATTTCTCGAGCAAGCAGACCATTGTCGATGCCGAGCGGACAAGTCTGTGCACAACGCCGGCAGAGGTTGCACCGATAGGCCAGCTCGATCAGCCGCGCCACCGTCTTGTAGTTGAGTTCGATGTCGCCATGGGTCCACGTCGAGGCGCCCCGCACGTACTTGAAGTAGATCCTGCGCAGCACTTCCGAACGGAACGTCGGGCGATAGAGCTCGTTGTGCCCACTCTCCTCGAACACGGGGCAGGCCTCGGAGCAGGTCTGACACTGCACACAGTGCTCGACGGAGAGCAGGAGCGGCTGCAGGAAGGTCCAGTTGTCGGCTGCCGAGAATAGCTTCTTCAAACCGGAGAGGAAGGCGTCGACCAGCTGGTCTTGCTCCTGCTGGTTCGCCGGATTGCGCAGGCTCAAGGCGATGGTGTCGTCCAGCACCACCATGTCCTCCCGTGCGCTGTCGGCAAGGGAGCCGAGCCATGGCTCGTCCTGCAACGTGTCGTAGGGTGGCGGCAGGGGAACCTGGTCTTGCGCCGAGAGCCGTGTGACGGGCCCGTCCCCTCGGGAGAAACTCCTGAAGGTCACGTGGTCGTTCATGGCTCGCTCCTGGCCGGATTCTCCAGTGCCACGTCGCTCCAGGTTTTCGTTCCGCCTCCCCGGATGTGTTCTGCCGCCCACGTCACCTTCTGTCCAAGCAGATCCTTGACCACGACCTCGTCCGGGCCTCCCGGCAGATTCGGCTGATCATTCCAGCGAATGGCGTGGTAGGCGAAGTACTTGGAAACGAAGTGCGACATGTGCGTCAGAGGGATGTATGCGATGAGCGCGCTCAGCAGCGTCACGGTCACCAGAGGCAGAACGGCTTCGATGCCCGAGCCGGGCAGGGCGACCATGTTGAACGAAGTCAAGTTGGCCGCAAAGGCGACCGCCTTCCGGGCGTCGGGGTCCACCCAAGCGAAGGTTGCAAGGCCGCTGCCAAAGGCCAGGACGAAGAACACCAAGTTGAACAGATCAGCGGGACGAGTGGCGTTTCTCAGGGCGGCGACCGCGAGCCGCCGCTGCAGAAGCGCGAGCGCCCCCACCGTGCCCAGCGTCAGTCCCATCACGCCCACCGCCGCAACCACCGTCCGCAGCGCCTCGCCGGTTCTGGCGGAAACGAGGCCGGGAAACCAGGCTTGCAGGGCACCGCTCGAGAGCGCCAGGCCGGCGCTGGCGCCGGCCAGGCACAGACCGAAATGGAAAGGGAACGTTCGAATCCACAGCGCCCTGTTGTGCTGCCGCACCGCGGCCAAGAACACGAGCTCTACGAGCACGGTCTTGAGCTGTCCCCAGGTCGACCTGCGGCGAGGCTTCGTCCACCAATCACTCTGCTCCATGAAGGAACCGCCGCAGCACGCCTTCTCCGAGAGTCCCCGCGGTATCGGGTAGAGCTCCCAGCGAACGTGCATGGGAAGCCTCGACCACAGCACGATGCGGGCGACCACCGCGATCGCGAACACGCTGAACGCGACGTAGCAGAGGAGATAGGGCATTGCGGCCACGGGTACCTACTTCGCGTCGCTGGAAGCGAACGAGACCTGCGGGGCGCAGCCTGCGCCGTGTGCCGGGCTGCTCAGGATTCGTAGACATACACGACACAGGCCCCCGAACATCAACGCACCCGCAGCGTAGATCGCCGCGGTGATGGCCAGCTCGGGCAGCGTCGGACGGTAGTCGAGGATGTCCCCGGCTGCAGTGGGCACGAACCCCGAGACGATGAGGCACAGGCCTTTGTCGATCCAGACCGAAACGATCGTCGCAACGCACGCCAACACGAGACGACCCTGGCTACTCCGAGCGTTCGGCGCGAGCAGCACGGCCAGCGCGCCCAACGAAAGAAGCCCCGAAGCCCACATCCAGGGAACCAGAGCATGGTGGCCGTGTAGCCCTGCAAAGAGGTATTGGAAGTGCTCCGCATGCTCTGAGATCCCGCTATACTCCGCGGTGAATGCCTCCAGAGCCGCAAAGAAAACGTTGGCGACCAGAGCGTAGGTTGCGATCATGGCCAGCTTGCTGATGGCTTCGCTTCCGACGTCGAAACGGTGGGTTCGGCGTAGCCACACGCCCAGCAGGATGAGCAGCGCAGGCCCCGAGGCGAAGGCCGAGGCCAGAAACCGTGGAGCGAGGATGGCGGTCATCCAACCGGGTCTGGCCGCCAGACCCGAGAAGAGCAGGGCGGTCACGGTGTGGATGCCAAAGGCAAGCGGTATCGAAACATAGACCAGGGGCCGGTACCACACAGGCGCCTGCGCGGCCTGGTGCGCGGTGCGCGCCGTGCGCAGGGTGCTCCCGACCAGCACGATGTTCACGACCAGATAGCTCGAGACGACCAGAAGGTCCCAGAACATGAGGGAGCCGGGCGTCGGATGGAGAAGGACGTTCAGAAGGCGCGCCGGCTGTCCCATGTCGACGAGCACGAAGAGCATGGCCATGACGAGTGCACAGATGCTCAAGAGCTCCCCCAGCACCGTGAGCTTGGCGAACGCGGTCTCATGATGTAGGGCGTACGGGAGCACGACCATCACGGCGGACGCGGCGACCCCGACCAGGAACGTGAGCTGTCCAATGTACAGCCCCCAGGGCGCCCCTCGCGAGAGGCCGGTGATCTGCAAACCCACCGTGAGCTGGCGCGTGTAGGCCATCGCACCGAGAGCAACGAGGCATGCCAGCAGGGCAGCGATCGCGGTGAGAGGGCCGGGACGCGTGGTCGCAGTCGGCATCAGAACCTCGGACTCAGAGAAGGTAGAACACGCCGGGTGAGGTGGAGAGAGCTGGCTTTCGTCGCAGCACCGTTCGCTGGTCGAGCAAGCGGGCCAGTGGACTGTTCGGAGCATCGAGGTCACCGAACGTCAGAGCTCCTGTGCCGAGCGAGCTGCAGACCTCGACGCACAAGGGCAACAGGCCCTTGTCGACGCGTTTGGCGCAGAAGGTGCACTTCTCGACGACACCCATCGCGCGCGTCGGGTAGTGCGGGTTGACCTTGGCGAGTTGCGTTCGCGGGTCCTGCCAATTGAAGCTACGCGCGCCGTACGGGCAGGCCGCCACGCAGTAGCGACACCCGATGCAGCGGTGCTCGTCCATCATGACGATGCCGTCCGCACGGCGGAAGGTGGCCTGGGTCGGACACACGCGCACGCACGGCGGATTCGCACAATGGTTGCACAGCACCGGGACCGGCTGCGCTCGCCGGGTGGACGACATCGCTTCGTGGACTTCGGTTGGAAATGCCTGCTCGAAACGCTCTTTCCAGATCCACCGGACCTCCCGTCCGCTCTGGGCGCTCAACGGCACGTTGTGTGCTGCATGGCAGGCTTCGATGCAGGCTCGGCAGCCGTCTCGGTGCGCGCAGCGCGCGAGGTCGATGGCCAACGCATACCGCTTGGTGGGCTTCGCGCCGGACGCGGCTGGTTCGTGACCGTGGGCCAGAGCCAGTCCGCCCCCCACGCCGCCGAGGCTGAGCAGACCGGCGCACAGGGTCCGCAGCACCGTCCGCCTCGGGACAGCGCGTTCCTGCTGCGTGGCGGGTGTGTTCGTGTCCTGACAGGTCGGTCCGACGGCGGCCGGGCCGGGAGCCTGCGGTTGCGGGTCAGCATGCTTGTCGGCTGGGCTCATGGCTTCTCCCTCGTCGCCTTCGCATGGCATCCCCAGCACGACGGAGCGATCCCGACCTCGGTATGGCAGCGATCGCAGAAACTGACCGCCGAGTCGTGGCAGGAGAAGCACGTCTCGCTCAGGTCGATGGAGAACTCTCTTCCGTCCTCCGCGTGATACGAGCGCACTCCGGAGCGCACGGCCCGGGTTCGCCAGTCTGCCAGCAACGCCGGGTGCTCGCTGCGCATGCGTGCAGCCGCCACGACGCAGCGACCGCCGCCCGCTGGCAGGGCGACCTCCGGGCGCGCCGCGGCGCTTCGAACCGAGCCGATCCAGGCAGGTACCGCGCCCACAACGAGCACAACGAACAAACCGCCGAGCACTCTGCCGCCGTCGACCATGGCCTACTCCACGCCAACGAGCGGCTCGCGCCGCAGGTTGAGGGTACGGGGCTTCTCGCCCTTCATGATGAGCGCATTGCCGACGAGCTCGTGCAGCCCCGCCACCCGTACCCCCTTGGCCCAGTAGTCGCACACGGTCGGCAGCGTGGCCCGATCGATGGCACACATGGCGACCAGGCAGTTGACGCCGTATGCATCGCGTACCTGGCACACGGCTTTTCCGCGAGGCATACCGGCCCGAAGCCGCAGCTCCATGTTCTCGTCGGCGCCGAGGCCCGCTCCTCCGCCGCAGCAGAGCGTACGTTCGCGGATCGTGTCCTCGGGCATCTCATGGAACTCGCTGCAGACGGCGCGCAGGATCGCGCGCGGCTCCTCGAGCAACCCCATGCCGCGTGCCGTGTTGCAGGAGTCGTGAAACGTCGCCGAAACGCCCGCGTTTCTCTTGGGGTCCACGCGCAGCCGTCCGTGGGCCAACAGATCCGCCGTGAATTCGGCGATGTGAACCATCTTCGTGGAACGAGCCTGGGTGAATCGAGTTCCCGTGACGGGTGAGACAGGCAGCTCGAGGAAATCGGCCGGACCGTTCATCGTGTCCATGTACTGGTTCACGACGCGCCACATGTGGCCGCACTCCCCGCCGAGGATCCACTTGACCCCGAGGCGTCTCGCCTCCGCGTACATCTTGGCGTTCAGTCGCTTCATGAGCTCGGGCGAAGCGAAGAGCCCGAAGTTGCCGCCCTCCGAGGCGTAGGTGCTCAGGGTGTAATCGAGGCCGAGCTCGTGGAAGAGCGCGAGGTAGCCCATGAACGTGTAGGTGCCCGGGTCCGCCACCAGGTCGCCCGAGGGGGTGACGAACAAGATCTCGGCGCCCTTGCGGTTGATCGGCGGGTCGACTCGCACGCCGGTGACCGCTTCGAGCTCGTCGGCCAGAAACTCGACGCCGGCTTTGAAGCCGTGCGGCTGGATGCCGAGGTGATTGCCGGTGCGGTAGCAGTTGGCCACGGGCTCAAGCACCCAATTGGCGCACAGGCCAATCCGCAACAAAAGGTCCCGAGCGAGCATCGTGATTTCGGCCGTGTCGATGCCGTAGGGGCAGAACACCGCGCAGCGCCGGCACTCGGTGCACTGGAAGAAGTACTTGAACCACTCCTTGACGACGTCCGCTGTGAGCTCTCGGGCCCCAGCCAGCTCGCCGAGCAGACGGCCCGACAGTGTGGAGTGCTTGCGGTACACGGAACGGAGCAGCTCCGCTCGTAGGACGGGCATGTTCTTGGGATCACCGCTGCCGATGAAAGCCGGGCACTTCTCCGCGCAGGCGCCGCACCGCACGCAGGTATCCATGAAGAGGCGGAGCGCGCGCGACTGCCCGATCCGCTCGCGCATTCCCTCGAGCACCCGGTCCTGCCAGCCCTCGGGCAACTTCCAGTCCTCGTCGAGCGGCGACCACGCATGCCCATTGGGAAGTCCGAGGCTCTCGAAGTGGCGCGGCTTCGCTGGATGGAGCACGGAGCCGAGCCGAAAGGCCGGCAGCTGCGAGGTCGTCCACGAGCCGGGCGGCGGTCGGTGATCCACTTGCTCGAGGACAGCGCGCTCGTAGTACGCCGCTTGGTCGGGTCGTCGTCGTGGCGGCACCTTAGTTCTCCTCTACCGGCAGTCCCGCCTCGATCATGTGCTCGCGAAAGGCTGCCTCGTAGTCGGCGTAGTGAAGTACCTCGACTCGCGGATTGCACACGTTGACGTGGCGCACCTCGCGGTTGTTGTTCGCGAGGGTGAGCGTCGGGCTCAAGAGCGCACCGGGCAAGTGCATGAGCTTGCTCAGGGGGAAGTAGGTGAACAGCAGTGTCACCAGGAACAGGTGAACGAGCAGCAGAGCGTCAGGCCGTGCGGGCCACGCCGGCGTCAGCGTGGCGAGGCTCACGGTGAACTCCTTGATGGACGCTGCGTCCGCGCCACTGAAGTGCCGCATCAGAATACCGGTCGTGGCGATGGCCAACAGGAGCAACAGAGGGAAGTAGTCGGCTGCCAGCGAGATGTAGCGCAGGCGCGGCACGAGAAGGCGCCTGCCGAGGAGGAACAGCAGGGCCAGAGGCAGGGCTACCGTGGTGAGGTGAATCTTCGGCAGCGTCACTTCCGACAGGAAGTCGAAGCGTTCGAGCAGCACGACGAAGCCGGGCACGGGGGTCAACAGCAGGCGAAGGTGCCTGAGCAGCACGATCGCGAGGGATAGATGGAACACCGCGGCGAACAACCAGAGCCAGCGAGCCGAGTCGCGAAGTCGGGGGCCGCAGAGAGGCGCCGACGGCGTCGCGCGCAGCAACGGTCGAAACAGAACGACATCGACCAGCACCCGCAGGATCACCTCCCATGCCCAGCGCGGATTGCCGACCCGGCTTCGCGGGAACGTCCCCAGCGCCCGCTGCTGACCCGCGGTGAGCGGGATACGGAACGGGACGGGGGCTCGAATCCAGCGGCCCAGCTTGTACACGAAACCCGCGACGAAGCCCACCAACCCCACGGCGGGTACGAGCAGGAGCAGCAGGGGCCAGCGCGTTCCGAGCAGCACGGGGGCCAGGGCGGCCGCGGCGCAGACCATCGCCACTGCTGCCAGCGCGCCTCCCAGATGCAGCGTGAGGCGTCGATTCGGAACCCGCGCGAGCATCCCGATGCCTTCTAGACGCAGCCGGTGGGCTTCGGCAGCCCGGCGATCTTGCAGGCGCCCTTGGCCGGACCCGTGGGGAAGTAATCGTAGATCTCGTCCGTCTTGATACCGACGTCCCTGCAGAGCATGCGTATCGGCGGCGCCACGCGGTACTTCTGGTAGTAGTCTCTTAGGTAGTTGACGACGCGCCAATGCACGTCCTCCAGCTCCTCCACGTCCTCCGACTGCGCGAGTGCACGCGCCACGTCTTCGTTCCACTTGTCGGGTTCTTGCATGAACCCATCCTCGTCCAACTCGATCGTCACGTTTTGGACAGTGATGACTCCCACGGTGACCTTCTTTCTTCTTGCACGATGGCCGTTTGGTCCCGCACCGTGCGGGCACTACGAACGGCGACGCCTTCTGGAGACAGAATGCGTTCAAGTCATGTCGAGATAACCACAGGGACACTCCTCCGAGCACTTCTTGCAGCCGTCGCAAGTGTCCAGCTGGATCGTGAAGTACCGCCCCGGCGACGCCGACGGCGAGCGCTTCATGCAGCCCGGGGTGCAATACATCCAACAGCGCTCGCAGCCGTAGCAGCTGCCGCAGGACAGGCATCGAGCGGCTTCCGCCAACGCCTCGGTGCGATCGTGGCCGGGATCGACTTCCGTCAGCAGGTCGGCGACTCGGGCGGTGACAGGGATGAGCCGCCGTTCGAGGCGCGGTCGCGGTTCGTAGCAGTCCAGCTTGAGTCTCTCGGGCTTCAGCTCGGGGAGTCTCGTGCGGTCGGCGCGCGGCACACCTTCGAGCTCGGCTGCGATCGACAGGGCCGCCTGGCGCCCCTGGTTGATCACGACCGCCGCGAAGCTCGGCCGGACGGCGTCCCCACCGCGCCACACTCCCGGTAGGCGGGTCTTGCCCGCATCGTCCGCCTCCAAGCAGCCATCGTCATGCTCCACGAGACTCCTGACGTCCGGTTTCTGCCCGAGCGCCAGGATCACCGAATCTGCGTCCATTTCGAAGCTTCCATCCGGCACCGCTACCAGCGTCGGGAACCCGGTCAGGTCCCTGGGTCCCAGAGCGACGCGTTGGGCCAGAGCGCGCACCATCTTGCCGGTGGTGTCTCGAACGACCGAGCTCAGCCGCGCCAGAAACTCCACCCGAACCCCCTCGTCGATCGCTTCGGCTAGCTCCTCGCTCGTGTTCACGTTCTCCACGCGCAGCAGGGTGACGGCCGCTCCGCGACCCAACAAACGAAGCGCCACCCGCGCAGCGTCTATCGCGGTGTCCCCGCCGCCGACGACCACGACCTCGCGGCCGAGCTCGATGCGGACCCCGCGTGCGACATCCCTCAGGAACGAGACCGCTTGATGCACGCCTGAGCCGGCCACGCCGGGAATCGACAGCGTCCGACTGGCGCCGGCACCAGGACCAATGAACACGGCGGCGTAGTCGTGGCGCAGCTGCTCCAAGGTCAAGTCCGAGCCAATCTTGACGCCCGTGCACAGCTCTACCCCCCGAAGAGCGAGCACGCGCTGCGCTTCTCCCATGAGAACCCGGTTGGGCAGGCGGTAGGGTGGAACCCCGTAGCGCAGCATCCCTCCCGGCTCCGGCATGCTCTCGAAGAGGGTGCTGCCGTAGCCGCGGCGCGCCAGCTGGTAGGCGCACGAGAGCCCGGCGGGCCCCGCGCCTACGATCGCAATGCGCTGCGCGCGTTCCGGCTGATCGGGAGAGACGGGCAGGCGCAACCCCCGTTCTAGCCCCCAGTCCCCGACGAAGCGCTCGACGGCCGCAATCGCGACCGAGCCGTCCTTCGTTTGGCGGTTGCAGGAAGTCTCGCACGGGTGAGGGCAGATCCTGCCGATGGTCGCGGGGAACGGGTTTGTTTCGACCAGCAGATGCCACGCGCGGTCCAGGGCCTCTTCTTCGGATAGCCCGAGCTTCTCGCGCTGCGCGAGCACGGCGAGCACTCCGCGCACATCATTGCCAGCGAGGCATACCGTCGAGCAGGGGCTGGCCTTGGTGACGGGCTGGGGCCGCAGCCTCGAGGCGAGTGCGCTCGGGGCGAGGCTCGGCCGCGGCCGCAGCTCTCTGGCACCCTCGCTCCGTCTCAGCAGTCCCATCGATCACTCCGAACGCAGCACGATGTAGCTGCCGCCGCCGACGTACGAGTACTGGCACCGATCGTCGTCGAGCAACACCCCGATGGCCTCCTTGCACATGTTCTTGTCGCAAGCGGGCCCGAACTTCTCGATCATCGCCTTGGTGAGGTCGAGCGGCTTGAGGTTCCGCTTGCCATGGCATTCCTTCACCAACGCGTACATCGCGTCGGCCACGACCTCTATGCTGACATCCTCGCTCATGGCGTCATCCTCCTGCTCCCCATGCAGGCGAGCGTTTCAGTTGAAGCGAACGCTTGAACGTTTCTCCCGCGTGCGTGAAATCATCGATATGCGCGTAGGTGAACCGAATGCCGGTGAGGCGGAAGAAACGCGGCCATCCGATACGCTGGATCCATTCCCCCATGCGTTCGAAGTTGCGGGCGTGCTTCGCGTAGGTCTCGACGATGTTCTTGACGGCGGCCGTGACTTCCGGCCAGCGGGGAGGGTTGTTGGGAAGGAACGGGATGGCCAGCTTCGAGAAAGTCGGTTCGCTGCGCGCGTTCGAAACCTTGCCGCCGACCCAGATCGACACCCCGTCCCCCGGGTCGTTGAGCGGCATCGATGGGCAGACCGTGTAGCAGTTGCCGCAGAATACGCACTGCTCCTCGATGACCTCGACCGACTCCCTACCGTCCACCATCGTGGGTCGCACGGCACCTGTCGGGCAGGAAGCCACCGTGCTGGGGATCTCGCACGTCTTGAACAGCGTTGTGTGATCGATCTTGGGGGGCTTGCGGTGCAATCCGAGAATCGCAATGTCCGAGCAGTGCACCGCCCCGCACATGTTCAGGCAGCAGGCGAAGGCAATACGCACGCGTGCGGGCAGCTGCATGGACCCGAAGTAGGGATAGAGCTCGTCCATGAGCGATTTGACCACGCCGGATGCGTCCGACGCGGCTGTGTGGCAATGCACCCAGCCCTGGGTGTGCACGATGCTGGTGATCGACGGCCCGGTGCCGCCCACGGGATAGCCTTCCCGCTCGAGGCGCTCGATCAGCGGGGCGACGCGAGCGCCGTCGGAAAGCAGGAACTCGACGTTGTTCCTGCTCGTAAAGCGCAGGAAGCCATCCGAGAATTCGTCGGCCAGGGCGGCGAAGAGCCTGATCGTCTGTGTGCTGAGGAGCCGGGGACTTCCCGCGCGCACGGTGTAGAGCTTCTCACCCGACTGTGCCACGTGCACGAGCACACCGGGCCTGGGGATCTCGTGCCGGACCCACTTGCCGTAGTTGCGCTGGATGATGGGCGGCAAGAACTTCTGGTAGTGGGGAGGCCCTATGCTCGCCTTGCGTTTGGGTGGCCTAGCAGCCATGGTCGGTGTTCCTCCCGTGGGGCCGCGCAGCTGGACGACGCGTCATGGATGGTCCTCGTGGCGGGTGATGTAGGGGTTGGTTCTCGGATGAGCGACCATCTCGGGCTGCGGATCGAGACCGATCTGCTCGAGGAAGTTGGCCATGCCGATTCGCTGGATGAACTCCCCGACACGCTCGCGATGCTTGCCGTGGTCCGCCCAGAGGCTCCAGATCGCACCCAGGAGCTCCTTGATGTCGGCGTGCGGAGATTCCATCTTGATGAAGGGTACCAGGACGGACGAAAGCAACGCCCCGCCGAGCACGGGCGCCTTGCCGCCGACGAGCAGCATGGCACCGCGGTCCTGCCCGGGCGAAAGGGCATTCGGGAGCGCATTGATGCAGTGCATGCACCGCACGCACTCGTCGTTGTCGATGCTGAGCGTACCTCCAACGAATGTCATACAGTGTGCCGGACAACGTGCCACGACGTCTGCCACGATGTCGGGCTTGCCCCGGGCCACGTACTCGGCAAGCGCCGCGGCGTCGATGCGTATGTCATCGCGCCACGTACCGATAATCGACAAGTCGGAGCGCGCGATGGCGCCGACGCAATCGTTCGGGCAGCCCGACGCCTTGATTTTGAACTTGTACGGGAACGTCGGCCGGTGCAGATCGTTCTGGAAAGCCATCGTGAGCTCGTGCGTCACGTCGAGTGTGTCGAAGCAGGCCCACTCGCAGCGAGCCATCCCGCAGCAGCAACTAGGCGTGCGCAGCGCCGAGCCCGAGCCGCCGAGGTCGAAGCCTGCTGCCAACAGCTCGTCGAACAGCGGCTCCAGCTCGGCCGTCTTGGCCCCCAGGAACACGAGGTCCCCCGTCGCGCCGTGCATGTTCGTCAGTCCCGAGCCATGCCGGTCCCAGACATCGCACAGGTGTCGCAGGACGTCGGACGTGTAGAACCATCCTGCAGGCGGGTTGACGCGGATCGTATGAAACTCCGCAGCTTCGGGGAACTCCTCGGCCAAGTCGTTGTAGCGGCCGATGACTCCCCCGCCATAGCCCTTCACCCCGACCAGACCCCCGTGCTTCCAGTGTCCCATGCGGTCGCGATACGAGCGCTCGAGCACACCCAGCAGGTCGCTGACCATCGGGTTGTCGCTCCTGTCCATTTCGCGGACGAAGCTCGGCCACGGACCTTCTCTGAGCTTACCCACCAACGGCAAGGAACCCTTTTTGCTCACGGCAAATCCCTATTTCTCGTTTCGAGACGCACGGCATTCCGCCCATCACACGGCGCCCACGACGCTCCGAGACCAAAGAGCTTTCAGCGGCGGGCAACGGACTCTGAATGCCTGGCCACAGGGATCCTGTGGACAGGCCATCGTGAAGCACGTCGCGGGGGCAGTACGCACAGCGTTGCTGCAATGGCCGTGCCACGAGCGCAGCGCCGCGCGATCTGAGTGGCGACGGCGTGTGCATCCCCCAGGACTCATCGCCGAACCAGTGCCGATCACGGAAGCAGCCCGTTGCGGGAAACGGCTGTTGTATGTCACGGGCCGTGTCAGCGAGACGTCCACCGTTTGGGCGTCGAGCGCTCGCCGCACGCCACGACCTACCGATTTCCGTTCTATAAGACAGAAGTCCCCAGTGAATGCGCTGGTTCCACTGTATTTCCTGGTCCACGGCACCACAAGATCCGCGTGGCTTCAGCAATGGCTCGGGCCGTGCTCCGAACGTTCGAAGCCGAAGGCCAGTGGTTCGCCGTGCAACCCGGGTTGTGGTCACAGCGCACGCTGCAGCGCGGCACGGAGATTGCATATGGCCGACGCGAGAGGTGGCCCATGAGGAATGCACGACGTTTCGACCAGAACATCACCGTCGGCGTTGTCCCGGATGCCGACGATATCGTCCAACTCAAGGAGTTCGGCTACAGGACGCTCGTAGACGTGAGAGGAGAGGACGAGAAATTCGGGGGATACGTCGAAAAACGCGCGAGAAGCCTGGGCCTCAACTATCTCAACGTGCCCGTCGTGCGTTCTCAGATCGACTTCGACGAAGTGAGCCGGTTCTACAGGCTCGTGTACGACGGGGCCAACGCGCCCATGTACGTTTTCTCCCGCTACGGGAAGAAGCCAGCCGCGTTCCTGGTGATGCTCGAGGTGGTGGCTTGGGGCGAACCCATGGTGAAGGTTGGCCGCCGCGCGAGCCGATTCGGGTTCGACCTGGAAGGAGACATCAGCCTTCAGCGGTTCCTGGTGGACTTGTTCAATGGGAACCGGCGCTCGGAGCTCGAGCAGCTGATTGCCGAGATCAGGCCAGACCTGGTGGTGGCGGGTGCCACTACGAGAGCCAGCAAAGGCCGAGAAGGTGCCGGCGTCGCACGCAAGGCCACGAATATCACCTGGACGGAGGGATTGCTCACGCGCGAAAGGCGCTGGCAGTGCCTCGAGCACGGCGGCGCCACGATCTGGTTGACGGGGCTGTCGGCGTCCGGGAAGAGCACGATCGGCTCAGCGCTCGAAAACGCCTTGGTGGAGACCAAGTTGCCCGCGTATCGGCTCGATGGGGACAACATCCGGCACGGGCTCAACGCCAACCTGGGCTTCAGCGCAGAAGACCGCCACGAGAACATCCGGCGCATCGGCGAGGTCGCCAAGCTCTTCGCGGACTGTGGGTGCGTGGCCATCACGGCCTTCATCAGCCCCTACCGCGAGGACCGGGACACCGTGCGACAGATGCACGAGAGCGCTGGCCTGAGGTTCATAGAGGTATTCGTGGACACGCCGCTCGACGTTTGCGAGCAGCGCGACCCCAAGGGGCTCTACAAGAAGGCACGCGCCGGCGAGGTGCGTGGCTTCACGGGCATCGACGATCCCTACGAGCCACCCGTCAAGCCCGAGCTCGTGCTCAAGACCGCCGAACAGAGCTTGGGCGAGTGCGTCGAACGCTGCATGGGGGTGCTGGAGGCCTCGGGGGCGCTGGGCAGCAAAGCGATACGGTGAACCGAGCCGCCGCGAGCGCCAACACGCGCTGACAGGACTGGTTCTGGCGGGCGGGTCGGTCCGCGAAAGCCCGCCGTGCCCCCTTTCCCCCTCGGTGGTCTACGAGATCGCAGGCAGTCGGGGTGGCGACAGCCCACGGTAGGCAGTAGCATGCCGCCCTCGACGCGCCCACCCGTGAGCTTCCTGCCCGTCACGCTGAGACTCGAAAGCCGCCAATGCCTCGTGGTGGGCGGTGGAGATGCGGCCGCTCACAAGGTTTCGTTGCTGATTGGAGCGGGCGCCGCGGTGCGAGTCGTGGCGACCGAGCTGTGTGCCGAGCTCCGTCTGCTGCTCCAGACAGGCAGGATCGGCCATGAGGTGCGGCCGTTTTGTCCGGAGGATCTGGTCGGGTGCGCGCTGGTGATCGCCGCCACCGACGACGAGGCGCTTGGGCGGCAGGTGTCGCAACTCGCTCGGGCCACAGGCCTCCCGGTCAACGTTGTCGACCACCCGGAGCTCTCGAGCTTCGTCATGCCTTCGGTGCTCGACCGCAGTCCGCTGACGGTCGCCATATCCACGGGCGGGGCGTCTCCGATGCTCGCCCGGCTGCTTCGGGCGCGGCTTGAGACTTTGGTCCCATCGGCGTATGGCCGCCTGGCTGCCTTGATGCAGAGCGTTCGGGACCCGGTGCGACACCGGTTCCCGGACGTACGCGAGCGGCGCCGTTTCTGGGAAAGCGTACTCTCCGGGCCCATCGCGGAGATGATCTTCGCTGGACAGGATCAGGCTGCGCTCGCCGCGTTGCAGAGGCAGCTAGAGGGCCCAAGGGAGATTTCGCATCAGGGCGAGGTGTACCTCGTCGGCGGCGGGCCTGGTGATCCCGACCTTCTCACCTTCCGCGCGCTGCGGCTGATGCAGCAAGCCGACGTCGTGCTCTATGATCGTCTCGTGGCGCCTGCGATCGTCGAGCTGTGCCGCAAGGAGGCGGAGCGGATCTACGTGGGCAAGGAGATGGATCGGCATGCCGTCCCACAGCAGGAGATGAACGAGTTGTTGGTCCGCCTGGCGAAACAGGGCAAGCGTGTGCTGCGCCTCAAGGGAGGGGACCCGTTCATCTTCGGCCGCGGCGGCGAGGAGATCGATCGCCTGGCGGAGGCGGGCGTTTCCTTCCAGGTCGTGCCCGGCATCACGGCGGCTTCCGGGTGCGCCGCGTATTCGGGCATACCGCTCACGCACCGCGACTATGCGCAATCCTGTGTCTTCGTCACGGCGCATCTCAAGGAGGGCAAACTCGAACTCAATTGGCGCGCGCTGGCCCAGCCACGGCAGACGCTGGCCGTGTACATGGGGGTCCAGAGCATGGACGTGCTCTGCCGTGCCCTGGTCGAGCACGGCATGAGCGCCTCGACGCCCGCGGCCGTGATCGAACGGGGCACGACGGCCAGGCAACGTGTTTTCGTGGGGGATCTCGGCTCGATGCCGCGCCTGATCGACGAGCACGGCGTTCAGCCGCCTGCCATGGCCATCATCGGAGAGGTGGTGAAACTGCGCGAAAAGCTGGCCTGGTACGGAGTTGGCGGCGACGTTCATCCTCCGCGTTGACTCCCGGCGGCGTTGCCGCTACGCGAATCCTTGGCGTTCGGACGGTGTGCGAGCCCGGTGGTCGGACCGTCGTACCTCATCGAACGTTCGTCCGGCCTCCCTCATGAGCACTGTGCCCTGCCCTTCGTTCTCGGCAAGCGCGTTGGTTCTGGGATTGGCCTGCTCCGTACCTTGCGTCGCGTCGGCCGCAGCAGGGGCGGAGCCGTCGACCGGCGCTCTTCCCAGCGAACCAGCGCCTGAGAGTGTCACGCGACCGGCTGAGCAGGCGACGGCGCCGATCTCGGCCGCAGCGCCCCCTGCCTCGGGACCTGGCAACGAGTCAGCAGGCGCCGCGCCGCCACGGTCCGCGTTGCCGGTACCCGTGCCGCCCGTCGATGGCACGCCGCAGCCGGTCAGCTCCGCCGCGAACACGGTTCCGGCCGAACCCACCGCGCGTCCACCCGCGGTGGACGCTAACTCAGACGACTCATCCGATTGGCGAGTGAGGCACGGTCCCTTTGCCGGCGTCGTTCTGGCGACGATCAAGGACTTCGGCTTCGACGACGACGCGCACGTGTCGTTCAGCAAGTCGGAGTTCGTAGGAACGGCCGGAGTTGCGGTCGGCTACGAGGTATTTCGCAGACTTCGGCACAAGGGATTTGGCGGAGCGTTCGAGACGAGGCTGTTTCTTCCCATGGATCTCGGCACTCTCGAAACCAACCAGGGATCGAACGTCTACACGGCGTGCGGCAGCAAAGCGTTTCTCTACACGTTTGATCTCGTCGGCTATCTCTATCCGTTCGAGAACGTCGACCTGGGCGCGCGGCTCATGTTCGGCATCGAGGCCATGCACGCCACCTACGACTTCGATCCGGGTCGCAACACGGTGCTCTACTCGGCGGGACCCAAGAGCTTCGATGGCGCCACCGCGGCCTTCGGACTCGGTTTGAGTTTCGGGTTCTTGGGGCACGTGCACGCCGTCGCGGAGGCCCGCTGGCTGACGATGAGCGTCTCCGACGAATACACGAGCGAACCCGGCTCCGACCTCGCCTACAAGACGGACCACAACGAAACCTACGCGCCGATGCTATCGTTCGCGATGCTGGTGAACTGGGCCAGCTGAGGAAGAACGACGGGCACACGCGCTTGCGTGGGCCCCCCCGCCTTGCTTCGGCACCTTCGTGCTTCTCACCTACGCGCACGCCGACCGGCGCCTCGGGTACTACCTTGGCCACGAGGTGAACGGCTGGGCCCAGAAGCTCTGGCGACCGATGGTCGACCTCACCAATGCGCCGGCCCCAGCATGCCAAGGAAGACCCCCGGCGCCAACAGCAACTTGGCCGTGTCGCGATGCGACGGTGCGGGGGCTTTCGAGCCGACTCGACCAGGTAGCTGCCGTGCCGTGCTGGACGGCAGCGTTCCGAGTGATCGAGGAATGGCTCGACTCGACCGTCTTTGCCTGAGGCCGCAAGCACTCCGACGGGTGGCGCTTGCCGCTACCGCTTTCGAAGCCACAGCAGGTGCTCTCGCCGAACCTGGCGAGCGAAAACGCGTTCGCTCGGCCGGTGAAAGTCCGGACGCGCTTGGGAGGCCCTCCCGCAGAGCTCCAGGCCATGCTTCGGACCGAGCTCCCCGAGCAGCTCGTCCGCCCGCACGGGCACGTTGTGCAGGGCCGTGTCCGCCATGACCAGGAGCGCCCCGCCCCCCGGAGCGAGCACCCGGCGCGCTTGGCGCAGGAACGCGCCGAGATCCATCTGCCAGCGTCGAACTGCCGCAACGGGCTCGAGCTGTCCCAGCTGCCTGCGCGAGCCGATTTCCCCGGTCTTGAGCGCGCGGTCGGCCAGGCCGAGCCAACGGGAGCGCGCCGCGTGGTGCGCCCAATAGTCGTAGACCCCCGGGTAGGGTGGTGATGATACGATGAGGTCGATGCTGCCGGCTCGGATGTGGCCAAGCTCTCGCGCATCCCCGGTTTGCACGTTGGACTTGGGCGCGCCTGGCGGCAAACTGGACGCGAACGCGCCCAGACGCTCGGCGAGCTCCCTGGACTTGCTCCGGAACAGACGGATCGCGAACCCGGACGCGAGGCGTTTCTCTACGACGCGCTCGCTCGAATCGGCAGCGCGTCGACTCACCTTCGTCAGGGTCGCGGAGAGCACCAGGCGCAGCATGCGCGCTGCGTCCAGATCTTCGACGCGCGACAGGCCGCTCGCCAGCCCGTCGAGCTCGAGCAGCACGTGCGGCTCGAACATCTCACGATCTGCGGCGCCGTAGCGGCGCGTTGGGCCCGCCTTGGCGAGCCGTCGCTCTTCCGCCGAGTCTGCGACGCGGTTTGCGAGCTCTACGAGTCGCTTTCGTTCGGACGCGCTGCTACCTCGGGTTTTGCACCAGCTGAGCTCGACGGCCAGAGGGTTCAAGTCCACTCCAGAGGTCTTGCGCCCGAGCAGTCGCGCCTCCACGAGGATGGTGCCGCTGCCGCAGAAGGGATCGAGCACCGAGGCTCCGGGTCGGGCCCACCTGACGATGCAGCGCTGCGCCGTGACCGGGTGCACGCGCGCCGGATAGCTGTGAAACCCGTGCACGTGCGCACGGGACGCGACCTCGTCGGACGACACGCGCAGCGCCCAGGTCAGGGCCCTTCTGTCTTGTTCGTTCGAGGCTTCCACGTCGACAGCGCCACCGACGTGGCTCAGTGCTCTGCGCTGCCTGTGCGCCGCCTGCGCAGGGCGCGATCCCCGGGCCTTGGCATAGTCTCTGGTCGAGCGACGCGATGCCATGCTGCTGCTCCCACCCGCTACAGCAGCCCCTCGTCTCTCAGCCGGCTCACGATCACCTTGGCCGAGGCGCTTCGATCCATCGTGTACAGATGCAGTCCAGCCACGCCTTCGCGGAGCAGGCCGCGACACTGCTCGAGCGCGAGCTCGACACCATAGGCCGAGATTGCATCCTTGTCGCCTTCCGGAAGGCTCGCGAGCGCCGCACGAACCGAGTCCGGGATCGTCGCGCCGCACATAGCGGCCAGAGACGCGGTCAGCTTGATGCTGTAGATGGGCATGATGCCCGCCACGATCGGGACCGAGATGCCGCGAGCCCGGCACAGTTCTCGAAACTCGACGAAGTAGCGGTTGTCGTAGAAGTAGTTGCTGATGACGAACTCGGCGCCCAAGTCGAGCTTGCGCTTCAAGACCTCGAGATCCGAGTCACGTGAGACGGCCTGCACGTGCTTCTCCGGGTAGCCCGCGACGCCGAGACAGAACGGATAGCGCGGACGAACGAACGCCACCAGGTCGGACGCGTACGCGAAGCTGTCCGGATGCGGCTCGAAATCCGGCGCGTCGCGTGGCTCGTCACCGCGCACCGCTAGGACGTTCTCGACCCCGAGGTCACGGTACGCGTCGAGAACGGCGCTCACGTCCGAAGGGGGCAGGCCGTAGCCCGCGAAGTAGGCAAGGACCTCATGGCGCTTCTCCTGCTTCAGCCACTGGACGAGTTCGCGTGAGCCGTCGCGCGTCGAGCCGCCCGCACCGAACGTGACCGAGACAAAATCGGGCGCAAGCCCGCCCAGCTCGTCGATGGTTCCGAACAGCTTGTCTCTGCCCGCTGGCGTACGCGCCGGAAACAGCTCGAAGGACAGCGACGGTCGACGGCCCGGCTTCCAAAGGTCGGTCAGGTGCATGGTGGGTTGCCTCTGGTGGACGTCGGCTGCTGGCTCCCGCGGGCGTTGCCACGGACTGTCGCGGCCGATGCCCATCCTATCGTGGTTCGGCGCCGCGGGACCGGGTTTCCGGCGTCAGCCGTCCCGGGCTCCGCGAAGCGGCGGACTGCGAGCGGGCTCGGGTCCAGTCCCTCTCGAAGCTCGGGCCGGTTGGGGAGAACTGAGAGCAACGGAGCCGCAGAAAAGACGTGAGAGAGCTACGGAGCCGATG
>JAFGIS010000360.1 GCA_016929495.1 Polyangiaceae bacterium | reverse complement strand
CTGGCGGACTCTACCGAAACCGGCGGCTCCGGCACGCTGGCGGACTCGACCGAAACCGGCGGTTCCGGCACAGACTCTGCAGAACCGCCCGGAGGCTCGGGGACAACGCTCGGCGACGACACCGGCGGACGCGACGGCGGCGGCGGGCGCGACGGCGGCGGCGACATCGAGCGCGGCGGCGGCGACATCGAGCGCGGCGGCGGCGACATCGAGCGCGGCGGCGGCACTCCGCGCTGGGACGGTGGAGGTGCGCTCATCGGCGGCGCACCGGGTCCGTGGGGAGGAATCGAACGCCGCGGAGTCGGGGGCGGCAGTGAGCGCCGCGACGGGCCCGGACTGGATGCGCGCGGACGCGGCGGCGGCAGCGAGGGGCTGGCGACTGACGGGCGGTTCGTCGTCCGCGGCGGCAACGGCGGAATCGACCGTCCGACCTCCTCGCTCAGAGCGGAGCGCGGCGTTCGCGACGGTTTCGTCTTGGTCGGGTCGTCAGCCATGGCTCCGGCGGCAGGGTATCACGCGCGCGCGTGGGAAGAACGTAGTGGCGTTACCGCACCTCCGATTGCGACCACACGCAGCTATCGCAACCGCCTGAGCGAACCACTGACCTTCGAGCGTGCGTGCTCTCGCCCACCTCCAATGAAGGAATTGGCGAATTGCGGGCAGTGCTGGGTGCTGCCCGCCAGGGTCGTTGAGGTATGCCACCGAGGTGGCTACGGCGTCCAGGGCCGGCTCAACCCCAGCGCTGCCACAGCAGGACCCTGCGATACGGGGGCCGAGCCCGTGAATCGGCCGGATCGTCCACTTGGCCGAGGACCGGGGGCACAGGGGTACATTTGCCCCTTCATGCCGCCCGCCGCCGTGCTATCACCCGGCTGCCGTGACCGGACAGGTTTCGCTCTGGGTGCTGCGTGACGTGCGTGCGATGGACCCCGCCCGTGGGCTGGATCAGTCCTGCGATGTCGTCATTGACCACGGCCTCATCGTCCGCGTGGGCGTTGGGGCCGCCCGGGACGTCGCCGCTGCCCCGAACGCGCGCATCATCAACGCGCAGGGCCTCTGGCTGTTGCCAGCTTTCGTCGACCTTCACGCTCATCTGCGGGAGCCCGGTCACGAGTACAAAGAGGACATCGCCTCCGGACTGGCCGCGGCAGCGGCAGGTGGCTACGCCCACGTGTGCGCCATGCCCAATACCTCGCCCGTCAACGACACGCGGGCGGTCACCGAAATGATGCGGCGCCGGGCCCAAGAGGCGGGAGCCGCCGCGCTTCATCCCATCGCTGCGATCACCCGAGGCCTGCGTGGCGAACACCTGACGGAAATGGCCGAGCTGCGCGAGGCGGGCGCCGTTGCAGTGAGTGACGACGGGCACTGCGTGCAATCGAGCGCCGTCATGCGCCGCGCCTTGGAGTATGCGTCGAACTTCGGCATGCCCGTGATGCAGCATGCAGAGGCTCACGAGCTGACGGTGGGAGCCGAGATGCACGAAGGCGCCGTATCGGCGCGGCTCGGCCTGCGCGGGTGGCCACGCGTTGCCGAGGACATCATCGTCGGGCGCGACCTGTTGTTGGCCGAGTACGTCGGCGCTCGCTACCATGTGCTTCACGTCTCCACACGGGGCGCGCTACAGCTCATCCGGCAAGCCAAGGATCGTGGCGTCCAGGTCAGTTGCGAGGCGACGCCTCATCACCTGCTGCTCACCGACGAGGCCTTGGTAGGGTACGATACGTCCTGCAGGGTCAACCCGCCGCTACGTGAGTCGGCCGACATGCTGGCCCTGCGGGAGGCGTTGCTCGACGGTACCGTGGATGCAGTCGCCACCGACCACGCTCCGCACTCGAGTCTGGAAAAGGATTGTGAGTTCTCCCAGGCAGCCCCGGGAGTGATTGGCCTCGAGCTCACCGCGGCGCTCCTGGTGCCCGTGTTCGGTGCCCAGGCTGCGGGCCTCCACCGCCTCATCGACGCGCTCAGCACACGGCCAGCGAAGATCATCGGTATCGCGCCGCCGGCAATCGCCGAGGGCAGCATCGCCGAGCTGACTCTGTTCGACCCGAACGAACGATGGCGTCCGGCCGAGACCGGCCTGCGTTCGAAGAGCCGCAACACACCGTTCCTCAATGCCGAGCTCAAGGGACGCGTTCGGATGACTTGGGCGCAAGGGCGACTGGTGCACGACGCACTCGCAGGCTCTGCAGGCGTGGGAGGCTCTGGCGACGGAACGGCCGTCGTCGGAGGTAGGGCGTGACGCGGCCTCGGCCAGCAACCTTGGCGCTGGCCGACGGCACGCTTTTTTGCGGACATTCGTTCGGCGCGCTGGGCTGCACCTCGGGCGAGGTCGTGTTCACGACCGGAATGACGGGCTATCAGGAGGTGCTGACAGACCCGTCCTACGCCGGCCAGCTCGTCGCGATGACCGCGCCGCACATCGGCAATACGGGCATCAACAGGGAAGATCCCGAAAGTGTGGACGGACGGCCACAAGTCGCAGGGTTCATCGTGCGCGATCCGAGCCCCTTCACCTCGAGTTGGCGCTCCGAGGAGCCGTTGTGCTTGTACCTCGAGAGACACGGCATCGTGGCGCTCGGCGGCGTGGACACGCGCCGTCTGACGCGAGTCATCCGTGACCGTGGCGCGCAGAACGGCTGCATCGGGACAGACGACCCGGACACCTTGGTCGACCGCGCTCGCGCCGCGCCGCGCATGGAGGGGCTCGACCTCGTGGCTCGCGTGACCCCCAAAACGGCCTACGGATTCTCCGAATCGCGCGGAGCGTGGAGCGTCGGCGTGAGCTCCGGAGGCCTTCGCTGCCACGTCGTGGCCATGGACTTCGGGGCGAAACGCAACATCTTGCGCTGTCTGGTCGACGCTGGATGCCGCGTGACCGCAGTCCCGGCCACGACCACGGCCGAGCAGATACTCGGGCTTGGCGCGGACGGCATCTTCCTGTCCAACGGACCCGGCGACCCGGCGGCCGTCGACTACGCGGTACGCACGATACGTTCGCTCGTCGGCGCGCGCCCGATCTTCGGCATCTGCCTGGGCCACCAGTTGCTCGCTCTGGCGCTGGGCGCGACGACGCACAAGCTCAAGTTCGGACACCGCGGCCTGAACCAACCGGTCAAGGATCTGACGACGGGTCGAGTCGAAATCACGACCCAGAACCATGGCTTCGTGGTGGACGTCGACTCACTCGGCGCGCGCGCCAGGACGACTCACGTCCACCTCAACGACCAGACCAGCGAGGGCCTCGAAGTGCCCGAAGCTCGCGCCTTCAGCGTGCAGTTCCACCCCGAGGCCGCCGCCGGGCCCCACGATACCCTGCACCTTTTCGAACGCTTCAGGCGCTCGATCGAGCAGGCGTAGTCGGCACGAAGGCCAAGTCCCGAGCGGGACCGAGGCAGCCAGCAAACGGCGAGCTATGCGACAACGCACGATTCATTTCGTCAGTCTCGGGTGCCCGAAGAACCGGGTGGACAGCGAAGTCATGCTCGGCATCGCCGTTCGGGCGGGCCTGCGCCAGGTGGCCGAGCCCGAGGAGGCCGAGATCCTGGTCATCAATACCTGCGGCTTCGTCGCCGACGCGAAACGCGAGTCGATCGAGACGATCCTGCGGCTCGCGACCTTCAAGACGCAGGGCGCCTGCCGCACACTCGTCGTCGCCGGCTGCCTGAGCCAGCGCTATCCCGACGACCTGGCCGAACAACTGCCCGAGGTCGATCACTTCCTCGGTTCGAGCGACCTCCTCAAGCTGGAGCAGATCCTGAGCGGCGAGTCCGAGCGCATGCTGGTCGGAAGCCCCGGCCGATGGCTGATGCGTTCGAGCGACCCTCGGATCCTGAGCACGCGCGGAGCCAGCGCGTACGTCAAGCTGGCCGAAGGCTGCGACCGCAGTTGCGCGTTCTGCATCATTCCGCAGATCCGCGGCCGCCAACGCTCGCGTACCCCTGACGACCTGGTCCGTGAGGTCGAGCAGCTCGCGTCTGCTGGCATCCTCGAGATCAATCTCGTGGCTCAGGATACCGTCGCCTACGGACGAGATCTGGACTGTTCCGCGAACCTTGCGCGCCTGGTGGCCCGATTGGCCGAGACCCCCGGCCTTCGCTGGGTGCGCATGCTCTACCTCTACCCCGAACAGCTCGACGATGCGCTGCTCGAGCTGCTCGGGCAGCATCCGCGCGTCCTGCCCTACGTCGACATGCCGCTGCAGCACGCCTCGGACTCCATGCTGCGTCGCATGCGGCGTGGCCACGGGTCGTCGCGGTTGCGCCGACTCGTGCAACGGCTGCGCACGCGCATTCCCGGTCTCGTGCTGCGCACGGCATTCATCGTCGGGCATCCCGGCGAAACCGAGCAGGATTTCGAGGAGCTCTGTGATTTCGTGCGCTGGGGTGAGTTCGAGCGGGTCGGCGTCTTCCGCTACTCCGACGAAACGGGCACGGTGAGCCGCGACCAGGCTGGCAAGGTACCCGCTCGCATCTCGGCAGCGCGGGCCAGACGGCTCATGGCGGTGCAGAGGCCCATCAGTCGACGCAAGAACCGCGCGCTGACGGGCCAGAAGTTGGAAGTACTGGTAGAAGGTCCCAGCACGCAGACCGAGCTCGTGTTCGTCGGTCGCCACGCCGGACAGGCTCCCGAGGTGGATGGTTGCGTGTATCTTTCGGGCGGCCCGGCGCGACCCGGCCGCCTGCAACGCGCCACGGTCACCAACGCGCGCGACTACGATCTGGTAGCGGAGCTCGACCCCGATGAGTCCGAGGACGAGCACGCGGCGCCCCTGGCCACGAAAGCCGGCCGGCGCGTCACGCTACGGACCGTCAGCTAGTCGCCCCGCACTCCGAACATGCATCTGTCCCCGCCCGGCACCACAGGCCCATCCCAGAGACGCACGCGCGCACTCGTCCACTGCCTGCGCCCGCTGCCTCTGCTCGGAGCAGCGAGTCTGGTGTGGCAGATGAGGACTCCCTCGGCGCTGCTGACGGGCGAGCCGGACACCTGCCGCGCCGTCAGCGCCGAGCTCGACCGCATCGGTTTGACCGCGGATCCCTCGGAGATCCACTGGGCGGATGTCCCGCGTGGCGTGCTCGCGGCTGTGGCTCGGCCCGCACGGGCGGTACTGCGCGCTCATCGCGCGAACGAACCCGCGGACATCTATGTCGCAGAGGCAGCGCTCTCTCCCGAGGGTCACCTGCTTCGCATCACGGGTCTGTACTCGCTCTCCGAGACCTCGGCCGTCGACGAGCGAGAACTGCTGGTGAGCGGCCCTCGCGTCGCCTGGAGCATCGTCGGTGCAGGCCGGATCTACAGCGTGCAGTATGCCGACCTCCGGGGCGCCGAGCCGCCGTCGGGTCCCGATTGGACGCAGACATCGCGCTGGCAGTGGAGGATCACCAACTTGCAGCAGCTGGGGCAGCTCTCGGGAGTCCGCCGGCGCTCCTTCCGTCTCGAGCCCGCGGCCCTGGACGCAACGCTCGGGTTCTCCGCAGATAGCCTGCTGGTCGAAGCGGACGGTCGAAGGGTCTCGGTGCCCACCGAACGGGACTCTGGGCTGGGGCCCGAGAGCGCCGTGACCGAACAACGCCATCCACCGGGACGTCCGGGCAACGTGGTCACCTGGGCCGTCGACCGGGTGCGCGCGCTCCCCTGGTTTGGCAGCGCTCGGATGCAGCTCGTCAAGGCCGTCACGTTCGCCGCCCTGGACAGGATCGAGCGCTGGGTCGGACAAGTCAGCGGCGGCGACGGCAGCCAACAGGTCACCGACGAGCTCGGCCGCATGATGCCGGCCGCTGCGCCCAGGTACTCGGACCAACAGAGCGGGTGGCCGCCACCCGCCATGCACCCCGTGCTCACTCCCGCGCTTGAGGGCGAAGGGCAATGGCGCACGCTCGAGAATGATCCGTTCGTCGGTGGCAACCCGAATGCGCCGTCCCCTTTCGCTTTGTCGTTCATCCGGGTCGATCCCGAACGCAAGTACTCGCAGATCTTCGTTACGCTCTGGGATCCACGCCAGGTGGACCTGAACACCATGAGCGGCACCGACGAGCCTCGCAGCGCAACCGGTGAGACCGGACCCGGGCTGGTGCCTCGTGATCCAAACCGAATCGGTCGTTTGGTTGCCGGTTTCAACGGTGGCTTCCAAGCCACCCACGGAGAGTTCGGCATGATGGCCGACGGCGTCGTCTATCTCCCCCCCAAGCCCTACGCGGCCACAGTCGCGCGGCTCACGGACGGCTCCACTGCTTTTGGTACCTGGCCCCTCGACGAAGACATCCCCGACGACATCGTCTCCTTTCGACAGAACCTGACGCCTCTGGTCGTGGATGGCACCGTCAATCCGTACCACCGTGACTGGTGGGGAGGCGTGCCTCCGGGTTGGGAAGACACGTCACGCACGGTGCGTAGCGGGTTGTGTCTGACGCAAGACAACTTCGTCGCGTACTTCTACGGTGCACGTGCCGGCGTGGAGCACCTACAGCGTGCAATGCAGGCGGCTCGCTGCGGCTACGGCATCCACCTGGACATGAATCCGGGCCATACGGGTCTCGAGCTGTATCGACTGGCTCGCGCCAGCGAGCTGCCGACACCGGGTCGGCAGCTCGATGCCGACTGGGAGGCCACCGGTCCCGTGCCGCAGGCGCCTGGCTGGCGTTTCCTGGCAAGACGCATGATCCGCCACATGGCGCTCATGAACTTCCCCCGCTACATCCACCGCGAATCGCGCGATTTCTTCTATTTGACCCTGCGCCCGATCTTGCCTGGCAACAACCTCCAGCCTCCAACCGCCCCCGCGGCGCCTGGTGAAGGCGTCTGGGCGACCAACGGTCTGCCACAGCATGGCTGGCCCTGCGCTCTGGCCACGACGTGGCTCCGCCCGGATCCGAGTCGCCCCCAAACCAAGGTGTCTGTCCTGCGAATCGATTCGACGCGGCTCCGGCCCTGCGGCACTTCTGCCGCGCCGGCGCTGTTCACGTTGCGCCCCGGCAGGCTCGAATCCGACACCGATTCCGTCTGGTGGACGCGTGGGGCCGCGTCCATCGGCGCGGCTCGGCCACAGCCCGAGGCTTTGCGGCTGGCAACGGGCTGGCGCCCGGGCAGACTCCCACCCGGGGTCTCGCCGGCCGCCGCCCTGGGGCTCGACCAGGATGGGATGCTCGTCTACGCCGAGTTCGAGCGCGTGGCCGATGACCCATGGCACGCGGCGGTACTCGACCGACTACTCGAAGACCTGGGCTGTGAGCGTGTGCTCCTCCAGGCCCCCCTCCATGTTGCCCTCGGCGCAGAACGCAACCTCGCCGGTCGGCCCGTGGCCGTGTCCAGAAGTGACCAGCGGTTCTGTCGCGGCGAGGGGCCCAGGGGCCAGCGCATCTTCGCCACGACACCCGTCGTCCCGAGAGCACAGTGGGAGCCTTTGCAGGCCAAGCGCGTTCGCTACTTTCGAAAGCCGCCCGCCCAGCCGCCGGAGGCAGCTGGCGCCGACGCGAGCGGCCCGACCGAGCCAGCGATGCCAGACCAGGACGCGGGTCGGCCCAGCGCCAGTCCGCCGCCTGCCCGGGCCGTCCCGTCGCAATAGTGCCGCTCGGCCGATGTCTGGCCTGTGCTCCGCCCTCTGGCCTTGCATCGACCTGCCCGAATTGGGGCCCACAGCCGTCGCTCGGTACCACTTTCGCCGCCTCCGGCGGGGAACTGGCCGATCCTCGCTGCACATCCTCCGCTTTTCGAGCTCGATCCTCGCGGCGAATTCTCGTCTCGTTCGCTCCCGGGCTGCGCGAGCACCGCTCGAAAACTGCACGACTTCCCCCTACCTCCTCGCCAAGGGTGTTGAGGGGAGCTACCCTACGGGGTTACAGTCTCACCCCGAGCCGAAGGCTGGTGACGGCTCACAGCTGCCCGCGGAGCCCAGCACGGTTCGAGCCTCAAGGATCACCGTTCAGGAGTACGTGAATTCGGTCGGCATCCCGACCATCAGGAGACAGCCGCATGGGCGACAAGGGTGGATCGGACCTAGACGTCTTCGACGAGCTTGTGAAGAGGCAGCCCGGCGCGAGTGGCCCCCCTCTATCGATGCGCGGCGTGCCCCCGCTACCCCCCTTCCCGACGAGTAGCGCACCCCCACCGCCGCCGCCGTCTGCAAAGGGCGGGTTGCCGGTCTCGGGTCGACAGAAGACCCTGCTTGGG
>JAFGIS010000359.1 GCA_016929495.1 Polyangiaceae bacterium | reverse complement strand
CGCGCGCCCAGCCATTCCGGCCGCGCCCGAGCCGGGTGGCGCCCCGGCCATCGTGCCCTGTCCCGCAGCCCCAGCCGAGCCTCCGAGCTGTGCGCTGCTTCCGCCCGAGGCCGGAACATCACCCGAGCCCCCGGTTGCCGCTGCGGGCGTGCCACCCGCGCTCGCTTGCCCGGACCCGTTGCCGCCGATGCTGCCGGTTGGGCCAGGTCCGCCGGGTGGAGCGCCGCCCGTTTGGCTGTCGCGGCCGCCTGTGGCGTGATACGCGCCGCCGCTGCCATCCGTTCCGGACCCGCCGTCCGGCTGCCCACCGCCAGTGGACGTTGGGCTCGAGGTGCCCGCAGCGCCCGTCGTGCCGCCCGTGGCACTCCCCAGGTCCGTGTCGTCGCAGGAGCATCCGAGCTGTACCGCCACGCAGGCGGCAGCCGCCGCCACTAGCCCTCTTGCCATCCTTGCTTTCCCTTCAGCCACGCGGTGGGCCATCTCGGGTCCCGTTCGGCCTACGGTCCCTACCTGGCGTGGCCCGACACGCAAGGACAATCGGCCGAGCCCGGCCCGAGTAGAAATGCCGCTACCGCCTGGCCATAGGCGAGCTAGTCTTGGAGCGTTTCTCAGCAGCTCTCAGCCCAAGCAGCAGCGTGCATGCGGTCGGTCCTGGGTGGTTCGTGCGGGGGACTCTGGAGCCTGGTCGGGCTGCTGTTGGTTGGCTGCGGGGGCGAGGTCGACCAGGTGGGCCGCGGCTCGCGTGATGGGGGATCCGCTGGTCGAGGCGGAAACGAGGCTGGCGCTACGTTCCAGCCCTCGCAGGCTGGCACTGCGGGCGCCACGTCAGGCGGGTCTGGGTCTGGCGGAGAGACCACTCCAACACACACGGGAGGAAGCGGCGGCTCGATCGCGGCGGGGGGAGGCAGGGGTGGCTCGGGCGGGCGGCCAACGGGTGGACAAGGCGGCGGCATTGACGAAACAGGAGGAGCGGGGGCTGGCAGGACCGGTGGGACGGGCCCAAACGGAGGACGAGGCGGAAGCGGTGCGGTTGCGGCAGGCGGTTCCAGCGGCGGCGCGCGTTGCCAGGAGCCGCTGGAGATCCCCGGAACCAAGGCCGTGTACGATCTGGCGAGCGCCGAAGCTGCGACGGCCAGCACGCTCGATTTCTTCGACTACCCCTGGCCGGCGCTGGCCCGAAAGACCGCCGCTCTATCGGGTTTTCCCAACCCGCCAGCCGCCAGTGGCTGCGCCTCCGAAGTATCGGATCCGGCGCTCGCGACGCTCGTGGACGCGATGGACCCGGTCGACTACCGCGCCTACTTGAGTGAGCTGGGTACCAACTTTCTCTCGCTCGGCCCCAATGCCGCGAGCATCTACATCCGCTTCGACGGCGCCCTGAGCGTGGCGGATCTGCCCACGCCGCACGACTCGCTCGACGCCCGAGCGAGTCGCGTCGTGCTGGTGAACCTCGATGCCGCCCGTCCGGCGCGGGGTCGCCTCGTGCCGATTCTGACGCGCGTCTTCGAGAGCTCGCGCTACTTGAAGCCTCACACGCTCTCTATCCTGCCGCATCCCGGCTTTCCGCTCGAGCCTCGGGCCATGTACGCGGCGGTGGTTCGACGAGACCTCGGCGACGGGTCGGGCAGAGCGCTCGGGAGCCCGCAACAGCTCGAGTCGCTCAAGCAGAAGCGCGGATGCGCCACCGACACCTCGTACGTGAGCGCGTTCGACTTGCTCGATGCCGAACTCGGGATCGGACGCGAACAGATCGCCGCCATGACGGTGTTCCAGGCCGGGAGCCCCACCGAGGAGCTCGGCTCCGTTCTCGAACAGATCGACGCGATCGATTCACCTGCCTCGCTCGCGGCTCCCCAGGTGACGGCCGCGGTCGCCAACCAGCTCGGCTACTACGACGTCTACGGAACCTTCAATACGCTCATCTACCAGTATGGCGAACCGCCGTATCTGCCGGAACTGCTCACCGGGAACGAGCCGGTCACGTTCGAACCACAGAGCGAGGACGGTCGGCTGCTCGTGGCCGCGCCACCGGCGACGAGCGGCGGCAACGATACGACCCGGCCGCGAACCGAACGCATCGACTACCGCCTCTCGCTTCCCTTCAGCCTCGTGGACACGGGCGAGCTCAGCGGCGTACCTGTGGTCGTCTTCGGCGCCGGCACGGGTGGCGGCCCCGACAGTCCGTTCGCTCTGGGCATAGCCGAGCGGCTGTCGGGCCTCGGTTTGGCCGTCTTGTCCACGACTCCGGTCATGCACGGGGCTCGGGCGCATTCGGAAAACATCGATCCGACGCTTTTGACGCTGCTCGACGTTTTCCAGCCCGGCGTCGGAGCGCAATCCCTCATCGACACGGTCGAGTCCGGGGAGCTGTTCGGCAATCCGCTCAACCTGCAGGCGGCCAAGGGCAACTCGTTGCAGGCGGCGGTCGACTACGCGTGGCAGGCGCGCTGGCTCGGCGAGGTGACGCTGCAGGCCAACTTCGACGGCGTCGAGCGTACCGTTCGTTTCGACCCCCAGCGTGTCTACTTCTTCGGCCACTCGCAGGGCGCAGGGACCGGACCCTTGCTGGCGAGCAGCAGGAGCCTGGGCGCCCTGATGCTTTCCGCTCCCGGCGGTCACCTGCCGACGAATCTGCTCGGCAAGACCGAGCCGAGCGACACGCTCAGCATCTCCTCGATGCTCGACTACCTGGTGTGCGACGACCCGAGCGAGCCGCTCGACGTGCACCATCCGGTGCTCAACCTGCTCCTGTACTGGTTCGAGCAAGCCGACGCCCAGAACTACGCTCCGCTCTTGATCCGGGAGGCGCCCTTCGGCGGCAAGCACGTCTTCGTCACGGCCGGTATCAACGATCACTACGTCGCGTCCGGGTCGCACGATGCCGTCACGACGGCGGCTCGGCTGAACCAGCTCTCACCCGGGCTCGCCAGCGTCGCCGGTCAGGATTTGCTCGCGGTCATCGACCCCAACTGGGGCTTCGGCAAGGTCTTCTCGTCGCTCACGGCCAACGGTCGCTCCCCCGACGGCTCCGGCTACACGGCCGCGTTTCGCCAGTACAGCGGTGGGAGCGCTTGCGGCGACGACCACTTCCTGTACACGTGCGATGCGGAGACCATCGACGACTGGCAGGAGTTCTTCGCCGGGCTCGTGCCAGGCAAGGCGCCGACCGTGACGGGGGAGTAGGCGCCCCGCTGCGCCGAAGTCCCGACCGGTCAACAGATCCTCGTCCAGGCCGTGACGGCGGTCATGTCCTTCGGCATCTGTCTGGGCATCGCCTTGCCGGAAGGGCTCCGGCCTACGCCTTGTGCACGGCCCAGAACCAGTCCACATGGCACGTCGGCTTGCCCAGTAGCTCGTCGACCGCCTGCGTGACGCCTGGGTGGCCTGGGTTATTGTAGTCGTGGCCGCAGAGCACGCCTCCCTTGCGAACCTTCGGCAGCCAGGCCACGAGCTCCCTGGTGAGCCCTTCTCTCGAATGGTCGGCATCGAACATCACGAGTCCCACCGACTGGTCCTCGAATTGCAGCGCCGCCTCGGCCGTGTCCGCTCGGATCACGTTGATGAGCCGGAGCAGGTCTGCCTTCCACATGTACCACTCGAAGTCCTGCCAGGGCGTTCTGCCTGCAGGCCGTTCCCACTCGTGCCACAGGTCCACGGCGAAGAACGCTCCGCCGTGCGCGTTCACCCACTCGATGACCCAGGACGCAGAACGGCCCATCCAAGTCCCCAGCTCCACGACCGGCTCGCCCGGTACGCTCATGCACTGTTCCAGGTAGGCCCTTCCCTCGGCCTGGCTGAACCATCCGTCGATGAGGGATGGGTCCGCCGTCGGTTTCCGGTCTACCTCCTGGTTCCATTGGTCCGAGAAGCCGCGTCCGCAGGGTTGTGAGATCGGCAGATTGAAGGGGACGTAGAAGTTCAGCTGCCGCTGCAGCAGGGCGAACTCGAACGAAGCCCAGCTCCTCGGGATCTCGATGGCGGCATCCAGCGCTCCGATGACGGCCTTGAACGCCTTGGCGCGGACCATGTAGCACTCGAGCTGGTCTGTTCTCGATCCACGGTACACGGGGCCTGCCACGTGCTCGGGAAAGCAGTCTGGCCAGGGGTGGCGCGCGTGGCGCCCGCCGAAGAAAACCAGATCCCAGTCATCGGGCAAGTGGCCCATGAAGCGCGCCAGCTCCCCGGGAAACCAATTGGGGACCTGGGCATCGTCCTCGAAGACCAGGACATGCGGCCAGCCGCGGCGCTGGGCTTCGGCGATCGCGCTGCGATGGGAAATCAGCGCAGCGTAGCCCCCACCCGGTCCTTGATTCAGCTGTCGCCAGCGCGCGGGCACTCTCACATGCTTCCAGTGGACCGCCGCACAGCGCTCGACCCCAAGCGCAGCCGCAGCGGGCTGTTTCATGAAGGCCTCCAGGCGCTGCGGGCGGCTGTCCAGATTGATCACGAGGCTGTTGGCGCTCATCGCCTGGTCTCCGAGTCTTTGGATGCTGCGGCGGCCCGCGGTCTGGGGCCCGTCATGACGCAAACCACGTGGCCACGAGCGACCCTGCAGCGGCCGAAGGGAACGAGCTCACGGCGGCTCTGCCCCTGCCGGAGCCCGAAGCCGGGAGGCCTTGCTGGCTGGCGCCAGCTCCGGCCGGTAGAGCGGATAGCGTCTCCAGTCATCACCGAGAATGCGTCGAATATCCGACAGCGCAACGCTCGTGTAGCGCGGATCCGACGTGCGTTTCGGGCTCGTGTTGCCCGCATGAATGATGGCCACGAGGAAGTCCCAGCGGGGCAGAGCGAGCACGCTTCGGGGCTCCACGGCCCACACGAAACGGGTGTCGGCGCCGTTGCTGAGATCGGCAAACCGGTGCCTGTTCCAAAGCCCTTTTCGGTAGCAGAAGGTGTTCCCGCAGACCCACGGTCGCTGGGCGCTCGGGTACTGGTAGACCCAGCCCTCACTTCGGTCGGGAGCCAGGAATAGCAATCTGGACAGGCCGGTCAGCTCGACGTGTGGGTTCTCGTACAGAGCGCGTACTTGATAGGAGAGGCGCCAATCCGCATACCAGTCGTCATCGTCCCAGTGCGCGACGATTTCCCCCTCGGCCATGTCGCAGGCCAGGTTGTGCTTCCAGCCCATGCTGCGTTTGTGCTCGAGCCGCACGTAGCGCACTCGGGCGTCGGAGGGCATCCGATCCGCGACGGCGCGGGCGCCGTCGTCCACCACGATCAACTCGCGATGCGGGTAGTCCTGCCGCAGGAAGTACTCGATGGCGTGTGTCACGAACTCGGGCCGGTCGGCGGTGGGCATGATGCACGAAACCAGCGGGGGAGCCGCGACGTCCTTCGCAACGGCGCAGCGCGTGTCCGCCTCGTCGACGACCGCCAGCGGCTTGACGACGCTCGAATCCGCAGCAGCGCTCTTGCCGAGCACGACTAGGCTGCCCGCCTGGGCCACCTTGCGGTACGAGCCCTTCGCGAGCAGCTCGTCCACGAAGGCCATGACCCCGGGGAAGTAGTGGGCGTAGTCGTGGAACACGACCAGACCCTGTGCCGCAAGGGAGCCCTCGAACTGATGGAAATCCTCCGAAACGCTCTCGTAGTCGTGCAGCTTGTCGATCAGCAAGAGGGCGATGGGGCCGCTCCATGCGACCTCCGCCGACGGCTTCTCGACGCTTCGCACGGTACCGGTGAGACCGAAGCGCTGGATGTTGCGCCGAAAACGCTCCCGCGTCGGCGGACCGCGGTGAAGCCCCAGGTCCCGAGCGCCGGTCATGCCGTCGTGCGTGTCGATGGCCACGACCGAGGCTTGGCTCCCGAGGGCCTGCACCACGCTGCCGAGCACCACGGTCGAGCGTCCGCAGTGGCTTCCGACCTCCACGACCGCGCTCCCCGGAGCGCACTGCTTCATGGCCAGCTGCGCGGCCGCGACCAGCAGGTCCGCCTCATCGTCGTTCAGCCACCCCTCCACCTGGCGCATGCGCTGCAGGATGGGTAGCGTCCTCACCAGTCCCGGGATGCTCTCGTCGTTGTCCGTCGCCATGATCCTGTGTTCCGAGGCGTTGCCGGCGTAGTGGCCAAAATGCTTTCGGATCCTCCTGCGCACCGGGTCGTCGTAGCGGCGCGGCACGGGGTGGACCCAGAAGACATCCCGCCGGTCCAGGGCCTTTTCTGCGTCCCCGAGGCCGTAGCGTTTGCGGTACTGGACGAATTCGTCGGCGCAGGGGTTTTTCACGAGCTCGAACCCCAGCAGCGCCACCAGCGTCGGCAGGACGACTTCCTCGGTCGCCCAGATGCTGCTGCGCGCCAAGAGGTCGCAGAGCTCCGGGTCCTCGCTCAGCCGCACGAGCTCCCGGGTCGCGTCGGCCGAGAACACCGTGGTCGGCCAGAAGCACCAGTGAACGAACCGGTCCTCGCCGCCACGAAACCTGCGCAAGAAGGGCAGCCAGAGCTCGCGCTCCTTGAGCGCGTGGGCCGCGGGCGCGACCGTGGTGTTCGCGGGCTGGACTTCCGGAGCATTGCAGAGCATGCCCGCCCGGCTGCGTCCCTGCAAGAACGCGCCAAGGT
>JAFGIS010000358.1 GCA_016929495.1 Polyangiaceae bacterium | reverse complement strand
TCGAAGAAGCCTTCCATCAACGTTCCCATTGGATCCTCCGTGACTTCCTGCGTGACCGAGAGCACGCGCACTCCGGCGCGGCGCAGTCCCTTCTTCACGACGCGAGCGTGCGTCGCATCGCGCGTGAAGCGCGAGGTGTGGTTAACGACGATGACCGCGATCGTGCTGCGTGGGCGTAGCGCGTCGCCGAGCAGCTCGTTGAACACGGTGCGGTTGGGTCGTCTCGCACACGCGATGCTCCGGCTCGATGATCGCCAGGACGGAAACAGGGTCCACCTTGCCACGGTAGCGCACCACGCATGCATGTGGGGGTAGCTCCTCATCGGAGCAGCACCGGTCTTGGTCGATGCAGAGAATGATGCGTTCGACTCCCGCTGCCCGCAGTCTGCGGAGCTTGTCCGCGAGATACTCGCGCGTCCAGAAGCCGACGATCTCCAATAGCCAGCGCCGCCCGGTCTGGTGGCGGTGCACGAGCTCGAAATCAGGGAAGATCAAGGCCCCGTTCACCGCCACGGGCACCGGTTCGCGGATGATGTTCCAGTCGGGTGCCGCTCGGGCGAAGTCGCGGGCGAAGCGCTGCTCGACACGACTGTCATAGCGTCCGAGCTCTCGACCCGAGCCGATCGGGTCGCCGGATCGGACGACCAGCGTCGCGGTGTGACCGCCGCGGCCCAGGGCGCATGCGGCGCTGAGCTCGAAATGCGTGCACCACGCAGCGCGCGGCACCAGTAGAGAGAGGGCTCGACCATAGATCTCGGTGTGGTGAAACAGAGCGAACGGGCCGGAGATGTCGAGAGCTATGCCCTCGGGCAGCGCCTGCTCGACGACGTCCATGCCCGCCAACCTGGCCCTCAGACTCGGTGGCAGCGGTGGCGGAGCGGGCTCCACCATGCAGATGAGCCCACCGAGTCGAGCTTGACGCACCAGGGCACGCGTGTTGCCCCACGCAACGATCCGCACGCGCGCCGCACGTCGGAGCAGCGAACCGATGAGCATCAGATTGCTTTCGAGCGCCAGCCGGGAGGCCGAGAATTCGGCTGGCAGGGCGGTGATTCGCCGCTCGTCAGGCAGATCCGCGAAGAGCGCCGCCTCCAGTTGTGCCGGGCTCACCCCGGCATCGAGTGCGACGTCGCGCAAGATGACCTCACGGGGGGCGTTGTCGACTGACGCCCGGCGAAAGACCAACCAGCGCGCCTTCTTCGGCGCCAGTGCAGCAGTCGTGCGGCCGCGGGAATGCGAGTCGAGCACCTTCAGCGCCAAACGGAGCTTGTCCTTGGGAGCCGGCATGGCGAGCGGCTCCGTCATGCGCTCGAGGAAGTCTCTGCGCTTCTCGCCCACGTAGCACTCATACTCCTCAAGCAGTGCGCTGAGCCACGGGGTGTCGGTCTCGGTCAGGTAGCGCGGCACGATCCGGTCCCGATCGGCGTGCGGGCTAAGAGGACAAGGGGTGCGTTGCGGCAAGGGCGCGCCTCCTTTCCGCAGCCTGACGCGCCTCGGGAGTGGCCATGGTGACGAGCTCGTACACGATGGCACGTTTGCCCGGCGCGGGCCGCAATAGGCGCCCGACGCGCTGCACGTGTTCACGCGGCCCCTGCGTCCCGGCCACGACGATGGCCACATCGGCGTCTGGTACGTCGATCCCCTCGTTGAGAACACGGGCACTGACCAACGCACGGAGCTCTCCGCTCCGTAGGCCCTCGAGCGCGCGCGCCCGCTCTGCGCGTGAGGTGTCGCAGGTCAGCGGCATGACCAGATGCTCCCGTGCAATGCAGTAGGCCGTCGCATTGTCGGCAGTGAAGATGAGTACACGCGTCTGGCGGTGGCGTTCGAGCAGCATGCGCACGGCGTCCGCCTTGGCGCGGGTGAACGCCAGCAGTCGTCGCGAACGCCGCCAGGCGTGCAGGGCGGCGCGTCCCTCCCGAGACTGGGACGCGGCCCCGACGAACTCCTGCCAGGTGCCATTCGGGTGAAGCCGACGGAAGCGGCGGTTCACCTCGGCGAACACCCGGTGGTCGGCTTGGTAGCGTTCGCGCTCTTCGGGGTCCAGGCCGAGCCGAAGCACCACGAGATCGAAATCAGCGAGCCATGTCCCAGCGAGATCGCCCACGCCCAACCGGTACACCACCGGGCCCATGAGGCCGCGTAGGCGAAGCAGCGCCGGCTCGTCCGGCGGCGTAGCGGTCAGGCCCAAGCGCTGCTCGGCACAGCACATCTCCAGGGCTTCGTCCCTGACGCCGACTCCAAAGTGGTGCACTTCGTCGACCACCAGGAGCGCAAAGTCGCGACCGATTCTGGGCATCAGACGATAGGCGCTTTCGAAAGTTGCGACCGTCACGGGGCCGAGGCATCGCTGGCCATCACCGAGACACCCGACTGGGCCCGCGTACACCGACTCGAGCTCCCGGATCCACTGCTCGAGCAGAGCCCGGGTCGGGACCAAACAAAGCGCGCGCGCCTGGCTCGCCGCCAAGATGGCGAGCGCGACGCGGGTCTTGCCGCTGCCTGTGGGCAGCACGACGATGCCGCGTCGGCCGGCGAGCTCCCAGGAGAGCGATGCTCCCCGTTGGTAGGGCCGGAGATCCAACGCCCGCCACGGGCCGGTGGGCGAACCAGCGCCAGGTCGAACCTCGTCAGCTACCGCAAGCCCACGAGCTCGCAATGCGTCGAGCACTTCCCGGTAGCGCCAGGCAGGCGCACGGAAGAGGGAAACCCGTGGATCGTAGAGCAAGCCCGGAATGGCATCGAGGTTCAAGCCGGCCGAGTCGGCCAAGAGAATGGTTCCGTGGTCGAAAACGAGACGCATGGCGTGACCCCTCATCGGCTCGGCGTGCGCGCGGGTTGCGTGAACCCACTACGTGTTGCCGTGGGGCAGCGTCACCGATCATTGCCGGTGAGTTCGGTGGCGTTCGTGACACCAGGTTGTCTGGCCTGATGCCTCTGAGCTCAGCTCGATCAGAAGGCGCGAGCACGTTCGGTACACCGTTCCGGCCAACGGGCCTGTGTCGTGCGGATGCACTGACAGGTCCCCGGGATCGCATCAGCCGTGTGAAGATAGTATCTCTCGACCAACCTCATGGTGATGCCCTGGACCCACGCGAGCGAAACGGAGCGATGGCATGACACCTGAGCGTCATGACCCCGTTGCGCACCAGGCGCTACAGCTCCGTCAACTCCTGAATGCTACGGCCGTCAGCGGGGAGGTGGACCTGGTCGCTGCGGCACGGAAGGCTCGTCAGGTCTTCACGGATGCTGCGGACGACGTCAGGGTCAGATGGCTCGGTCTCGAGCTTGCCGGCTACGCAGCTCTCGTGGACCAGCGTCCCCTTCACGAGGTTCTCGGCATCCGACGTGACGATCGGCTGGTGGCCCACGTCGCTGCGTACCGCGCGCAAGAAGGTGTGGAGCTGGCTCCGAATGCCGGAGGTCGGGCGTTCACTCACTTCTTCGTCGAGCCCCTGCCCGAGCTGCTGTCTGCTCGTGATCGAGTGCGCGCGTCATCCGGTTCGGCGCCGCTCGAGCTGACCTTTGGGGCTGACACTGCGCTTCCTGGCTACCCGACGGCTGCGCGCTTTGCTCGGGATGTCTTCGAGCGAATCACTGGGGGATTCGGTGCAGCGCTCTACCTGCAGCTCGGAACCTTGCCTGGAGCGAGCGGGGTGCCCGTTCGATGATCGACCTCGGTGATCTGAGGTCTCGGCATCCGGAGCTCGCCGAGGCGCTGGCTCAGGCGCTGTCCCACCACGGAGCCATCGCGCTCGGTAGGCGCCACGCGCCCGGCGTCGAGCTCTCCATCTCGATCGATGGAGAGACAATTCGAGAAGCTCTCTCCTGGAGCCCGACAACTCCGGAACACGCGTTGATGGTCGACGCGAGGCGCGCAACAGAAGAGGCTGCCGAATGCGTTGCTCTCGCCGTCGTGGGGCGCTTCCGCCAATGGCGGATCGTGCGCCGGCTCCAGCCGGGCGAGTCGGCTGACTGGCTGCTGGTCGACGAGGCAGGGCAGCGAATCGTGCTGGAGATCAGCGGCACCGACAGCGGCCCGTTCGAGCCACGGGTGCGGCAGAAGAGGGGGCAGTCTGCCCTCGCTTCGTCCCGTGGGCGTCCGGCCGTTTCGGTGGTACGCTTCCTTGAACCGCAGGCCATGCTCGAGGATCGAATCGCCAGCGATGTCCCCTGAGATCCAAGACCTGAACACCCGCGTCAGCTCAGCGATTTTCTTCGCCGGGCGGGCCGCACCCGGCAGCCGAGAAGCTCAAGAGGCGTACGGGCAGGTTTCCGTCCTGGAAGAGCGGATCGCTCGCCTGACCGACGCGACTGACGTCGAGGGTGCCGTCGCCCGGGTGGGTGCGGTTTCGGCGGCGCTGCGCGCTGGGGATTGGCTGAGGGCTTCGCGGCTTCTCGAGGAGTTCTTGGCGGGGGCGCCGGACGACCTCGCTACGGAGCTCCGGGCGCTCGCTCGAGAAGCAGAAGAAGCGGCCTGCGCGGTGGACGAACCGAACGTCAGGCCCGTCCATTTCGAACTGGCGGCAGCTTGAGTGGCTAACCCTGCCCAGGTAACTCGGTCGGTCGACGCTGGGCGCAGAGCTCCTTCACGAGCGAGTAAGTCTTGG
>JAFGIS010000357.1 GCA_016929495.1 Polyangiaceae bacterium | reverse complement strand
TGCGTCCAGACGGTGGTCAGGTCGACGATCAGCTGGCAGCAGGACTTCGACGCGCCTTTCGTTTGGTGCGGCGGCCCACGAACGTGTTGTGGCTCCTGGAAACCCAGATGGCCTGGAAATCATTGCAGTCTATCCACCGCCAGGTCAGCGTCGGCCGCCGTGCTGAACGTCGTCCGCTCGTTGCTCTTCGCCGCATTCGCCTTGTTCCGGACGCGGAGCCGACTGGCTGTCGAGATCCTCGCCCTCCGCCATCAACTCGCCAACGAGGTTCCGCTGCGAAGCAACATCGGCGGTACGACGTTTTCGGGAGGGACACGCGGAAGAGCACGCCTGTCCAAGCGGCGATCCTCGACGGGCGCGCCCCAGGGACTTCGCGCCTGGACGGATCCGTGCCAACGTCCGCCTTCGGAAACGTGGTGCCGGCTCGACCGGCTTGGGCGGATGCCGGCACCGCTCAATCGGGGACGCAGATCGACGGCAGCCCGACCCCGTAGCCCGACAAATCCATGCAGCTCCAACCGCTCGGGCACACCGACTCGTCCTGGAGACATCCGGTACGCGTGCAGATGCCGGGCGATCCCGGAAGGGCCGCGCAGTAGCTCGTGTCGCACGTGCAATCGGTCGTCTGTGTGCAGGTGGCGCCGAGCTGAGAAGCACACGGGGCACCGACTTCGCCGCCCGCGCCTCCGCCATCCGCCTCGCCGCCCGTACCGGCGTCCTCGGTACCGGCTTCGCCCCCGGCGCCACCCTGTCCGGTCTCGCTGTCAGCCGCCTGTCGGCAGGCGTGGTCCTTGTAGACCCAGCCCGGATCGCAGTCGTTGCCGCCGCACCCCGCGAGCAGCGAGACACCCAGCAGTACGCCAACACAGAAACCCGTGATGCTCGCCATACTCACGGCCTCACGACCTTTCCTTGGCGAACGCGCGCCACGACGCGCACGCTCGCAATTAACGCCGAGCTCGGTACGTAGCCGATGCTGCCGTCGAGATTGGCCACGACCCGGGCCATCAGCCCGGGGGTGGGCACCACGCGCGGCGGGCTGTCGCCGCCCCGGATGCGCCGGTCGACCCAGTATCGGCCGACCGCATCCGGATCCATTCGCAGCACGGCCTGGTCGAACTCGACGCGCAACGGAGTCCTGGGAGGCAGATTCAAGGCCACGATGGGGCGACCGTCGGGCCAGCGGCGCATCTGGGTGGCGAAGATCGAAGAAAGCTCGTGCGGCGAGAGCCGTTGCACGCCAGCGCGAACTCCCACGATGACCACGATCTCCGTCCCGTCGGCCCGTGCCGCCTGCGAAGGCAAGAGCAACAGGAGTCCAGACAGCGATAGCAGCAGTCTCATCCACCGCGCCAGCCAAGGCGGACGGAGAAGGTGCTGGGGGGCAGAGTGAGAACGCACGGCCATCCTTTCCTAGAAGGCGACGACCAGGCGCGCGTCGACAACCTTTCCGTCCTGGTCGCTGTGGTCGTGGCCCGTGTCTCCGAAGTCGAAGAAGTGGGCATAGGTGAACTGCGTCTTGAGTTGGGCCGCCTCGGTGAAGTGAAAGTTCAGCCCGGCGGAATAGAGCGCCGCATTGTCACCGACGATGTTCAGGAGACGTTCGAGCTCGTAGAAGAGGTACGGTTCGATACCTGCCCACGGCAGCTGGTACGCCGCCAGCGCATAGAACCCCCAGCGGGTGGTGCTGGGCATGAGCGTGCCCGGATACCAGCCGGGGGCGTGCTTGCCGGGCCTGTAGTTCCGGCGCGTGAACACGCCCTCCGTCCGGATCCGCAGCCGGCCGAAATCGGCAGATGCGTCGGCTGCGAACCCAAACTCCTTGTAGTCCACTGGAAAAACCGAGTCCACCGTGAAGGGGGACGCCGAAGTGAGCTGGCGCTGCTCGGTGGCATTCTCACCACTGAAGAAGGAGCCGCCGAACGCCATCGGAAACGGCAACAGGGATTGCAGAGCCAGGCGTCCGCCGAGCATCTTGTCCGGCGTCGGGTCTTGAAGCGTAGCGTACCGCCCGTTGGAGATGTAAGCGTGGTAGGCGAGGTCCCAGGGCGGCTGGACACCGATGACGCCGTGGATCTGGATGCCCAACTGCCGTGCGGGGAACTCCTCCATGACCACGAACTGTGGCGGCATCAGGGAAATCAGCGTCGGCGTGCCGTGATCGACGTTCCAGATGCCGTACGGCGTGAGCCAGTATCCCGTCGTCACCTGGAACCAGTCGGCCGGCGTCCAGTCGATGTGGGCGCGCTCGAGCACGATGCTGCCATACCGAACCTGCCCCCAGCTGCCACTCGAGCCGTCGATGTCGAAAACCAGTGTCGATTGTCGCTCGAAGGAGGTACCGGTCGGGTTGGCGATGGTGCCGTCCGGGTAGCTGGTGAAGCGGATCTCGGCCAGACCTCGCCAGTCCGGGGTCGGGCGCGAGTCGAAGTAGAGATTGAGATTCCCGAACACGAAGGTCGGCGCGTTGCTCGCTCCAATGCTGTGGAAGTAGGCGTGGTGGCCCCACCACTGTTTGCGCAGTCCGGCGTCCATGAACCCGTAGACCCGAAATCTGTCCTCGGACGGCGCACTCTCGACCTGCGGTGCGAGCGAGGCGGCTACCTCCAGCTCACTGCGTAGTTGCTCTAGCTCGGCGTGTTGCGCGTCGAGACGGCGCTGCTGCTCATCTAGTCGCTCCGCAAGGCTGGACCCGGCCTCGGGGCGAGCCGCGCGGGGCTCGCCGGAGGCGGCAGCCCCGGCCTCGTCAGCAGCGGTGTCTGCCTGCTCTTCGGGCGGAGCGCTGGGTGCTCCGCCGTTGGGGACAGGCTCCTCCTGGCCATGTGCCTTGGCCGCCATGGCGAGGATGAACAGCACCGCATACGCCTCGCTCCCGAAGACCCTCAACCGTGTCGATCTCAACGCCATGGTCGAATCCAGCGACGCCGCCGTCCAGATGCCAGTTACGGCCCACTCGCGAGACTCTTAAGATGCGCGCGTGTGCCACAGGGTGGCCGGCCGCCTTCGTCGGGCCGCGACCCACAGCGGGTCGAGGACGCGACGACACAGCTCGGCGTGCTGCGGGTCCACGTCGGCGACATACGCGAAGAAGCGATGAACGGCGATCGGCCGGCAGTTCCGGGTGGCCACGCAGTTTATCCGTCGTCACCAAGAGGTTGGGTGAGCGCCGAC
>JAFGIS010000356.1 GCA_016929495.1 Polyangiaceae bacterium | reverse complement strand
CCGACCTTCTCCAAGTCGAGCTCGTTCCAGAACTCTCCATCGAGCTCCGAGCCGTCCTTCCACAGGAAGAAGGAACCAACGACGCCCGATCCCGCGGGGAAGCGAATGCTGGCTTCGAAACGACCGTACGGATAGGACTTGCTCGTGTAGAACTCGGCGCTCTTGGTAGCGTGCGCGAGGGATCCCCAAGCTGTGATGGCAAAGGCGCAGGCCAGTGCCCAAGAATGACGCGGCCTCATGGGAGCTTGCTCCGTTCTTACGGCTGCCCCTCGCGAGGCGGCCGGAAATTTGATACACGACGAGGTGGCAGGTTCCCAGTGCCAGAACTGGCAGCGCCGGGCAGACGACGCGGTTCCGGGGCCCCTGCAGAACGGCTCGAAGATTGTCAGTGCCAGAATTGGCACTGCCTCGCGGGTGCTCGTCGGCTATCCTTTCTGCCTCCCGCCATGATCCCACCCACCCCGCCCCGCCTTCGCGGGGCCAGCTCGCAGCATCGCCCTCGCTGGCGCCGGGCCCGACGCGGCTTGGCCCCGCTGTTCGTCGCGGCGGTTGGGTGCGGCGGCCCCCCGCAGACGTCGAGCTCGAGCCACTGGCTCACCTGCAGCCAGGACAGCGACTGCAGCAATCTCGAGGTGGGTGCGCGCTGCGGGGACGAGGGGATCTGCTTGAGCGCCGGGGGGACCCGTCTCGTGCAGACGCTGGTTTTCTCGGAAGAGTTCGACGGGACGACGCTCGAGGGAACGCGCTGGGCCTACGAGATCGGCGCCGGCATCAGAAACAACGAAGCGCAGGCGTACACGAATCGCCCGGAGAACGTGAAGTTGGAGTCCGGCCACCTGGTCCTGACCGGACGCGCTGAGCAATACCAAGGATCGAGCTTCACCTCGGGCTCGGTGAATACCGAGGGCCTGTTCTCGTTCGCGTTCGCCCGCGTCGAAGCACGCTTGGCCGCGCCGGTGGGTCGCGGCTGTTCCGCGGCTTTCTGGATGTTGCCGGAAAACCCGACACCGAACGTCCAGAGCTGCATCGGCAGCTCGCCCTGCTACAGCGGAACGTGGCCGGCCTGGGGCGATATCACGATCGCGAACCTGCAGAGCCAGCTCCCTGGGCAGGTGCTCGGGACCATCAGCTACGGCGTTTGGGACGACGCTCTGGGGGGCGTGACTCACGGCGTCTTCGCTGGTGAGAACGCCACCGTCGAGGACGCCACCGCCTACCATACGTATGCTCTCGAATGGGGTCCGGTACGGGTGGACTGGTTCGTGGACGACGTCAAGGTACGGACGGTGGCGCTGCCACCCGAGGACATGTATCTCCCGGGCGGAGTCGACCCGTTTCACGAGCCTTTCCATATCCGCCTGAATCTGGCCCTGGGCGGGCTGGACCAGGCTCCGGACGCGGCGGTCTACCCACAGGAGCTTCGCATCGACTGGGTCCGCGTCTCGCAGTGGCAGGCCGAGGACTGAGTCGCGCGGTGCCGCGGCCCGCGCGGCCTCGCGCGCAGGCCGCCTCGTGGCCGCGAGCCTGCAGGTCGTCCGGTCTGGCTCCGAGGCGCTTTCGTTGAGCTCCGATTCGACCTGTGTAGCGGCCAGGCGACCTCCGTCGCCTCGGACACCTCGAATGGACGGCCTCGGTCGCTGCCAGCGGTGGCACTGGCGCGTTCGCCCTCGCCTCGGCAGACTGACAGCAGGCCTGTTTCAGTCGTGTCCGCCGAGGAGCGGGTCAGTGTGAACACGCAGATCCTCATCGACGCCGTCGTACAGCAAACCGTGGTCTTCATAGCCCAGCTGGCCACGGCAGGTGGGGTGAGGGCGCCGCTCGCCCGAGTCGCCAATGAGGTCTTCTTGGGGCTGACGCGTGAGCTTCAGAATCAAGGCGTCAAGAAGAAGGTGATCGCGGACATGTTCGGGATGGCCCTGCGCACCTACCATCGCAGGGTTCGGGAGCTCGGGCGAAGCCGCACGGACAAGGGACAAACGCTCTGGGAGGCCGTGCTGGGATTCCTGAAAGAGCACGAGCCCGTCTCGGTCACCGACGTGCGTCGGCGCTTCCGCCACGACGACCCGGAAATACTCGGTGGAGTACTGAACGACCTGGTCGCTTCGGGTCTGGCGTACCGTGCGGGCCGGGGCGACGGCTCCGTCGTCCGGCTCGCTGACGAGGCGGATTTCGCTCATGTCGAGGCGAATCGACGCGAAGCCGACCAGTACGTACTCTGGCTGACAGCGTATCGCAACGGACCGGTCTCTGCCGAGGAAGCAGCACACCTGGCGCATCTGAGCGAGCCCACCTGCCGGGTTGCCCTGGACGCACTGCTGGACAGGGGAATTGTCCGAGAGGTCAGGCGTGACGAACGCATCGAATACACCGCGGAGTCGTTCGAGGTGCCCTTCGGGACCGAGCAAGGCTGGGAGGCGGCGGTTCTCGATCATTTTCAGGCGCTCGTCGCGGCGGTGACGCGCAAGCTCGCACTCGGGTCGGTCTCCGCGCAGTTCAGTGATGTCGTCGGTGGCTCGACGTGGTCGCTGGACGTCTGGGAGGGGCACCCATTGGCATCCGAGGCGCTCGCAACGCTGACGCGAGTTCGAACCGCGCTCGAGGACTTGAGGCGGCGCATCGACGAGTACAACGCCGCCCATACGCGACGGGGTCGCTCCCGGCGTGTCGTTTTCTACACGGGGCAATACGTCGATGCCGATGAGGATCCCGCGTCCCGCAAGGACGAGGAAGAGTCGGCAGACGCCGCCGGAGACTAGCTCCTCATGACTGCACGGAGATGCGCGATGTTGGCAACCGCTTCGAGACTGATTCTTGTCGTGCTCGGCTTTGGGACCATGGCTTGTGGCGCAAGCCGTGATGCCACGTCCCGAAAGGAAGAAGACACCAGCAGCGGCGGAACACAAGCCACCGGCGGCTCTCAGAGCAGGGGTGGCGCGCCAGACGCCGGAGGAACCCGGAACACCGGGGGTGCGTCGCACACAGGCGGCACGCAAGCCACTGGCGGCACGCAGGCCACTGGCGGCACGCAGGCCACCGGCGGCACGCCCGAGACGGGCGGTACGCGAGCCACCGGCGGCGCGCCCAGCACTGGCGGGTCTCGGGACAGGGGTGGTACGCCAGGCGCCGGAGGAACCCGGAGCACCGGTGGTGCTCCGGACACAGGGGGCACACAGAGCACGGCAGGCGCGACCGGTGCGGCGGGAACACCAGGGACAGGTGGAGGGGCAGAAACCGGCGGAACCGGGGCGGCGGGCGATTCACAAGGCACCGGCGGCAGGCTGGGCACTGGCGGTGCGGCCGGCACCGGCGGCGTGCCTGGCACGGGCGGGACGTCGGGCGCCAAGTGTCCCGACGGCTGGACACTGGCTTGGAGCGATGAGTTCGACGGTCCCGCTGGCTCGGCCGTCAACGCCACCAACTGGAACTACGACTACGGCCCGAACTGGTACAACGGCGAACTACAGTACTACAGCCAGGGCACGGACAACGCGAAGCTCGACGGCAACGGCAACCTGGTCATCGAAGCGCGCAAGGAAAGCCGCGAGGGGCGACAGTACACCTCCGCACGCCTCAAGACCGAAGGCAAAAAGACCTTTACCTACGGGCGCTTCGAGGGCCGCATGAAGTTGCCGTACGGGCAGGGCTTGTGGCCTGCGTTCTGGCTGCTGGGCGCCCAGGGCGGAAGCTGGCCCGCTTGCGGCGAGATCGACATCATGGAGAACCTCGGACGCGAACCCTCGATCGCCCACGGAACCATGCACGGTCCCGGCTATTCGGGCTCGGCCGGCCCGGGTGCGGCCTACAGCTTGCCTGACGACGCCAAGTTCTCGGACGACTTCCACACCTTCGCCATCGAATGGGAGACCAGCGCGATCCGCTGGTACGTCGATGGCAACCTCTACTCGACCAAGACCCCCTCCGACATCGGCGGCAACACGTGGGTGTTCAACCATCCCTTCTTCTTCATCCTGAACGTGGCCGTGGGCGGCGAGTGGCCCGGCAATCCGGATGGCACCACGGTGTTCCCTCAAACGATGGTGGTCGACTACGTGCGCGTCTGCCAGCAGTGAGGCCGCATCACGAGCCGGATCATTGGAAGCGTGGCGAGACGCGACAACTACCCTGAGATTCGTCGGTGTGAACGTCAGCTGCTCGGAGCACCGGGCTGCGTCGACTTCACCTGCCCCAAGACGACCACGTAGTTCTTGCCCCGTTCCTTGGCGCACTTCGGGCACGTCGTGTACCACATGTACAGTTTGTCCGTTTCGACGCCCTGGCGCCGAACGTACTGGGCAAAGTCGGCGCACCACTTGCCCGTGTCGCGGAACGGGCCTTCGTACACCTTGGACACGAAGCGACCGTCCAAGACGGACATCTCGGCATCCGGCACGTCCCGGTCGACCGCGAGGTAGACGTCCATGTTCCACTTGGATGTGTGGTCCGACAAGCAGACCCAGTCGGGGCACTCGGCTTTGGCGCGTTCGAGCTTGCTCATCAGCCGCTTCATCGTCCTGCCGAAGCCTATCGGCATGTAGAAGAAGCAGGCGACCTTGTCTCTAGCGAACTTCTTCTGGGTCCAAGTGAGGGTCTTCTCGTCCCAGTGCTCCGGTTCGAACGGGGGGCAGCACGGCTCGGCCATACGTCACGTCCTCCTGATGGCATGGATGATGCCCGGTCGGCGGCCCTGTCACAAGCACTTCGTCGCGGGGCGGCAATCATCCGAGTGCCGCCATCGAGCTCCGCTCCTACAACGCCGGCAGCATCACCATCGAGGCCACCTCGGCCGGCCTGACCCCGGCGTCGATCACCACAGTGGCCGAGCATGTCGCGGATCCTGAGCTGACCGTCGCGGTCGGAGGCAAGACACCGTAGGGGTGTCTCCCGCGTGGCTGATGACTGCGGCTACGGCGTCCTGGCGCACCGGATGCCGAAGGTGGCGAAACGGTTGGTCGGGTAGAAGCTGGTGCGCGGCGCGACCAGCAGGGTCGTCGCGGCGCTGCCGTAGTAGCCGTCCCGCATCGCCCGACCGGATCCCTTGGCGACGTACGCGCAATCCGTGCAGGGGTTGACGTAGGAGGTTGGCGACCAGTCGAGGATCCATTGCTGCAGGTTCCCCGCTAGATCGAGCTGGCCCCAGAGGCCGGCTCCGAGCTCCGCGCTGCCGACCGGCGCGATGCTGGCCGTCCCGCTGCAGGTCCCGGACCCGTCCGGATAGTAGCAGCCGTAGATCGCGTACTGGTTGTCCGTTCCCGGCTCCGTCGATCCCCAAGGGTACCTGCGCTGCTCGCTGCCGCCCGCTGCCGCGTACGCGAACTCCGCTTCGCTCGGCAGGAACCCGCCGTCCCAGATGCAAAATGCGTAGGCCTCCCACCAGCCCACGCAGTTGATCGGAAGCTTCTCGTTGTCGCCCGGCGTCGGCGTCCACGTGGCAGCCGTCGAATCGCATACGAGGTGCTCGGCTGTCGGCGAGAGCTTCTCGTTGTCGGATTCGGTCCAGCCGGGCTCGTAGGCCTCCGCTGAAGCGCCACAGTCCAAGAGGCCCTGGCCGCCGTTCAGGTGTGTGTGCTTGCCCGATCCCAGCGGCGGCGTGTACCCAGAGCCGTCCTCCCACGCCGCCACGAATTGGCGGAATCGACCGACCGTCACCAGGTACTTGTCCAGACGCAAGTCGCTGACCCTCGCCGGGTCTGCCGTGTCCTGGGCGCCGCTCCCGTCGTTCGTGTACGTCCGATAGAACGTGCCGCCCGGTACGTCGAGGCTCGTACAGCAGCTCTCGCCTGCGCCGCAGTCGCTGAGGCCCGGTCCGCTCGATGCGCAGCTCGGCGGCGCTGCGCCGTCCCCGGATCCGCCGGTCGCCGACGTCCCCCCCGTGGCCGAAGCGCCACCAGAGGCTCCGGCCACCCCGCCCGTGGCCGAACTGGCGCCAGCATCGGCCCCGCCAGTCCCCGCCGCCCCGCCCGTGACCCGGGCTCCGCCCGTGCCGGCACCGCCCGTCTCGGTTGCAGCCGATGACGAAGTCGTGCCCCCTGAGCTCTCGCCACCCGTGTCGGTCGAGCTAGCTCCGCCCGTTGCGGCTGCGCCACCCATTTCGGACATGCCGCCCGTTGCGGACTCGCCGCCCATGCCGGATCCTTCGGACGGGTCCTTGCTGCCGCATGCGACGGACAGGCACACGATCGCAAGCTGGAGGAGGGTCGTGCGTTCGTTCATCGTCTTGCGTCTCGATGGATGCCCTATTCAGCGAGAGCGGCGCGGTCCTGCTAGTATGCGCCGAACTCGGCGATGGCGGGGACGTCCTTGGCCGAATCGATGACTAGCCGGACGGCTTCGGCGCTGGCCGTGTCGAGCTGCCACAGCTGGCGGTTGCCGATCACGGTGCCCTGGACCTTGGCGCCCGACGAGTCCGAGGGCGTGCTCCACGTGCCGTTCTGCTTGATCTCCACGTGATACTGCTTCACGCGCTCGCCGAGCTCGATGGCTTCGCGGATGCTGATCAACTTGACGCTGATGGGTGAGGCCGGGGTGACCTCGAGCGTCCCCGAAGTCTTGCCGCTCTGCGCCGCCCAGTACGTGCAGAGGTCGTCGTCGACGGCCTTGGCCGCCTCGAACCCTGCGCTCGCCCACGTCGAGTCCGCTGTCGCCGGCTGTCCCTTCACCAGGTTCGTCTGGTAGAGCGCCGAATACCACTGTCCGAACTGCTCGAGCAGGGCGACGTCTTTCGGATCGAACTCCCCTGTCTGCGAAGGCGGGATGTTGAAGTTGAGCGTGCAGTTGCGTCCCACCGTCACGAGGTAGATCTTCTGCATGTCGGCGAGCGCCATGGGACTCTGGCCGGGATGCCAGAACCAGTTCGGCTTGTGGCTCGAGACGTTGCACTCGTTCGGGCACCACTTGTTTCCGCCTCCGCAGTTGTGAGTGTCGAGGCTCGAGGTCGTGCCTGGGTTGTCCCCGGACTCGGTGCCAATCCACTGCAGGTCCGGGATCGCCCCGGTATCGACGATCTCGGGCCCCGCCCAGACGAGGATGTCGGGCTGTAGCCGTTTGACGTGCTCGAACACCGAGTTCCAGTCGACGGAAGTCGGAGCGTGGAACCCATCGAACTCGATTTCGACGGCAGGGCCGTAGCTCAGGATCTCGGTGAGCTGGTTCTTGAAGTACGTCTCGTAGTCGGACTTGTCGCTCGTGTACGTCTGGTCCCAGGGCGACAGATACAGCGCGACCCTCATGGCATTCGCTTGCATGGCGTCCGTGAACAGTTGGACGATGTCTCCTTGCCCGTTCATCCAGGGGCTGCTCTTGACCGAGTAGTCCGTGTACTCGGATGGCCACAGGCAGAAGCCGACGCTATGTTTGGTCACGAGCATCGACTGACGGAAACCGGCGCCCTTGAGCGAGCTCACCCACTGACCGACCACCGTCGCATCGAGGTTCGTCGGATTGAACATCGAGGCCGGATCGCTCGGGCTGCCCTGCTCGCTGCCGTCGTACGTGGCCATGCTGAAGTGGATGAACGACGTCATCTCCGTCCGCTGGTAGGCGAGCTGAGACGGACTGGGAAGCGGAGGCGTGCCCAAAGGGGCGCCGGGCAGAGCCGGGCAGGTTGCCGATCCACTCGAACCTCCTGTGCTCGATCCGCCGCTCGGTGAACCGCCGCTCGAGGTGCCGCCATCGGTCGAACCGCCCGCGCCACCCGTGGCCGTGCCACCGCCCGTCGAGCGTCCGCCGGTCGAGCCGCCCGCGCCGCCGGTGGCCGAGCGTCCGCCGCTCGCCGCGCCGCCATGGGTCGAACTGCCACCGGTCGGACCGCTCACGCCGCCGCTGGCCGAACCGCCCGCAGCCGGTCCGCCGCTCGGCGTGCCGCCCGTGGATGCACCGCCGACCGTCGAGCCGCCCGCGACGCCACCAATAGCGGTGCCGCCGGTACTGGTCGACGTACTGCCGCCCGTGCCGTTCCCGCCACCGGTTTGCGCTCCGCCCGCCTCCGACACGCCACCGGTAGACGTCGAGGCTCCTGCGCCGGAATCGCCCCCTGTCTGCTCGGGCGATGCACCGCTGCCGTCGGTCGAGTCCGCGGTCGAACAGGAAGTACCCAGAATCGCGAGCGTTGCGGCGGCAAGCGCGAAGAGAGAACGGCCGGACGTCATAGGCTTCTCCTTGGTTCACGGTCTACATGGCGAGGGTCGGGGATCGGGCTGCACACTGGGGCGACGGTCATTTCTTCGTTTGGACCTCGATGTCCCGCTGGTCGCGGCCAGAAACGAGCGTAGGGGCGCTTCACCCTGATGAGGAACATCTCCTCGGTGTTCATGCCGTCGCTCCAACCCACGCCGCCGATGCCTGCGCCGCCCGAGGCGGTGCTCGTGCCTCCGGCGTTATTTCCGCCCCTACCGCCGCTGCTCGGCATGCCGCCGCTCGCGCTTCCTCCTGCACTCGCGCCGCCCGACACCGGTGCGCTACCGACGCTCGAGTTCCTCCCGGACTTGGCTGGCGCGCCGCCCGCGGCTAGACCGCCTGGGCTGGGTCCGCCTGCAGGGCAGCCGCCGGGCGAGGAGGTCGTTCCGCCGGAGGCGGAGCCATCCGTGTGGCCCGAGCTTCCTCCGGTCGTTCCGAATGCGCCGCCGCTGCCTTCGGTCCCGCCGCTTGCAGCACCGGAGTCCGCGTCGGATCCGGTGGACGAGCGGTTGCTACGGCCGCAGGCCACGGACGCGCAGCGCAGCGCAAGGTACAGGGCAGGTGTCGTGCGGTCACTCGAGCCGGCCTGGGCGTTGCCCCCATTGGACGGTTCGCCAAGCTGGAAAAACCTGTTGCTCGCACGAGAAACGGTACCCGGAACGGATGCCATGATGCGGACGGGGTCCTCAATGCTTGGCCAGATCCTTTGTCCCGGCAAAATGGCTCACACGGAGTGCGTCCGTTACGGCGATCGGCCCAATGAGGGAGTCTATCGCCGTGGGGACTTGCTCGGGCGCAGGCGGATTCTGGCTGACAGATGGCCAGCTCGCCGTGTAGCTCATCGGTCGCGCTGCAGGAGCGGCCGACCAACGGACCAGGCCGACGGTCAACACAGGGAAACGGCGGACCCGCATGACACTGCTGCGCGTGCATTGGGCTGGCACAAACACCTCCCGCAACCAGGGCGGACGCGAACACCGAAGACGGCGAGTCGTCTTTTCGCTGTCGGGCCGGATCCTTCACCAGCACGAAACGTGCTCAGACCGACCTCGGCACGGTCCGCGACTGGCCGTCGCGCTGGCGGCCGCCAGCAAGAAAGCCTTCCGCTGCGCACGTCCCGGTCGATCGGCGCCCCGTCGCGCTCAGTGTGAAGGGGCTGCTGGGCGCCAAAGGCCCCGGCTCTTGCGCTTCGCTTCGAGCAGCTCGTCACAAGGCGATCACACTTCGAACATCGCGACCCTGGAAGTGCCGATGCCTCAATCGTAGTCTACGCTGTGGACTTCGTGGCGGCCGCGATTGCATGGATCTCGTGTCGGATGCCACGCGAACGACGCTGCCTTTCAAGCTTCACCCCAAGTCGCACCGTCTGGAAGCTCATGCCGAACTGCGTGGCTGCTGTGTACCCTGGACCGTGGGGAAGGGCCTCGGGCGGCGCGGAGAGCCGCGGGGGCGACAGGACCTGGACCAAGGAAGAGTGTGGGGATCCCTTCACGGAGGCCCTCAACCCGCACGACCAGAGTAGCGCGCCGTAGTCAACGAGAAGGAGCCAGCGAAGATGTCGAAACCCTGGAGAACACCGTTTCCGATGCTTCCCGTCGCGCTTCTGTCGGGCATCGCGGCGTTTGCGCCATCCAACGCAGCGGCTGCTACCAACCAATTCAGGGGCGTCAACTGGGCCGATTCCCGGGACAACTTCCAGGCTGGCGTACTCTACATCTCGGGCCTTTCCTCGTCGGACACCTACGACTCGGCATTCGCCGTGGGTACGGCCATCATGGACCAGTTCATCTCGAAGCTGGGTGCCAACGCCGTCCGAATACCCATCAACGAAGCCACGGTTTCGCAATACTGGAGCACGTATACCGGCGCCATCGATGCGGTGCTTGCCAAGGGCAAGCTGGTGTTCTGCTACTGGGACAGCGCCAAGAGCAACAAGCCACCGGACATGAACGCCTGGTGGAACATGTGGAAGACCGTGGTCGACAAGTATGTGGCCAACGAGAATGCCTATTTCGAGATCTTCAACGAACCCAACATGTACAGTAAGACCGATCTCAACAACCTGTACAACGACTGGATCACCCGATACCCGACGGTGCCCAAGGGTCGGGTCATCCTTGATGGAACCGGCAACGCTCAGAACGTCTCGGACGTCGGCTCTGACAGCCGGCTCGAGGACTGCTTGCTGGCCGTGCACGACTACAGCTTCTTCGGTTCGGAATCCATGACCAAGGAGTCCGACTGGGAGAATCACATCAAGGGCTCGGTCGGCAGCTACTCCGAGCGCACCGTGTGCACCGAATGGGGTGGCCCCATGAGCCCGGGCAGCAAGAATGGCAAGAGCTACGACTATCTGGACTACAGCAAGGCCCCCACCAACTACTTCGAGGCGTACATACGTGGTATCAGCAACCAGCTCCACAGCTGGAACATGGGCAGCTTCTACTGGCCTGGTCTGCGAGATGGAGACTGGTACAGCATGACCATCAAGAGCGGAAGCGGCGCCAACATCACCCTTTCCATTCCCAACCAATCAGGTTTGGAGCGTCTACAGTACTCGTGGACCAGCACACCGGGCAGCGGTGGAACTGCCGGCAGCGGCGGCGCGGGTGCCGGCGGCACCACGCCGACGGGCGGTGCAGAGAACACGGGGGGCGGCGGCGGCACCGTGGCGACGGGCGGTAACGGGCCCACAGGTGGGATCGCACCGACCGGCGGCCGCCTCGGCAGAGGAGGTTCTGCGCCTGGCGGTACGTCGGCCATGGGTGGCACGACCTCCATGACCACGGGTGGAACGACCACCATGACCACGGGTGGCACGACCTCCATGGCCACGGGCGGCACCACCGCGGCGGCCGCCGGAGGCACGAGCATCGGCCCGTCCGGCGGCGGCGTCTCGACAGGTGGTTTCACGAGCGCTACCGGAGGCACGGTCTCACCCGCCGGGGGCAGGGCGAGCGGTGGCGACGCAGCCAGCAGCCAGCCCAGCAGCGGCGGTAGCGGCATCACGGGAGGCGCGCCGGCTTCGGGCAGCCCGGCAGGTGGTGGAGGCGGCGCAACGTACCCAGACGTCGACGCCGGCCCAATCGGCTCTGATGCTTCTTCAGACGAAGGAGGCTGCGGATGCCGCGTTGCGGGCGGACGCTCGAGCTCGAGTACCCTCGTAGCCTTCGGTGCGCTCGGTGTACTCGTCCTCTGTCGTCCGCTCAGGCGGCGGTCGAAGACGCCGAGCCGAACAGGGGACGGGCGGTAATTGGCCGAGAGGGCAGTGGTCACGAGCTAGCGGAGCCTGCTCCCAGCGATGGTCGCAATGTGCGAAGAGGTGTCTGAAAGTGATTGCAGGGCCCCTCGGCTGGGGCAGTCGTTGGCACCTGGCGGGGGCGTCCGCCGCAAGGCGGGGCGACTTCCTTCGGGACGCAACGTGAGCTGTTTGTTCCCTGTGAAGGATCCTCACCAACAAGGAGAGACGCTTCTCCGCGGCGAACCCCTTCGACGCCATCGACCCATCCCCAGGTGAGCCCATGAGACTGCAAACACGGCAACTGCTCAATCGTGTATTGTCCCTGGTAGTAGCAGTCACGCTGTCGGCCGGCTGCGGCACAGCCAACTCGAACGCCGAGCGAAGCGGCGGCGCAACGGGCAGCGGCGGGATCTCGAGCAGCGGAGGGGCCGCTGCAGATGCGGGAGCTGCGGCACCCTCGGTCGGGGGAGGAGGGGGGCAACCCAACGCAGGGGGGCAGCCAGGCGGCGGGATGACCGGCAGCGCAGGCTTGGGAGGCAGCGGCGCGGCCGGCGTGGCGACGGGAGCCGGGGGCTCGACGGCTTCGACGACGGGCGGTCAGCCCGCCGGAGGCAACCAGGGCGGCGCTGGAAGGCCGACCTCTGGAGGCAGCTCGAACGCTGGCTCAGGGGGCAACGGGGCGGGAGGCAGGGCGACCTCGGGCGGCGGCCCTGCAAGCGGTGGCTCCGGCGGCGCTGCTGCCACGGGTGGACAGACGGGCTCTGGCGGCTCGGCGGGCGAACCGGAACAGCCCGATGCCGTGCGCCTCGTCCAGAACTTCAACCCGTCCTGGAAGTTCAAGCGCGCCGATGTCTCGGGCGCCGAGGCGACCGGGTTCGACGATGCCTCGTGGGACGACGTGGGCCTGCCGCATTCGTTCGATCTGCCCTACTTCATGTCGCCGAAGTTCTACGTCGGCTACGGCTGGTACAGGAAGCACTTCACGGTCCCGTCATCCTGGTCGGGCAAGAGCGTGTCCCTCGAGTTCCAGGCGGCCTTCGATCAAGCCCAGATCTATGTCAATGGAACGAAAGTCGGTGAGCACATCGGGGGCTACAACGGCTTCTCGATCGACATCAGCTCCGCTATCGAGACCGGCGACAACGTGGTGGCCGTTCGATTGAACAACAACTGGAACGCGCAGCTCCCACCCATCACGGGCGATCACACCTTCCAGGGCGGCCTGTATCGAGACGTGAATGTCGTCGTCACCGACCCGTTGCGCGTCGCCTGGTACGGCACCTGGGTCACGACGCCCACTCTGGCGACGAATTCGGGTTCCTCGAGCACCGTCGTGATCAAGACGGAAGTGCAGAACAGCCGCGCGGCCGCCGTGACTGCGACGCTGAAGACGGACATCGTGGACAGCAGCGGCAAGGTGGTCACCACGGTTTCGTCCGAGCAGCAGATCGCCGCGGGCGCGACAGTGACGTTCAATCAGACCACGCCAGCCATCAGCAGCCCCTCGCTATGGCACCCCGACCATCCGACGATGTACAAGGCGCTTTCGTACCTTTCCGACGACACAGGGGTCGTCGACGCGTTCGCGACGCCGTTCGGGTTCCGCTGGTTCAGCTGGTCAGCGACAGAAGGCTTCTCCCTGAACGGCTCGCACTACTGGATCCAAGGGGGGAACGTCCACCAGGACCACGCCGGCTGGGGCATCGGCGTGACCGACGCGGCTCTGTACCGCGACGTCCAGATGGTCAAGGACGCGGGGATGAACTTCATTCGCGGTTCGCACTATCCGAAGGCACCAGCCTTTGCCGACGCGTGCGACGAGCTCGGCCTACTGTTCTGGTCGGAAAACTGCTTCTGGGGCGGCTTCGGCGGCGGCCCCGGGGGTTGGTCCTATAGCGGCGCCTACCCGAGCACCTCGGCCGACTTCGACAAGTTCGATGCCAACGTGCTGGCAAGCCTCACGGAGATGATCCGCATCCATCGCAATCATCCGAGCATCATCGCGTGGAGCATGGGCAACGAGGACTTCTTCAATGGCGGCCCCGCGGACAGGGTGATCGACCTGCTCAAGAAGTCGGTCGCCCTGACCCACGAGCTCGATCCCGAGCCAACCGGAAGGCCTGCGGCCATCGGCGGCGCGCAGTCGCGCCTCGGCAACACCGAACCTGGCACGCTGGGCGACGTCGCGGGCTACAACGGCGACGGCGTGGGCTACGACAACCCCGGCATACCCAACATGGTGTCGGAATACGGCAGCACCGTGAACGTGGTTCGGCCTGGTAGCTATGATCCCGGCTGGGGAAACTTGACGGTATCGAACGGCATGCCCGCCCAACCCGCTTGGCGCAGCGGAGCGGCCAAGTGGTGCATCTTCGACTACGGCAGCCAGATGGGCACCACGTATATCCACACGGGTATCGTCGACTACTTCCGGATCCCGAAGCGCTCCTACTACTGGTATCGCAACGCGTACGCGAAGGTTCCGCCGCCGACCTGGCCGACCTCGGGCACGCCGGCGGGGCTCGAGCTCACCTCGAGCACCACGACGCTCACGTCAGTGGACGGCACAGAGGACGCGTGGCTCCTGGTCACCGTCGTGGACTCCAGCGGCAAGCCGATCAGCAACAACGTCACGGTGACGCTCACGATCACCTCCGGACCGGGCGAGTTCCCGACTGGGCCGAGCATCACGTTCAGTCCGCCGGGCAACGGTTCGGCCTCCGACATAGCGATCCTCGACGGCCAGGCCGCGATCGAATTCCGGACCTACTATTCGGGCACCACGGTCATCGAGGCCACCTCGCCGGGCTTGACCAGCTCGAGCGTCACCATCACCTCCCAGGGCAGCCCGGCGTGGGTCGAGGGGACCACGCCCAAGGTAGCGCCGCGTCCCTACCAGCCGTGAGCGTAGCGCTAGGAAGAGACCACTCCGGTCGTGGCGACGACTGGGCTGGCGGGATCGCGGCCGGAGGCCGGCACACCGGCGGCTCGGCAAATGCCGGCGGCACCGTAGCGACCGGCGCCTCTCGGCAGGCGGCGCGGACGGCTCGGCAAATGCCGGCGGCACCATAGCGACCGGCGCCTCTCGGCGGGCGGATCCGGCGGCGGCGCGAACACCGGTGGTACGATCAGCACCGGCGGAAGACCCGCTTCCCGATCTGGTCGGTGACGCCCCCGGCGGGATCCCCGGTCGATTGAGCCACGCCAACATGGTCGAGGCACTCTTCCTGTGCGGACCGTCCGCCAACGAATCGGCGCGGGTGACTGCCACGGTGCTGTGAAGGAGGCCTGCAGTGAAAGAGTACACGAACACGAGAACTACCCTGACTGTCCCGTTGGCTGCGTGGCTCGTCCTCGGCTGTGCTTCGAGCACCGAGACGCCGGTGGACTCGAACACCGGTGGCGCAACGCAGAACGCAGCCAACTCGCATAGTGGCGGGCTGCCATCCGACGGCGGGACTGCCACCAGTGGTGGCACGGCGACCGGAGGAACGGACACCGGCACCGCAGCGGGAGGCACGAGCTCAGGAGGCAGAGCCACGGGCGGGACACCGGATAGCGGCGGCAACGTGACCGGCGGGAGGGCGACTGGAGGATCGGGCACCTCAGTGGGAGGCACGAGCTCAGGCGGGAGGGCCAGCGGCGGAAGCTCGAGCGCCGGAGGCACCACGGGCGGGGTACGCACCGGTGGGACATCGAGCACCGGCGGCAGCGCCATCGGCGGTAGTGCCACCGGGGGCACGGCTGGCACGGAAGCCCAGACCGGGGGCGCCAGTTCGGGCAGCGACGTTCCGAGTGGTGAAGGATTCTACAAAGAGCTCTTCATGGATGTCGGAGTAGGCCTTGACGATGTTGACAGGCTACCTGCCGCTGATCAGCTCGGCTACCGCTGGGAATTTGTTTCGGGAGAAGATGTAGCCGTGCAGCATTCTTATATGACGAGCAACGCAAATGATGCTAACGGCGTGCTCCTGTATCCTGATCGCGAGCCACGCTTCATGATGCTCTACACCGGTGGCGGGTACGGGGACCATGCCGGTCCTGTTGGCGCAGAGGGCATCCAGAACGTACAAGACTTCTTCCACAACGGAGGAAGCTACACTGGAACCTGTAATGGGAATTACCTGGCTTGGAGCTGGGGATACAACTTCTGGCCCGGCCAGATGAAGATAGACAGCCATGAAGGCGAAGTGGAGGGCACCATTCCTGAAGACTCACCCATCCTGCAATATTATGACTTTGGCGGCGACCATCTCATTCAAGGCCTCATGCATTTCAAGGGTGGCTACGCAACCGGAACGCTTCCCGAGGGAACCGAAGTACTACTCATCGGCAAGAGCGCCTCGACACCTATCGACGGGGACGGGCACCCGACCGGCTGGGCCTACAAGCCGAGCGCGACGTCTGGACGCATGTGCGGCCTGTCGGATCACCCGGAGTACGCGTTCCGGCCTGGTGAGGTAATGGACTATCTTGCAGCGGCCTTCCACTATGCCCGTGACGGTGTGGCTCCGCCCGATGTAAAGGCTTCTCTGGTCAACGGAGAGGAGCGTGTAATGAATAAGGCATCAGAAGACGGCGACCCCGCATACACGAAGATAGGTGACAGACAGTATCATCACTTCACTGTCTCCTTGCCGAACGGGGCCGATGAAATGACGGTGACTCTGAAGGCAGACGATCGCTATGACATGAACCTCTACGTTGCAGCGAATACCTTTGCGCTAGCCAGCCAGGCTCAATATGAAGATACTTCGCAAGGCGCGAACAAGGCTCTGACTGTCGCGTCGCCCGAGCCGGGTACATGGTACATTGGCGTGGAGTGCGCCACAACCGTAGTCGCAACGAAGAACACCGATGGATACGACTACTCAGGGGATCTTGAAGTTCTAGACGGCGTCGAGTACTCCATAGAAGCCGTCTGGACGGAATGAACGGGTGGAGCGCCTTTGCAGGCAGCCGTCACGCCGCGCGTGCGTGGTTGCGGCACATCGTCGTCGCCTCACTCCCTGCGGGAGAATGAGGAGCCCGGCACACGGGCGTGGACCGGCTCGGGTGCCCTACCAAGCAAGAGTGCGAAACTCCACGCCCAAAGCAAGCATTCCGTAGGGCTGGCCCCAGGTTCTCACCACCCGATCGCCAAACCCGACTTCGACCTCTGGACAGGACACCCCACCGAGCAACGCGCCAAATGCGGTCCAGTCGGGCAGCACGCGCCATCCGCCACGCATGTAGAGATCAGCCGCCACCGTGACGACTGTGTCCGTCAGGACGTGGTAGCCTGCCTGCGCTTGGCGTCCCTGCATCACAGTTGCGAGCCCGGCCGCTCCGAGGCCCGTCGCCCAGTACCCGCCGGGCCGGCGAAACCAGACTCGCTCCAATCCAAGTCCGAAAAGGCTCGTAGCCACGCGCGCACTCCCCTCGGACTCGACTACCCGACGGGACCACAAGGGGACGATTCCGGTGGCCGCCACCGACCACAAGCGTGACAGCTCGAACCTGGCCCCTATCCAACCGGACACGGCGTATCCCAGTCCCCCCGGACTGCCGACGGCCGTCGGCGCGAGCTCGAACCAGAGACCTTGCTTCGATGCAGCCGGGCCCTCGGCCGCCCGTGTCGGTGCGGCGGCGCGGCCAGGTGCCGTGCCGTGGCGGTCAGCGGGGCCTGGGGACCTGGAGACGCGACGTTTCTCGCTCTGCGTTGGAGCGCCAGTTTCGTTCGGCTCTTCGGGCAGAGGCGTAGGTCCGATATCGAGGCCATGGGCGCGGAGCGCCTCGGTCGCACGCAGAGCCAGTATCCGCCCGTCGACTCGCCCGTCCTCGCTACGCAAGACTTCGTCGACTTTGCCCCAGGTCCGTCGGATGTGGAGGTAGATCCGGCCCGTCGTGGCATCGACCCGCAACGCGGCCGTGGCCTTGAGCTCGGAGGCCAACGCTGCCAGTGACTCGCGGGTTTGGTTCTCGTCTTGCCCAGCGATTTCCATGATGCGCCAACCAGCACCGCTCAGATCGGCTCGGACGCGGTTGATGACCGGATCGTCTCCAGCCGTACGCACGAGGAGGATGGTCTTGTGAGGCGCGGTCTGCCGTTCTGCATGCGCCAGAGGCAAGGACAGCGCCAGGGCCAAAGCGACAGTGATCGCACGTCTGGCCCTCGGCAGCCCTAGCCAAGGCTTGCCGTCAGCGCTGCTGAACGATGCGCTGGGCCAGCTCGGCATACGGCCCCGAAGGATAGTCTCGCAGGTAGCTCGTGGCCAGACTCCTCGCTTCGTTGCTCCCCAATCGGTGCAAGGCTTCCATGAGCCGGCCGCGCGCTTCACGGACCAGAGGTCCTCTGGGGTTCTCCCGGACATAGGTGCGGAACCAGGCCGCCGCTCTGCCGTAGGCACGCCACTGATCGAACTCGAGAACGCCCAACGAGAAGGCCGCCGGCCCAGCCTGCCGCGAACCAGCGAACCGCTGGCGCAGCGATGAATACGCGCGTCGGGCCTTGTTGGGGCCGCGAGCATGACGCGCGACGTCGCCCAGCAGGGCGAGTGTGTCAGCATCCGCCCGAGCGCACAGTGCTCCGAATCCCAAGCGGTCGGCAGCCGCCAGGGCGTCTGCGTACTTGCCCTGCTGAGCCAAGAGCTTCCAGTCGGCTTCTGCCGGGGCCACGCCAGTGGTCTGCGAGGCAACCGATGCGGTCTTCGCCACCGACCCCGGCATCGGCGCCCGGAGCTGCCTCATGTCCTCGACGGCAGTGGTGGCGGGCGCTGCAGCCGTCGGGGCAAAGGGCCCGCCAGTCGCCAACGGTATGGCATCGTAGGCGATTCGCACTGCGCCGTCGCGGCAAGACGCGCGCACGGTTTGCCCGGTCACGAGCCTTCGCCCCTCCTCGAAGCCGCAGCCAGAGAGCTCGACTTGGCCTTCGTACAGAACCAGCTCGAATTGGTCCTCTTCGGGCGACCAGCCGACGTCGAACCGGGTCCCCGTCACGCGCACGATGAACCGTCCGGCGCGCAGCTCCCAACGTCGATTCTCTCCGTGCGCCACGTCGAAACCCGCTCGTCCCGACTCAAGCGCCAGCTTGGCCCCCCTTGGGCCGAGCTCGAGCAACCGCATCCGCCCGTGCGGGGCAACGTCCACCTTCGTCCCGTCCGAGAACCGAAGCGGCAGTGACACGGTCTCCGGCGCGTCGAGCCAACTGCCGCTGGCAACCTGCGCGCTCGATGGACCTGCCGTGGCCGTGAGCGGTGGCGGCGGGCGCGCCACCCAGAAGAAGACCGTAGCAGTGCCCACGAGGGCGCAGCTACCGGCCAGTGCCAGAGCCGTCCGTGGTGACCAACGCACCGTCCTAGGCGGGCTCTTGGCTGCCTGCAAACGACGGCGCACCAATGCACGCCGATCACTGGCGGCAAGAAGGGCGTCCTCTTCGCGGGCAATCTGACTGAGTAATCGGTCGGTGTTCGTCATCGCTCTAGCGTCCCTTGCTCGAGCCAGACACGGAGGGCGTCGTATTGACGCGCTAGCGTCACGAAGTCGCGCTCTGCGCGCGTCACCCGTCGCTTCACCGTGGACATGGACACTCCCGTCGCCTCCGCTATGGCGGCCAACGACATCCCATCGATCCTCCTCAGCGAGAACGCGATACGATCCTCCGTCGACAAACGCGACAGCAATCGGTAGGTCAGACGCAAGGCATCGCTCACCTCCTGACTTGGTGTCGTGGCCTGGCAGTCAGGTAGGTCTTCGGGTGCCATGAAGCGCACGAGTCGCAGGAACCTTCGCCGTCGGATCCGGTGGCGCGCCGTATGCACCGCGACCCCCACGAGCCAGCTGCGCAGCGCGCTGTCGTCGCGCAGCGTACGGACGGACGTCATGGCGGTGATGAACACGTCGTGCAATAGGTCGGTCAAGTCGGGATCCGAACCGAGCAGGCGAAAGAGAACACGCTCGACGTCGCCTGCGTAGCGATCGAACAGTACCATTCGGCCCCGCTCGGGATCGCTCCGCAGACAGGCGACCAGCGCCGCATCCGACTCCGGGACCGGGAACGGAACCAAGTTACCGAAGTGCTCACCCGAGATTCGTTTGGGCTGTGTGACCGGGCTACGGGAAGCCATGACTAGACGAGGGCGAACAAACAAGAGTGCCACGGCCGCGTCCCCATGGCTCAACCACCGCATCGCCACAACCATGCGGCTCGCTGCGCCGGCCCCCACGAGTCGGGGTGAGTGGCAGGCCCACGATGCCCCGCGACCGGCCGCAGAGTGTTGGCGGAGCTACGGTACGTTGGGCAGCGCCAGGAAGAAGTCCGTTGCCGCCCTGCCTCCCCACTGAAGCGGAAATGCGTCGTTCCCATCGAGCCGATCCGAGTAGTCGTACAAGCACAGGCTCACGGGGTAGTTCGGGTCGCAGCCCGCGAACGCCTGGCACGGCAAGGGATCGCCGGCCGTCCCGTCACCAGGATAGGGTGCTGTAGGCATGACTCCGGGATCGCTGCAGCCGTTCCTATTCGTCCAGAACTGGGTCGTGGGCCAACCGAAAGTGGACCATGCCACCACCGTCTCGTACGGATTCCAGCCGATGAAAGCGGCCACCTTTCCGCCGCACCCCCCATCGGGCCCGCCTCCGGCGAACGGCGCCACGCCGCGCAGCACGCTGCTGCGAAGGCAACCGAGTTGGTTCACGAAGTACGCGCCCGCACCGTGCCCGATCGCGAACATGCGGCGGGGATCGATACAGTAGATGGCCTCGAGCTGGGTCACGACCGCGTCGAAGAAATCGTAGTCCACCTGCTCGATATCGCTCGAAATGTTGGCGAGCCAGCCAGTCTGTCCGTTGCGCGACAGCCCTTCCAGCCCGACCAGGATGGCCCGGCCCGCGAGGCCGGCTCTCACGTTCCCATAGCCCGATCCGAGGAAGTTCTGTGCAGTCGCCCCGTTTCCGTGGAGGGCGAACAGCACCGGCTGGGGCGTCCTGCCGTCGTAACCGGTGGAGAGCTCGAGCGCGTACTGACGGGAGGTTCCGTTGACGTCGATGGTCAGGTAGCCATTGGAGGGCGAGGTCGGAGGCGTTGCGTTTCCATTGCAGCCCGGAGTGCCCCCCGAGCCTGCTGCACTAGTTTCTGCTGCCGTGCCTGTGTCCCCGCCGGCGCCTTTGCCGCTCGAACCGTCAGCCCGGATAGGCCAGCCTGTGCCACCGCCGCAGCCCGACGCGAGCAGGCTGCCCACGAGTAGGGCCGCGTTCGCAGTGGCCCCCAACCTGCGAGAAGCTGGACTTCGCTGCGACGCGTCAGCGCTGCCTGGGAGCAACATGCGGAGGGATCCTAGCACGGCCCCACAGATCCCGGAGATTGGTCCCGTGCCGAGCCCGGTGCGCGCAGACCCAGCCGCGGGCAGCTGCGGGAGCAGCGATGATGGCCTGGATGGCGCCGCAGCTGATGTCAATGCGGTTCGGTTGGCTGCAAGCAAACCACGAGGTTCTGTTCTGGTGATCGTGCGGGCTGGCGTCGAAGATCCGGTTCGCGGAATACTGGTTCTGGCTGCAGTACGAGGGACGCTATGTATGTCGCCGTTCTTCTGGGTCTTCATCCTGGACCGTCAGGGCCGTGTTGTCTGGTACTGGGCGGATCCGGCCAGCAACGCCTCCTCGGCATACCCGCGTATCGCCCGTGATGGCGAATACATCGTCATCGACAAGGCCAAGGCCGGGATGACCCACAGCGGAGCCACGGGCGTGGTGAAGATGACGCTCGACCGCGAGTACTACGAGACCGTTGCGATCAACGGCATCAACGACGCCATCGACGTCGCGAGCGATGGCAGCATTCTGTACGACGTCAGCGGCGAACTCCACGAGCACACCAAACAGGGAAGCGACCGCACCATCTGGAGCTGCAGGAGCCAGTTCCCCGAGGCTGCAGGCTTCTTGGACTGCTATTCGAACACCGTCAACTGGGTGCCCGCGGACGACACGGTGATGTTGTCGTTCCCCTACATCGATACCGTGGTGCAAGTCGACCGAAAGACCGGGACGTTGGTGGGCCAATATGGCAATTCCTCCGGAAGCTATGCGTTCTCGCCGTCGCCCTGGAAGTTCCAGTTTCAGCACTCGGCCACGATCACGGCGCAAGGCACCTTGTTGGTGTCGTCGCACTTGCCCGACTACCCAGACGGAACAGCGCCGGGACCGAAGCACCACGCTTTCGAGGAGTTCGAGATCGACCGCGCCAACAAGACGCTGACCCAGAAGTGGATCTACAGCGAAGGCAACGAGTGGGCAGCGTTCAAGGGCTTCAATCTCCGCTTGGCCAACGGGTGCCGCCGATGGACCGTGGACTGTCGACTGGCGTGAGGTGACCCGCAATGGGCAAGGCAACGAGCTCATCTACGCCACGATCGATCGGCTGCTGATCGGTTTCTACAAGGAAAAGACGCCGGCGGACCTGGAGGCACGGTTCTTCGACATCGAGACCCTGGCCACCTCGTTGTGGGAGCTGGCCCTGACGGGAGGTCGCACAGCAGACTTGGTACAGGCCGTGGAGCATGGCACGGATGCGGCGTTCGAGGGCTTCACGCGCACCGACGGGGTTTGGATCCTAGCGCTGCTCTGCAGCACCTGTCAGAACCCTGCGCCGGTCGTGCTGACCATCCTGGATCCGGGCAAGGGGGCCCCGTGAAGGCAGCGATCTTCTTGCGGCGGTCAGCCGGCTTCATCGCCCCGGTGATGGGCTTGGGCGCAAGCCTCGTAGCGTGCAGCGATACCTCCAACCCCAAGCGCCCGGCACATGTCACTGCCGAGGTCAGCGACAGAATCGCCACCGTTGTCCAGGTGCGCTGGACCACCGACGACGCGACGACCGGTTGCGTCGAGTACGGACCCACTCACGAGCTCGGCCAGGCCACGCCGAGGGAGACCGAGGCAGCCCAGGAGCACGAGGCGACCCTGCTCGGCCTCAGCGCCGACAGTGATTGGTACTACCGAGTGGCCACGAAGGATGGCGCGTCCGTCATTGCCGGCGACGTCGCCAGCGTTCGCACGGGCGTGTTGCCCGTAGGGTTGCCGCCCGTGACCCAAACCGGCAAGGGCCAGCAGGGCTTCATCGTGGCGCCGGTCATCGGTACCGGCGTCGCCGTCATCATCATGAACGCGAAAGGGGAGATCGTCTGGTACTGGACCGACGAGCGCGAGCTCGATGTCTATCGCGCACGGCTCTCTGCGGACGGCAAGAGCCTGCTCTACAACGCGGCCAGGGTGTCCGGGACTCCGTCGGAGGCATCCGAGCTGGTGCGGGTGGCGCTCGACGGTTCCGGCTCGAGCTCCGTGCCGATTCCGTTTCTAGCCCACGACTTCGTGGAGCATCCCAACGGTACGCTGGCGGCGATCGCGGTCGAGTACCGGGACTCCGAGGGCTCGCCGTTGGCCGGCAACAAGATCGTCGAGGTAGCGCCCGGTGGAACGCAACGGACGGTCTGGAGCGCCTGGGACTGCTTCGATCCGGCCGCAATCAAGGGCGACGACATGGATCAGGGTTGGACGTTCGCCAATGCGCTCGACTACGACGCCGCCGAGGACGTCTACTATCTCGGGATGAGGAACTTCAGCAGCATCGTGCGCATCGACCGAAAGACGCGGGCGTGCGAATGGGTGCTCGGTCTCGGCGCATCCACCTTCGCTTTTGCCTCTGGTGCAGACCGCTTCCTTCACCAGCACCAGTTTCAGGTGCGTGGCAACCACATCCTGATCATGGACAACGACGGTGCACCCGGGAACGAATCGCGCCTGCTCGAGTACGAGCTCGATGCGAAGAACCAGGTGGCCACACAAGTCTGGAGCTACGTCTCGAGCCCCAGCGTCTATACCTTCGTGTTTGGCGAGCCGCTGCGCTTCGTCGACGGTAGCACCTTCATCAACTGGGGAGCGGCCGGCCAGATGGAGCGCGTGAACCCAACGGGCGAGTCGATTTGGCAGCTGAACACCGGCGCCGGCTTCGCCTTCGGCTTCCACACCCTCGCGGACGACTTGTATTCCGGCGCGGATGTGCCAGAGGGGCTATCGGGAACTTAGGACAGGTCCGCTTCGATCAAAGGCATTCGGTGAGGCTGGCACAGACCGGCGTCTTGGCGGTGTTCGTGCCACAGTAAACGTTTCCCCGTCGTGCACGAAACACCGTCCTGGGTTGGGATCACCACTGATTCCGCGAGCGTCGCGGAGTCTTTGTGGCAATCTGATCTGATGCTTCAACCTCACTGCATCGAAGAGGCTGCCCATCCGGTTGCCCCGGGGCGTTTTGCCTGCCTTGTTGCTGCGGTTTCGCTGTTCGGCTGCGATGGCGAAGGGGTCAACGATGGTCTGGTCGGTGGTGCTGGCGGCACCGTGTCCGACGGGGCCGGAGGGACGGCAACCACGCCGATTCCGTCCACGGGGGGAGATTTCGGGCAGGCAGGACAGGAGGCGGGGACTGGCGGGTCGGAAGTCGTCGCTGCATCGGGCGGAAACCCTTCCGGAGGCGATAGCGACGGGGCAGAAGGGTCGAGGGGCGGCACGCCTGCCAGGGACGGCACGACCGCAACAGGCGGCCTGTCAGGCACGGGCGGCAGCAGCGCATCGGGAGGCGCGACATCCGCTGGCGGAGCAGTGGGCAGAGGCGGTACGACCGCAACAGGCGGCCTGTCAGGCAGAGGCGGCGCGACCCCAACAGGCGGCGTGGCCGCCAAGGGCGGCCGTGGCGCATCGGGAGGCATGACCTCGTCCTCCGGTGGCGCCACCTCGAGCGGCGGCGTGACTTCGGCCGGCGGCGACGCGAGCGAGGGTTCTGCTTTCAGCCAATGCCAGTTCCATTTCGGCACCATCGATAGCGTCGCGAAGAACGCGGGGACGTCGATGATAGGTCAGCTCGACTTCTTCACACCGGGATGGATGGGAACCAATGGCGACAACTTCGATCAAGGCTACGTGTGCGAAGAAGGCAAGCAGGGCGCCGTCTTGGGAGATCTGGTCCCGGTGGTCGTCTCCTATATCGCGGCTGGCTATGTGAAACGACATCACAACCTCTGCGACGCCAACGTGTCCGGCTGCAGCGGCGGCAATCTGGTCGAGAAAGGCGCCCAGTACATCGCGCAAGATTGGAGCGCCATCTTGACGGAGTACAGGTCCTTCGCAGCGGGCTACGCCAGCTGTTGGGGTACGACGCGTCCCATCATCTTCGAGATGGAGCCGGACTGGTATCAGTACACGATAGGCAATCAGACTGCGCCTTGGACCCCCGCGCAAGCGGGGTCGCGGATGACCGAGCTCGTCACTGCGCTCAAGGCCAGTCTGCCCAATGCCCGCTTTTCGCTCGACGTATCGCCGTGGGTCGATGCGAACGGCTCCGACAACGGCAGGGCATGGTACTCCAACTTCGACATGAGCCTGTTCACGTTCGTGAACACCTCCGGCGGCGGCACCAACGCGAACACGACGAAGATCCGCTCCTCGAACGAGATGACGTGGTCCGGCTTGAGCTCGGTGACAGGCAAGCCCATTCTTGCCGATACGGGGTATGGAGCCAACGGGATGTCGGCAGGGCACGATCCGAACTGGGACGTCGTGGCCAACGTCAATGCCCGCATCTCCGACGGCGTGATCTCGATTGCTCAATACAACCCCAACTCGAACTGGGGAACGACCATCTCGGGCATTCGCAGCCAGCTGAGCAAGCCGAAGTACTGTCCGTGAGGTTGGGGCCCCTGTTCCCGCAGAGCTCGTGGTGGCTCGCGCTCGGCCTGGCGGTGCTCGGCTGCAGAGCCCAGGGGAATCCAGCCCTGAAGCGCGGCCTCGAACTCGTCCCGTGCCATCTCGATCTTGGCGTCTTGACGCAGAATGCGACCGCGCGCGCAGACGTCCAGTTGCACAACCCAGGCGCATCCGCCGTACGCTTGGCTTCCGGCGCATCGACCACGCGCTGTCGGTGGAAAGTGTTGCCCGATGCAATTGCAGCGCGCACGACGATTCCTCTCGCCGTGGCCTGCCAATCGGATCTGTTGGGGCGCATCGAGGAGGAGCTGACGATCCTGGACGCCACCCGGGCTGATGTCGTGGCCGCCCTCCGGGTCGTGGGCAGCGTGGAGCCTATTATCGGGTTCGATACGTCATTCGTCGATTTGAGGCCCGAGTTCGGTCAGACGACATCCGCGGATGTCCACCTCGTCGGCAAGCGAGCCCTGGAAGCCGCTCCCACTGTGATCACGACGGGTGGCGACGTCGTGCGGGTTGCCCGGCTTGCGCCAGCCGCCGGGCGGATCGGAGGTTTCCGGTTGTCGTGTAGAGGAGATCGTGTCGGCATGCACGCTGGCAGCATGGTCGTGGACACCGGGATCGCAGACAAGCCCCAGCTGACGCTTTCGTGGGGGTGCCGGGTCCCGGCAACCCTCGCGATCGAGCCGTCGAACCCGTATTTCAACCTACGCGTCAGTGGGGATCGCCCGACGACGATTGTCGTGAGGAGCAGCCAATCCGGGTTTCGGGTCGGGTCCGCGCGGATTATCGAAGGACCGTTCCGCGCGACCTTGGGGCGTCCGGGTCCAGACGGGAGCACCCCGGTCACCGTTCGGGTCAACAACGACGAGATCCCGGACGAGGCCCGCGCGGTGACAGGAAGACTGCTAATCGAGAGCAGCGACGAGCGAGAGCCTCGCAAGGAGGTACCGTTGTTCGGGTTCGGCAAGGTCAACAAGGCGGACCGACCCGCATCGAACTGAGTTGACGATCTCGTCTTCCCCCTCTCCGTCGAGCGCGATCTGCCACCCTGCGTCGATCGAGAAGACACCGTCAGCGCCGGGGAGCGCGGGAGCAGGAGCCGCAAGCCTCTGGTCCACGCTGTCTGAAGGCCCGGTCCGTTGGCGCGGCGCGCTCTGCTGCTCGACCAGAGAACGTTCCACTCCGACTTGGGCGCCGGCCATCAGGGCCTGAAGCGTGGCACGCACGACCAGGGCCGCTTCCTCGAGCACAGCCGAGTCCGCGTGCGACGGGTCGGTGCCTTGGCCCAGATCCCGTACGAGCACTCGGGCCCGCCCCAGGTACATCACGTAGAGCCGCCATCCGGCGATGCTTTGCGCACGCGCCGGTCGTGCCCGGGCCAACCAGACCACGGCGTGTGCGTGGTGCTTGGCTGCCAGGCGGTCTGCGGTGCGCAGCTGTACGTCGATCGCGGACTCGATGCCCGCCTCATCGGCGACGGTGGTTCCAACCGCGAGATCGCTCGCCTGGCCCTTGATGCGCCGCGCAAGCTTCAGTCCGTCGTCGTCGCCAGTTCGAACCAGTACTCGGAACCGCGCGGCATTCGCCGGGGCCGCCCAGAGGAGCAGTAGTGCCCCGAGTCAGGCGCAGAAAGGACGAGCGGACACGATGGGAGTCTCTGCTGTCGCGGCCCCGAGCTGCCAAGTGAGTTCGGTGTCCACCGACCCAGAGGCGGCTGCGGCTTCGAGGTTTCGGCGCATCCCACGCTGCGCGTGGGGCCCCATTCGCCAAACCGTCACAACTTGACTCAAACGTGACGGATGTCGCTCTTCGAGGTCTCTAGCGGGGCTTCGCCCCGGACCGAGAGGCATGTGAGGTTCTCTGTCTCGAGCTTCGGCGCCTCCTGCAGGAGTCTCCGACGCTCGTCCTCCGGAACAGTTACTCGGAGGGTTTGGTGCAAACCCTCCCCCCGCACGCGGGGCCCCCCACCCGACATCGCGCCCCGTCAAGCGGGACGCGGCCCAGCTTCGCCGGGGCCCCTTCCTCGCATCCGCGGAACTTGAAACCCGACTCAAACGCGATGAGTCTCCTGCCTCAAGAACGCTAACGAGCCTGCGCCTCGACCCACACGCCTCGTCGGTCTGAGGCGCAGCCTCGTTAGTACTGCGTGTAGTCCAGGAAGTTCCCGGTCATCACCAACATCGACAGCATCGTCCAGGACTCGTCGTAGTACTGCCCACCACACCACATGTCGTTCTCGCGAACGAGATCGTACACGTCGTCGACGAAGCTCTGGAACGTGTCGGAGTGCATGGCACCGACACCTGCCGGGCCAATGAAAGCTGCCGAGAGTCCGTCGTACTTGTCCGGGTACTGCGGCTTCGGCGTGCCGTTGAGTTCGTAGCCGTCGACGATCTTCGCAGCGCCAATCTTGCTGAAGAAGTCACTTGTCTTGGCCACATAGGCCACGGCTCTGGAATCACCGGAGAAACACGCATCGAGCCCAATGCGGAACGGGGTGCGGCAGGAATCGTACTGGTAGTGGAACGCAAGCGGGCTCTGCCCCTCGCTGACTTCGGCCGGCGTCCCGTTGCTCTGGGAGAACGCGGGCACCAGTCCATTGTCCTGGTTGCCATTGCCCGCGCTAAGGCCTTTGATCCAAATTACCTAGTCAACTCGCGAGGTTGCAGTTCATAGT
>JAFGIS010000355.1 GCA_016929495.1 Polyangiaceae bacterium | reverse complement strand
TTCTCCGGAGTCTGCTGGGCCAGAGCCTCTATGCCCCAGCACAACCCTGCCAGCAGAACCGAAAGCACGACTCGTTGTCTCATGCCGGACCTTTTGCCGATGGAACGATGCGCTGTCTCGCCTCGGCCACTCGACAGCAGCCATCAGTACCACCGTCGGTGGAGGCTGGGTAGGCTTCGGGTTCGAGGTAGTTCGAGGCCAGCCGTTCCGAGCCGCTAGTGCCGCTCGGCCGAAGTCTGGCCAGCAGCTGTGCTCCGCCCTACTTGGGTGAGGGCGGAGCACAACCGCTGGCCTTGCATCGATCTGCCTCACGGCATCCTTCGTCTTCTGGCCAGTCGGCGCAACTCCTGGCCGGAGTTGCGCCGACTGGCACTAGGGTGCCGTCAGGTGGCGTCTGAGCACCGCCATCTGCGGCCGTTCGTCGCCATTGGGGCGCGGCTCGACCGAGAGGATGTTTTCTCCCCACCAGGGGCCACCGGCCCATACGGCCCATCCCATCCAGACATCCGAGTGCTCGCCCACGTACGTCAAGAGCTCGTCCATGGCGTGCAGACAGGTGTCGTTCGCCGGGGCTCCGAACTCTCCCAGGAAGCCGCGGTAGTTGCCGGCGGACAGCCACTCGGTGACCGTCGTCAACCGCTCCACGCCGATGGTCGTGCTCGGGCAGGTTGTGCCGCTTCCCGACGAATCGGCGTCGAGGTACTGGTGGAGCTCGTAGGCGAAGTTGTCGCCTGGGTCCTCTACACCGCCCATGACCTCGCTGTTCGGGGTGCCATAGTAGCTCGCCGTCTGCATACCCCCCTGTGTTCCGAAACGACCTGACACGTGCGCACGACGCGGCCGTGGATGTCGCGAGGGCGTGTTCAGTCTTGCTGAATCGGGCTCATGGGCCGGAGCTCTTTCCTGCGCCGGCCACAGCACGTGGGCGCTACTGTCTTGGGGCGGTGAACGTCCTGACCCGACCCAGCAGACCCGGCTCCGAGCCCGCCGGGCGAGCAGGGATCATCCTCCTGCTCTGGACCTTGACGGCCTGCAGTCGGCTCAGCTCGTCGCAACTGCCCCATCCGGGCTCCGAGCGCGCCCTGCGCATTGTCGCAGGCGGGAGCTTCACGTGCCTGCTGCTCGAGTCGGGTCGCGTGGCTTGCTGGGGCGACAACCAGTTCGGGCAGCTCGGCGTCGGGGACAGCGCCGAACACGATGGTCTGCGCTACGTCGCCGGGCTGTCGGACGCCAAGACGCTCCACACGGGCGACATCGAGTCCTGCGCAGTCGGGCGGGATGGAACGCTCTGGTGCTGGGGCGGTTCGCAGAGGCTCTCGCCCGCCCGGATCCCCGTGGGCGAGCGAGCCCTCGATGTCCGCGTCTCTCCCAACGGCAGGTGCGTTCTGTTCGAGTCGGGTCGGCTCGCGTGCCGCGACGATCCACCCACGATGTCACCGATACGGGACGGTACCGCGCTCGAGGTCGGATACGACGTCGCGTGCGTGGCCAACGCGCGCGGCGACTTGTGGTGCCGCAAGATCAGGGATCCCCAAACGGCCTGCTCGGTAACGCCCTCGCCTTTGCGCGAAGTCGGTGTTGGGTCCGAATACGTGGTGCTGCGCGCTGACCCGTTGCGCTCCCCGGGCCAGCCGCCCACCTGTCTCGACGAACTGCGTGCCGCGGTGTGCGCCCGCGGCACCGACGGACAGGTTGCCTGCACCAGGAGTCTGGAGGGCGCCCGGCCGAACCGCGCGCTTGCTCTCGTCGGTCGAGGTAGCCGCGTCTGCATGCTCGACAGCGGGGAAAAGCTCAGCTGTCCGGCTTATGTGTACGGCTGCACCGAGACGGACTGCGCCGACCCGGGACAAGGCCCTCCTCAGGGCGCCGTTTTGGGGACCGGCGCGCTGGCCATCGGCGGGAGACACGCGTGCGTGCTCGTGTCCAACCGAACGCGTGTGCGCTGCGCGGGCGCCAACGAGCTCGGCCAGCTCGGCTATCACGTACGGCCGCACGAACAGGAGCCGCAAGAGGTCGCTGGCATTGATGACGCCACCGCGTTGGCCGTGGGCACAGACGACGCGTGCGTGGTCCGGCGAGGGGGAACCGTGGCGTGCTGGGGCAGCAACATGCTCGGGAAGCTCGGGGACGGCAGCACGCACGAAGCGTTGCGACCCGTCGCGGTGCGCGGGATCGTCCGCGCGGTCGCCGTGGCGCTCGGGCCCTATGCGTGCGCGCTTCTGGCTACGGGCAGAGTAGCCTGCTGGGGATGGCGCGAGACCTGGATCGAGGATGCCGACATCGAGCTCGAGCCAGGGCCTGCAGCGGTCGTCCCAGGCGTGGAGCAAGCTGTCGAGCTCAGCATGAACGACCAGCAGGCGTGCGTGCGCCAGACCGACGGCAGCGTCTGGTGCTGGGCGGCCATCGTGAGCAGGGCCGGTGAGGCCTTTTCGCCGCGTCCCGGTCGGGTCAGCGGGATCGGGCGCGCCGCCGCCTTGTTTTCGGCTGGAGGCGGTGTGACCTGCGAACGCGAATCAGGCAGCTCCGAGCTTCGCTGTTGGGGGGCTGTTCCGAGGCGCGTGACCGACTGCTTTCGTCTTCCTTCGCAGATCGACGGGGACTACCCACCGCCTGAAGTATGCGTTCCCGCGATCCGGTTGGGCGACCCGTCGTCGTTTCGAGCCGCGGCGGGACGGTTCTCACTGCCGTTCGAGCGAGCGACCGAGCTGCTGCAGGCGCAAGGAACCTGGTGCGCCCGCAACGAACAGGGGCGCGTACAGTGTTGGGCATGTGCAGGGCTCGGTGGAGAAGGACAGCCCGCCAAGCCCGTGATGGCACGGCTGCGTGGCATGGATGACGTCGTCGGTCTGGCTGAAGGCGATGAGGGGATCTGCGCGCTCACGGGCGGTCGCAAGGTGTCCTGTGTCCGGGTGGAGGCGCCGTCACGGTATTCGGACGACGAATGCAGACAGCTGGTTGGACCTGCCGTGTCGGTAGCGTCCCTGGACGACGCGGTACAGCTCGAGGGCGCCGGCGGCCGCGTCTGCGCCCGGCGCGCGTCGGGCCATGTCGTCTGCTGGGGGCGGCGTGAGCACGCGCCTCTGGGCGACGGTCGGTCGCTCTTCCACGCCGAGCCGGTAGAGCTCGACGTCGCGCCTGTGCGCTGAAGGCGCAATCCCCTTCTCGCGGGACTTCACACTGACGTTTTTGTCACTACACGCCCTGGCGCGGGCCCGTAGACTAAGCGTCAGGTACTGCCGTGAATGCCGATCTTCTCATCCACTCGATCATCCAGCAGACCATCAGGCCGTTCTGTACGTGGTGGCGGACTCGGAGCGGTCCTATCGCATCGTGGTGCCTGACTTCGACCGTGTCTCGCCGGTGCTCGCCGTACCGGCGAGCTGGACCGTCGTGGGCTACCTGGGTTCAGACGGCTGCGACGACGCGGACGGATTCGTGTCCCGCAGCACCAACCATTCGAGCTGCACACTCTGACACGTCGTTGTCATCGGCTGCCCTTTTGGTCTCGTTCCCTGGCGCCGCCGCCGTTGCCGCCACGTCTCGTGCCGCCCGCCCCCACCCCGATTCCGCCTGTCGGCCGGCGATTCACGTCGGTACCGTCCACATCGCACGAGCCGCCCAACGCCGCGGAGCGGCCGGTCCTCGGAGATGCTATCGTTGGGCCGTGGACCAAGGCGTGGTCAAGCGCTGGTTGGCAGGTCAGCGCGCAGCAGAGCGGCGTGCCCGCAAGGTCAGGGCCATCGAGGGACCGCGTGTCGAGCAGGCCGTCGCCGAATCACTGTCGGCTCTCAATGCGGCCCGTGACCTTGGTATTTGGCCGGGGCCCAGAGATCCGATCAGCGAAGCCGGCGTGAGACGGCTACGACGCCGGTGGGCGAAGGTGCAGAGGCGTGCCAGGCGAGCGCGGTCGCGGTGAGCGCCGAATCGAGGACGCGCTGCGTGCGCTCCAGGCGGCTCTCGATGCCACCGGCGCTCCGTGGATGATCATCGGAGGGATTGCCGTGATCGCTCGCGGAGTCAGACGCATGACCACCGATATCGATGCGGCCGTGCGCGGCGACGCGGTCGAACTCGAGCGGCTGGTCGATGCCCTGATGAAGAAACGGATTGTGCCGCGCATTCCCAGGGCAGAGCAGTTCGCGCGCGCCAATCTGGTGCTCTTGGTGCGTCATGAGCCGACGGGCGTCGACCTGGATATCTCGCTCGCCTGGACTGCGTTCGAGCAGGAGGCCCTCGGCGCCCGGGAGTATGTTCGATTCGGGAGGGTGGCTGTCCCGATGGCCCGCCCCGAGGATCTGGTCATTTACAAGGCGATGGCGCATCGGCCCAAGGACGTCGAGGACGCGCAAGCGCTGCTATCGATGCATCTCGATATCGACCTGGTACGCGTGCGACACCACCTCCGACAGCTCGCGATGCTTGCGGACGAGCCCGAAATCGAGCGTGGGCTTGAGGCTCTGATCGCGAGCGCGCGACGGGCGCGTGCCAGGAGCACGCGCGTGCCCGGAGCTCGCGGACCAGCGACTCGTTCTGCCGTCGGAACGCGTCGGAAGGCGACCCGGAAGTAACAACCGTCGGAGATTGCCGAGGTTCGGCGGCGCGCTGGACGGTCGTGGGCTACCTGGGTTCAGACGGCTGCGACGACGCGGACGGATTCGTGTCCCGCAGCACCAACCATTCGAGCTGTACACGCTGACACGTCGTTGGTCGAGCCCGACCGCCTCTACAGCGCTTCCACCGTGCAGCCGTCGTCACCGCAATCGCACGTCGCGCCCGCTTCACAGGCGATGACGCACTCGCCGCCGGGACACGGCCCCATCTTGCAGCTGTCGCCGGCTCTGCATTCGAGGCTGCAGCCGCCGCCGGCGCAGTCCTCGATGAGCAGGGTCGAAGCCCCCGTATCCGGGTCCGGCGTGCCGCTTGGACCGATGTGACAGCTCCCCTGGGCGCATGCGCCGATGCGACAGGTTCGACCCGGATGGCAAGCAATGCTGCAACCGGCCACGCACTGGTCGATGTCGCAGCTCAACCCGTCGCAGTCCATGCTGCAGCCACCTCCCGTGCAACTGCCGAGCCAACAGCTCGCCCCCTCCGAGCAGACCATCCGGCAACCGCCAGCACAGGTGTCCATCAGGCACTCGGCACCGCTGGCGCAGTTGTCCGTACAACCGCCCGTGGGGCAGACCGTCTTGCAGGTCGAGTTGGTCCGACAGTCTACGCTGCAACCGCCCTGTTCACAGGCCACGTTGCAGCTCGATTCCTCACAGCTGAGCTTGCAGCCTCCGAAGCAGTCGAGCCTGCAGGAGGAAGACCGGCAGTCGGCGCCGCAGCCGCCGCCCGGGCAGGTGAAGTCGCAGTCCGCGTCGTTCGCGCAGCCGAATTCGCAAGGGCTGCCGGGGCTGGTCTCGCAGACGTAGCTGCAGCTGTCGGCGTCACAGAGGCAGTCTTCCGCCACGCAAGGCTCGGCTGGGATGCTCCCACCGGTGCCGGTGCCGGTGCCGCCCGACGACGTGCCGCCCGTGGGCGAGGCCCCGGTGCCGCCGGTTGGGCTGCCCCCCACACTGCTGCCTCCCATCGGCGAACCGCCGCTCGCGCCGCCGCCGGTTGTCGTGCCACCAGAGCCCGCTCGGCCCCCGGCCGCCGCGCCTCCGGCGTGGGCGCCGCCCGAACCCGTGCCACCTGTCGCCTGACCGCCGGCAGCCGCCGCACCGGTACCTTCATGGCCACCGCGGGCGCTGCCAGCCGTGCCGCCGGCGCCAAGGCCTCCGGTGTTCGCACTGCGCCCGCCCGCGCCCTGGCCGCCGGTTTTGGAGCCGCCGCTGGCCGTACCACCCGTGTCCCTGGTGCTCGTCCCTCCGCCGTCTGGACGGTGCCCGCCCGTGCCCTGTCCGCCGGTGGCCTTGGCGCCCCCGGTGTCCGCACCGGCTGCCGATCCCCCCGTGGCGCGCGTGTCCTCCGATGTTGCGGATTGTCCGCCACAGGCCACCGCTGTCGTGAGCGAAAGGAACACTGTGCTGTAGAGAAGAACGACGCTCCTGGATGCCATTCGATCACCTCTCCAAGCCAACCACGAGCGCTCAGGGTAGCACTCTTCGCTGGTGGGCGCATGACAGTCGCTCTGCCGAGCGCGTTGACACGTTGGCGGTCCCCATGGTTGGACCGAGCCCTGTCGAGCGCCCATGGCGCGCCGGCCTGATTTCGCGTGCCTGACTCCAACGTCGAGGATGATGCTCATGGATCGCACCGGAAACTCCCTTGCCAAGCTGGGGCTTCTCATCGGCCTGGGTCTCGTCAGTGCCTGCATCCCGCGGCGTGAGGCAACACCCGCGGCAGGACCCGGTCAGAGCGTGAGCGCGCCGGCCGCGCTGCCGCAGGGAGGCGGGCTCGTGCAGGCCTCTAGGACAACGCCGGTGCCCGCGCCTGGGCAGCGGACGACGCCGGTGGCGCGCTACGGGCAACTGAGTGTCAGGGGCGCTCAGCTGGTGGACGCGAAGGGCGAGCCCGTGGTGGTGCGTGGGCAAGCGTTCGGCTGGCACAACTGGTGGCCGCAGTACTACATTCATGGAGAAGAACCGGATCAGCTGGCTCAACTGCTCCGTGTCCGACAAGGCGGGCGAGACGATTTCCGTGCTGCGACCCGGCGCCAGGGCGTCGGGGCATTGGAGCGACGCGGAGCTGAGCGAGTCGGGCCAGCAGATCCGCGCATTGCTGCGTTCCTACTGCCAGTGGTGTCGAGGCCGGACCCGTCCGTGAACCCATTCACGATGACCGACGCGTCAGTGCCGAACGTCCGGCTGCGCGGGTGACATCGACCGATCCGGGCACTACGCTCTGGTCGCCTTTGGGGGCAGCACCGATCAACGAGATGGCGCTCTCAGCAATCAGTCACTCCCAGGCCGTGCCCAAGCGCGATTCGGTGGTTCGAGTCATGCGGGACGATGGAACACTGGATCCGGCGCGGGACCCCGGGCTCGAACCGGCGGAAGTCGTGAGCCTGTACCAGACCATGCTCAAGACCCGGCTCGTCGACGACCGGCTGTTCGCCTTGCAGCGCCAGGGCAGAATCGGTTTCCACGTGGGGGCTCAGGGCGAAGAGGCCGCCGTCTGCGCAGCGACCTACGCCATGCGGGAACAAGACTGGGTGTTCCCCTGCTACCGGGAACAGGGAGCTGCCCTCGTCCGCGGCTTCGAGCTAGAGCCCTACCTGGACAACTTGTTTGGCAATGCGCGGGATGTGGCGCGCGGTCGCCAAATGCCGGACCACATCACGAGTCGTGACAAGCACTACGCGTCGGTGAGCTCGCCGGTGGGGACGCAGATCACGCAAGCCGTTGGCTTCGCCTGGGCTGCGCAGCTTCGAGGAGAGGACGTCGCGACGCTCGTCTACTTCGGCGACGGCGCCACCAGCTCGAGCGACTTCCACAGCGGCTTGAACTTCGCGGGCGTCTACCGGACCCCGGTGATCTTCTTCTGCAGAAATAACGGCTGGGCGATCAGTGTTCCTTCAGAGCAGCAGACCGCGTCCTCCTCGTTCGCCATCAAGGCGGAGGCCTACGGGATGCCAGGGGTTTCGGTCGACGGAAACGACGTGTTCGCCGTGGTCTCCGTGGTTCGCGATGCCGTGCGGCGAGCCGTGCGCGGGGAGGGACCGACCCTCGTGGAGGCCGTCACCTATCGCACCGGAGGGCACTCGTCCAGCGACGACCCGGACCGGTACCGCCCCAAGGCCGAGGTCGGGGCTTGGCTGCGACGGGATCCCATCGATCGTTTGCGGCGTCACCTGGAGCTCACGGGCTGTTGGAGCATCCAGGAGGAGCGTCGTTTCGTCCAGGAGGTCGAGTCGGCCTTCCGGGCGGCAGTGGCCTCAGCGGAAGCCGTCCCCCCGCCTCCGTTGGCGTCCATGTTCGACGACGTGTACGCCAAGCTTCCCTGGCACTTGCGCGAGCAGCGAGACCAGCTGCTTCTTGGCCCGCGACCGCCGCGGACGCATTGAATCCGATGTGCCGATGGATTGCGATGGCGGAGTGGACGACCTCGGGGGCCTCGATTCCAGTGAATCGAGGCAGGAGAGCCGAATGAGTCAGATGAACATGGTGGGTGCCATCAACGATGCGTTGCGTTGGGCACTGCGCGGCGACGAGCGCGTAGTCGTGATGGGAGAGGACGTGGGCCGCGTGGGAGGGGTCTTTCGCGTCACGGCCGGCCTTCGGGACGAGTTCGGAGAGCAGCGCGTGATCGACACCCCGCTGAGCGAGAACGGTATCATCGGGACAGCGGTGGGGATGGCCTTGTACGGCATGATCCCGGTGGCCGAGATCCAGTTTGCCGACTTCATCTGGCCGGCGTACGACCAGATCGTCAACGAACTCGCCAAGTACCGCTACCGATCCGGAGGGGAGTACAAGGCGAAGGTCGTGATCCGAAGCCCGGTGGGCGGCGGGATCCGCGGCGGCCACTACCACTCGCAGCATCCCGAGGCGCCCTTCATCCACACGGCAGGACTCAAGGTCGTCATTGCGTCGAATCCGTACGACGCCAAGGGGCTGTTGCTTTCGGCGATCGCGGATCCGGATCCGGTGCTCTTCTTCGAGCCGAAGCGCGTGTATCGCGCCGCCAAGACCGAGGTCCCCGAAGGACACTACCTCGTGCCTCTCGAGTCGGCCCGCGTGGCGCGTGTCGGCAGCGACGTTACCCTCTTGGCCTATGGCGCGATGCTCTACGAGGCGCTCCATGCCTCCGAACAGGCGTCCGAGCTGGGCGTGCAGGCGGAGGTGATCGATCTGCGCACCCTGTGGCCGGTCGATATCGACACCGTGCTGGTGAGCGTCAAGAAGACCGGACGATTGCTCGTGGTCCACGAGGCCCCACGAACGTGCGGATTCGGCGCCGAACTCGTGGCACTGGTGTGTGAGAAGGCTTTCTACCACCTGGAAACGCCGCCCGTTCGGGTGACCGGGTTCGATACCCCTTTTCCCTACACGCTGGAGACCGAGTACTTGCCGCTCGCGCACCGCATCCTGCCCGCGATTGTCGACGTGGCTCGCGCGTGACAGAGTGCGGTCCACCACCTGGAGCTACGCGAGGCATATGGCGCGATTCGAGTTCAAGTTGCCGGACATCGGCGAGGGCATTGCGGAGGGGGAGGTCGTCAACTGGCTCGTCGGCGTCGGGGACGCAGTGACCGAGAATCAGGACGTGGTCGAGGTGATGACCGACAAGGCGACCGTGACCATCGGTGCGCCGAAGGAGGGGCGTGTGACCGAGCTCCGAGCCAAGGCCGGGGACGTCGTCGGGGTGGGTAGCGTGCTGGTGGTGTTCGACGTGGCCGAAGCAACGGGGCTTGCGGGCTCGGCAGCCGCTCCCGTCGTGGACCCTGCGTCCGGCTCGCCGAAGCCGCAGCAAGACACGATTGCTTCGGCCGTGGGTGACATCCAGGCGGAGCTTGCCGGGACCGAGCTCATCGCGGACCCGGTCCCCGCGCAGCCCGAGCAGCCTGCCGTGTATCTCGCGGACAAGCCGCTCGCTTCTCCGGCGGTACGTGCGCTGGCGCGCAAGCAGGGCATCGATCTGCGTCGGGTCGTGCCCACCGGCAAGAGCGGCCAGGTGACACGAGAGGACCTGGAGAAGGTCCAGCACTCCACGGGACTGGCTCGGTCGACCGCAGCTCGGTCGGCAGCGGCGGTCCCGATAGAGACCTCTGCCGCGCCCGGGGGCCCGCTTCCCCTTCCCGCCGGCGCGTCGCGCACGGCCATCCGCGGGCTGCGCAAGCGGATCTTCGAGAACATGGCGCGCTCCAAGCACACGGCAGCGCACTTCACGTACGTGGACGAGTGCGATGTCACGGCGCTGCTCGCCGTCCACGAGCGGGCGAGCGCACTCGCCGCCGAGCAGGGCGTCAAGCTGTCCTATCTGCCGTTCATCGTGAAGGCCGTGGTGGGAGCGCTCCGGAAGCATCCCGAGCTCCACGTCCTCGTCGACGACTCGGCGCTCGAACTCGTCCAGCCCGAGACGTTCGACATCGGGATCGCCATGGCCACCGAGGCCGGACTCATCGTGCCGGTGCTGCGGGGAGCGGATCGCCTCAGCATGCTCGATCTCGCGCGGGAGATCGGGCGGCTCGCGACGGCGGCACGTGCCGGGAAGACTCGTCCGGAGGACCTCGGCGGGTCGTGCTTCAGCATCACGTCACTCGGCAAGCAAGCGGGGCTCTTCGCTACGCCGGTCATCAACTACCCCGAGGTTGCGATCTTGAGCGTGCACCAGATCAAGAAGCGGCCAGTCGTGCGAAGCGACACGATCGCCATCGGAGAGGTGATGCTGCTCAGCTTCTCGTTCGACCACCGCATCATCGATGGTCACGTCGGAGCGGCCTTCGCCCAGGAGATCATCCGGTACCTGGAGCGTCCCGATCTGTTGCTCATCGACGGCTGAGTGCTCTGCGGCCGGACTTGGGTACCTGGCGCTGCCACAGAGCGGGGGCCGGGAGGCGGGCTGCAGCGAGGCCCCCAAATCGAACACCGTTGCACTCGGTAGAGCTTCCGGCGTGCTGCTCAGACATCAACGGCGTTGCGGGGGACGCATACACCGAATGCGTGCGCGCCGGCCGCCCCACAGAGCCGGACCCGAGCGTCCGCCCGCAACACCTGTCAGACTGCGGTCACGCCATGCCCCGTTCGACCCGAGCCTCCTCCTTCGACGCCAAGCTCGAGGCCGTGCGTCGAGCTCGCGAGAACCCTCACGGCGAGTCCGCCGAGCGCGATCTGCGCGCTGCGCTCGGGGACAAGAGCTGGCTCGTCGCGAGTGAAGCGGCTGCGGTCGTGGGCGAGCACAGGCTCGAGGGGTTCAAGGACGCGTTGCTCGGGATCTGGCCTCGCTTCGTCGAGAACCCGGCCAAGACCGACCCGGGGTGCCGCGCCAAGGAGGCCGCGCTGACGGCGCTCGATCAGCTGGAGATCTTGGATCCGGACCCCTTTCTGGCAGCGATCCGCTATCGGCAGCTGGAGCCCGTGGCGGGCGGCCGGATCGACACGGCCGGTGGCGTCCGGGTCAGAGCGCTGTCGGCGCTGTTGCGCCAGCTCTACCCGGATGCTTCGCTCTTCGCGGGCGAGCTCATGGCCGATGCCGATGCTCAGGTGCGCGCGGGCGTGGCGCGCGCGCTCGGCTACTACGGCGATCGCGCCGCCGGGCCCCTGCTCGTGCACCAGCTCCGGTCCGGTGACGCCGAGCCCAACGTGCTCGCCGAATGCGCCGTTGCGCTGCTCGCGGTGGCGGGCGACTTCGGGCTCGGGCTCGTGCGGGCGCTGCTCGGCTCTGTCGACGAGGTCATGAGCGAGGCGGCTGCGCTGGCGCTGGGCCAGAGCAGGGACCCGGCGGCGACCGCGGCGCTCGTCGCGTGGGTCGAGGAGGTCGTGCTCGAGCGAGACATCGAGCTCGGTGTGCGCGCGCTCGGACTGAGCCGACTCGAGTCCGCGCGCACCTATCTGCTCGGCCTGGTCCGGGAGGGCAGCCCAGCCCGGGCGCGCGCGGCCGTCGAAGCGCTCGCCGTGCACCACTACGACGAGCAGCTCATGGCGCGCGTGCGGCAAGCCGCAACCGAGAACCGAGGCGCGCGTCTCGGCCCAGTCATCGAGCGCGTGTTGCGATCGCGGCGGGAACGCTAGCGGACCGGGGCTGCACGCTTCAGCGCGGTGTCCCGGCGCCGAGCTGCACCTCGAGCGACGACGGGTCACTGGCAGCGGCTCTGGCGGCCTCGAGCGTGATGATGCCGTCTTTGACCTGGTTGGCGAGACATCGCTCGAGCAGCACCATGCCTTCGCCCTGCGCCGCCTGCATCACCGTGCCGAGCTGCGAGGTCTTGCCCTCCCGGATGAGGCTCGCTGCCGCGTGGTTGACCCTGAGCACCTCGACGGCTGGCACGCGACCGGGCGGCCGCGCACGGGGCAGAAGCCGTTGTGCGACCACGGCGCGCAACGACTCGGCCAGTTGACGCCGCGCCTGCTCCTGTTGTCCGGCGGGGTACGCGTCGATCAGGCGCGTGATCGCCGAGGGCGCCGAACGCGCGTGCAGCGTCGCGAACACCAGGTGGCCCGTTTCCGCCGCGGTGACGGCCATCTGGATGGCCTCGGCATCTCGGAGCTCGCCGACCAGCAGTAGATCCGGATCCTCGCGCAGAGCGTCGCGCAGACCGTCCGCGAAGCTTCGCACGTCGCGCCCCACTTCTCGACGCCGGACCAGCGACGCCGAACCCGCTTCCAGCACGTACTCGATCGGATCCTCGAGGGTGATGACCACGACCGAACGCCTGTGCAGGGCGGCCTGCACCAGGGCCGCGATGGTCGTGCTCTTGCCCGAGCCACTCGCACCGGCGACCAGCACCAGTCCGTGCGGCAACGTCACCAGATCATCGAGCGGCATGGGCAGGTGGAGCGAATCGAGCGAAGGCGCGTGGGGTGGCAGCAGACGGATCGCGGCAGCGATTCCGTCGACCGTCGAGTACACGTGCACACGAGCGCTGCCTCCGCCAGGGTCGGACACGGAGAACTCCACGCAATGGCCGCGGCTCAGTTGCTCCTGGGCTCGGCTGCCGAGCTGCAACAGAGCGCCCATGTCGACCGGCGAATCATCCGCGGAAGCATGAAGCCTCCCGTCGATGCGCAGGGTCGGGCCAGCGCCCTGCGCGAGGTGGATGTCGCTCGCTTTGCGGCTCACCGCAGTCCGGAGCAGCAGCAGAAGCGCAGCGGAAGGGGCGACCACGTGTGCTGGCATTTCTGGCGCGGGCTCGATCATTCCCGGCGCCGGCTCGACGCGCTCGGCGTCTTTGGGGTCGAGCCGGGAGAGCGCCGAGACGCTCGCCGGAGCAGAGGCCACCGCGTGTGCTTCGACGCTCTGCTCGCCCGCGGCCACCTGCTCGTGCTCGACGCCTACCCGCACGACCGCATCGAAGCCTCGCTCATGGTTTCGCGACTTGAGTGCGACCCGGTACTTGCCGAGTGCGCCCGCATCGTGCGCAAGCTCGAGCTCGCCGCGGGCAGCCAGCGCTGTCTCGGTCTCGGGCGTGAGAATGCCAGCGAGAAGAAACCGGAGCGTGGAATCATCGGTGGCCGCTATGGTGATCCGCTTCGGGACGCCGCGCGACAGCATCTGCGGCTGTTTGCCGCTGCCGAGTCGAAGCTCGTCGGCGTCGGCCTGCTTCATGAAGCTCAGCAGCGAATCGAGGTTGCTCATGCTGGCTGCCTGGTCCCTGGATGCAAGCGCCGGACCAAGTCCGGCGTCGGCGCGGTATCGTGGCACAGCGGTGGGCTAGCCGGCTACCGAGACAATGCGTCCAAACCCACAGCGGACCAGCGACAATATGTCAGGCCGCAGTCCGGGCGAGGCTCAGCTCCCCTCCCCCGGATGCTCCCTCAGCCACTCCACATCAGCCAAATCCTTGGCTCTGCCGGCGGCGAGCTTGTTCTTCAGCAGCGCGCGTCTCCCGATATACGGAACCCTCCGCCCCTCGACCTCGAAGAAACGACACTCCGCCGCGGCCTCATCAAAACTGACACCGTCGATGCTCGTCAGCACCTCGATGACGTTCGGCCGAAGCCCCATGCGATAGCCATAGCCCTCCTGCGCAAACAGTCCCGGCGTCACGCCGTGTGCGGCAACCGGAGCACCGAAGGTGGCCAGCGCCCTGAACACCGCCTGAGCGTTCTCCGCTGTTGGCCGCACCAACACATCCATGTCGTCCGTGCCCCTGCCGTTGCCATGCAGCGCCAACGCCCATCCGCCGACCAGCAGGAACTCCACTCCTGCGTCCACAAGAGCGACCAACAGGTCGCGGAAGTCCTGATTCAAACCGATCTCAGCCACGACGAATCACGAATACTTCGCCCGGCCACTCTGACCGCGGACGCACTTCGATTTCGTGCCGGGAAGCGACCCACATCGCTCGGCACAGCTCGGACATGTGCGCGAGCCGCTCCATCGGCGACAGCCCAGCGTAGAGCGCCGGTTTCGGAGCGCCGCTACGTACCACCTCACCCGGGTAGTGCGCCCTACACAACGCTCTGGCCGCCCTCGCTTCGCTCTCCTCATGCCCGGCCTCCTCGCGCTCGCCCGGGCCTCGCCCGCGCGCCACGACGCGAGCGTCAGTGCTCGGGAGGGCTGAGTCCTCGTCGAGAACGCGGGCTGGCTTCGCCATGACATCCAGTCTACTGCCCGAGCCCGGACGCCGCCAGCCCTGCGCAAAGACGTGCCCGGACGGCCTGAGACGATGCCAACGTAGTCGGCGATCTCGACGTGTGCCCGTGACGGGATGCCTACGCTGAAGGCGTGGGTGTGCAGGATGTTGTGACAGGTGAGCGTCGCCTCGCGCAACGAAACGGCGACGCACGGCGGCTCGCTGCAGCAGATACCGCCCCAGGCAGCGTTCATGAGGTTCGGTTTGCCCTCCGCGCTGTAGCTGCCCACGAGCAGTACGGGGTGCGGGTGAAGGATGGGGGAGGGGGCCTTCGTCGACGCCGCAGCCGGGGCGACCTGCCCCTGATCTGGCCAGGTTGACCGGCCGAGGCAGGCGGACCCGTGCTCAGCCCCCACCGGCGTCCGTGCGATCCGCTCCCGAGCACGTCTGCCGGACTCGTTCGCGCTCCTCCTCTGCAACGGGAAGGATGTCGCCGGTCAAGGCATCACGGACGGTGATCTCGCCGGCCACGACATCGATCCACCACCGCGCTTCGAAACGCTCGGCATGGAAGAAGCCGGAGCCGGCTTCCACGTTGCTGTCATCGGCCTGATAGACGATCCCGCCCGGACTCACGCCCGGCATCTCGGCCGCCACGCGTTCTTGCTCCCGCATGATGGCCGACACGCCCGCGGCCGCGGACAGTGCCGCGTCGGCGCACGTGTTCCGAGGCGGTTTGCGCAGGCGCCTGTCCGTCACGGCGTCGCTTTCTTCGGCAATGAACAGACGGCCCGCGATGGTCTCCAGCACCAGTCGCGCTCTGACGCGGGAGCCTGCCTTCGGTCCGCTCCATTTGTCGAACTCGACGACGTATCCGTTCGGACTGCGTGCTATGCGCACGTTGTCGATGCGTTGTCGGTAGTCGGGGCTCCTCTTCAGTTGCCTGCGCTTGGTTTCCAAGACCTGCTCGGAGTTCCTCTTGACGCCATAGAACAAGATGCGCGGACCATACAGGGGCACGAGCTGATTGACGTCTTGGGAGTCGAGCGCCGCGTTCCAGGCCATGACCAGCCGCTGCACGGGATTCTCCGGCCTCTTTGCCGGCCTCGTCGGCGCCGGGGCGGGCACGGCGGGCGTTGGCGCCGGGGCCGCAGCCCGCGTGTCGTCGTAGGGCTTGTGGGGCTTGATCGCAAACGGATCGTCACGCCGGCAGCCTGAAACGAGGATCAGGAGCGTCCAGAACGCAGAGAACGGAACACGTCCCAGACGAGTCATGGTTCGTTGGGCACCGGTCTACTGGACCGGATCGCACTGGAGCACTTCGCGAGGCACTTCCTTGCACTGGTACTTCTGGGTCTGGTCGCAGCCGCTGGCCACCCAGGTCATGCCGTCCTCTCCCTCGGCCGTGGCCGTGGTCTTGTCGTCGGTGCACGCGTGGTCACCGGCAAACAGACGGATCGCGAGGATCCTGGCGGACCGGCATTTGGCCCCGATGCAGTAGAAGATCTCTTCATGTCCGCAACCGGTGGTCTTGAGCTTCGTGTGGCCGGTGGAGGGGAGATCCTCGGTCGTCACTTGGCCCGAGTCGCAGTGATAGAAGCTCGCGTGCTTGTCCGCAGCCATGGTGCCGGAGCAGGCGCCCAGGACGAACGCCGCACCCACGATCGCCGTGCCCAAGATGGTTTCATGCGTCATGGTTCTGCTTATAGCAACAGAGCGCGGTCGGGCGCCAGAGGGCCGGCCAGAGACACGGATCCGCGGCCAGGAACAGCATGACCGGAACGTCCGGCTACTGCCGGGCCTCACCCCTCCTCCTCGTCCCCCCCTCGTGCGATACCGTGCTTCTTCAGCTTCTCGTGCAACGTGACGCGGGAGATCCCGAGCCGAGTGGCCGCGACGCTTCTATTGTCGTTCGAGGCGCGCAGCGCCTCGACGATGAGCCCGCGTTCATGGGCGTCCATGCGCTGCTTGAGCGTGAGCTCGCCGGCGGTGCCGTTCGGCGAACCGCTGGCGGCGCCCGGCAAGAGCGATAGGTCGAGCGAGCCAGGGGGCGAGAGGACGACCAGGCTTTCGATGGCGTTCTGAAGCTCGCGGACGTTGCCGGGCCAGCCGTAGGCTGCGAGGCGATCGAACAGAGCCTCGGGCACGGGGAGGGGGTCTAGGCCGAAGCGCTCGGCGTAGCGGGCGAGGAAGGTGCGCGCCAGGGGCTCGATGTCCGCGGGGCGTTCGCGCAGCGGCGGGATGCGTAGCGGCACCACGTTGAGCCGGTAGAACAGATCCTCGCGGAATCGGCCATCGCGGACGAGCTCGGGGAGATCTCGGTGCGTGGCGGCGATGACGCGCACGTCGATGCTGCGCGAACGCTCTTCACCGACGGCGCGAACCTCGCCTTCCTGCAGTACCCGCAAGAGTTTGGCTTGAGTGGACGGCCCGAGCTCGCCAACCTCGTCGAGCAAGAGCGTTCCATGGTCGGCTTCGCGGAACAGGCCCGGACGCGCGCGCACGGCGCCGGTGAAGGCGCCCTTGGCGTGGCCGAACAGTTCCGCCTCGGCGAGCTCCGCGGTGAGCGCGGCGCAGTTGAAGCGCACGTAGGGCCGATGGGCTCGCGACGAGGCGCGGACGATGGCTTCGGCCACGCGTTCTTTGCCGGTGCCGCTTTCTCCGCTCAGGAGCACGGTGACGTCGCGTGGGGCTACGCGCGCGACCAGGACCGCGAGCCGCTGCATGGGTTCGGAAACGAACACCATGGAGCGAGCCAGGGCGAGCTCGCCGGCGAGTTGCTCGTTCTCGATCGTGAGCGCGACCACCTGGATGGCCCTGCGTACGACCGCCAGGAGCTCGTCCATCTCGAACGGCTTGCGGAGGTAGTCGTAGGCGCCTGCCTTCATCGCCTCGACCGCCTGACGTTCGGAGCCGTGCGCCGTGATGACGATGACCTTGGGCGCAGCGGCGCGGTCGAGCAGGCGCCGCAACAGCTGGATGCCGTCGAGCCCGGGCATGCGTAAATCGGTGACGACGAGCGGCACCGGTGAGTCCTCGAACGCCTTCTCGCCCTCGAGGCCATCGCGGGCCGTGAGCACTTCGAGGCCCTCGGATTCGAGGATTTCCTTCAAGGTGTACAAGAGCGCCGGGTCATCGTCGACCACGAGCACGCGGGCGGTGGGACGAGTCACCGTCGCCTCCGTGGCGCGATGTCGCTCCCGCTCGGTTGGGTGGCTGCGTCGAGTTCGAACACGCGGGCATCGTAGCTCCTGCGCGGCCGCTTGGGCACGGCTGTTCGGCAGGCTGTTCCGGTCGGCGAGAAATCTTGTGGTGCTGCCCCCGAGGGTATGCGTCGCCGTGCGTTCGCCGAGCGGCGCGGAGCGCCGCTCGGCGGGGCCCGCCAAGCCCCTCGTAGCTCGGGGCGGGGGCCCGGGCGGCGAGCGGGCGGTGCATCGGCCTGGGTCGGCCTAGGGCTCGGCATTGCGCGAGCCCCGCTGGCTCTGTTACTACCAGCTTGGAGCACCCGTATGGCCGCCACAGTCCTCATTGTCTCGATCCTCCTGGCCGTCCTGCTTGTGTTGGGGCTCGTCGCCGTGGCGATCTACAACCGCCTGGTGAAGCTGAGAAATCGCTACCGGAACGCGTTCGCCCAGATCGACGTGCAGCTCAGGCGCCGGCATGATCTGATCCCGAACCTGGTGGTGACGGCCGAGCGCTACCTGGAGCACGAAAAGGACACCTTGGAGGCGGTCATCCAGGCCCGCAATCAGGCCTCCCAGGCGCGCGCGGACGCCGTGCTGAGCCCCGGCGAACCGCGGCCCATGCAGGCCCTGGCCGGTGCCGAAGGGGCGCTGACCTTGGCGCTCGGGAAGCTCTTTGCGCTCAGCGAAGCGTACCCCGACCTGAAGGCGCAGACGACCATGAGCGAGCTCGGCGAAGAGCTCAAGAGCACGGAGAACAAGGTCGCGTTCGCCAGGCAGCACTACAACGATTCGGTCATGGAGTACAACACCGAGCGGGAGAAGTTCCCTGCGGTTGTGCTGGCACCGGGGTTCGGTTTCCACGAGGCGTCGCTCCTGGAAGTGATCACCTCCGACGAGCAGCGTGAGGCTCCGAAGGTAGCGTTCTAGAGACTCGCGAGCCAGCCGCGGCCATGGACTTCTTCCAAGCTCAGGACGACGCGCGGGAGCGTACGCGGCGCCTGCTGGTCTACTATGCCATCGCGGTTGTGGTCATCCTGACGGCTGTGTACTTTGCCGTCACGGTCGGGTTCTTCGTATTCGAACACCTCGACCAGGACCCGCAAGGCTATCGGACCCGCGTCTTCACGAGCCAGCGGCTCGCGGTGACGCTGGGCTGCACGCTGGGGCTGATCCTGTTCGCGGCGCTGTACAAGCACGCCCAGCTTCGCGCCGGCGGTCCCGCGGTTTGCGCGTCGCTCGGCGCCCGTCCGGTCGACATGGGCACGCGCGACCGGTTTGACCGCAAGCTCATCGACACGGTGCAGGAGATGTCGATTGCGTCCGGCGTCCCCATGCCCATGGTCTACGTTCTGGAGGGCGAGCCTGCGATCAATGCCTTCGCAGCCGGCCTGACCCTGAACGATGCCGCCGTCGTCGTGACCCGGGGCGCTCTGCTCGAGCTCGACCGCGACGAGCTTCAGGCAGTGGTCGCCCACGAGTTCAGCCACATTCTCAATGGAGACATGCGGCTGAACCTGCGGCTCGTTTCCCTGCTGCACGGCATCCTGGTTCTGACGATCTTCGCCCGCGCTGTTCGGCGCGTCTTCTTCTCGCGCGAATCGGACTCCTCCGAAGGGGCGTCCGAGCTGCCGAGTGTCCGTATTCGCTGGAAGTTGAGGCTCAAGAGCAGCGATGACGACGCCAAGATCCGGTGGAAGGTCGGCGGATATCCTGCGATCGCCGTGGCCGTGGTCGTGGTGATCGCTCTGGTCACTCTGATCGGGTTCATTGGGTCGTTCTTCGCTCGCTTGATACAGTCCGGCGTTTCGCGCAATCGCGAGTTTCTGGCCGATGCCTCGGCGGTTCAGTTCACGCGCAATCCGGTCGCCGTGGCCAACGCGCTCCGACGTGTCGGCGGCCACGACTCGGTCGTCGAGGCAGCCGGCGCAGCCGCACTGGCGCATTGTTTCTTCGCGAACACAGCCTATGATTTTCTGGCAGGTCGGTTCAGGACGCACCCTCCGCTCGAGCAACGGATCCTGGCAGTGGACGCGAAATGGGATGGCCGGATGCTCGCTCGCCGCGAGCCGGAGCCGACGGCGCAGGCCGTTGCGGCCCAGGCAGCGCTCGGGGCGTTCGTGGGGCTGCTGCGTGCGCCTGAGCTCGGCTACGCGCGAGACCTGCTGGCGCAGATCCCAGGCGAGATCCGGGAAGCGCTGATGGCCTCGGTCGGCGCGGAAGCCCTCGTCTACGTTCTGCTGCTGCATCCGGACCCGGAGCGCCGCGCGCGGCAATGGCACGCGCTGGAAGGTGACGTCGACCCCGAGGTCCTCGAGGCGATGCGTGGCCTGTCGGCGAACATGCAGCAGCTCACGCCGGCCTGGCGATTGCCGCTGCTCGAGCTATCCATCCCGGCATTGCGAGCAGCTCCGGGTCGAGTGCTGCGGCGACTGGACGCGCATATCGACGCCATGATCCTGGTCGACGAGCGTGTCGACCTGTTCGAGTTCGTGCTGCGACGCATCGTTCACGACCGGTTGTTGCCCAGCATGACAGCGCAGGCCTACGACCCGCTTGCCGGGCGGCCGCCGCCGCCCGAAGAGATCCGTGGAGCAGCGGCTTCCGTGCTTTCTGCGGTGGTCTCGAGCGCTGTGCACGACCCGGACCAGGCAGCGGGCGTGGTGACCGAGCTGTCCGCCGCCGCGGGGTACACGCCACCGCTCGCCTACGCAGGCCGCACCGAGTTCACCCGGACGAGCTTCGCTCTGGACGTGCTGCGCTCTGCAACGTTCGCCGACCGCAGGCGGCTGCTCTCGGCGTGCGAGCGGGGCATCCTTCACGACGGGCAGGTCTCGATCGAAGAAGGCGAGCTCTTCCGCGCGATCGCGGGTGCCATCGGCGTACCGGTGGCTCCACGAGCGGGCGTCGGCGATCGGTCCGGGGGGTCTTGAGGCCGGAGAGTCACTGCGCCTGCGCCCCGCTCTGCACCTCGCCCCCCACCGGCAACCGCACCTCCGCGACGCTCCCGCCTCCCTCGCGCGGCCCGAGGTCGAGCTCCCCCCCATGCTGCCGCGCCAGCGCCCGCGCGATGGTGAGCCCGATGCCGCTCCCGCTTGGTTTGCTCGTCACACCCGGCTCGAACAGGTCGCCGAGCGCAGGCGTCACGCCGTGACCGCGGTCGCTCACACGGACGAGGGCGCTCTGTTCGACCCGGCGCGTCTCGATTTCGACCGTGGAGCCCGCCGGGCTCGCTTCGATCGCATTCTGGACGAGGTTGATGAGTACCTGCTTGAGCTTGCGCGGGTCACAACGCACGGGGACGGAGCTGCCGCTGGTCGTGATGCGTAGCCCGCAGGGCTGGGCCAGGCCTTCGTGCAATGCCACGACCTCCTTGGCGATATCGGCGAGGTCGCAGGGCACGAGCGCCAGAGGCAAGAGCGGCCGTGAGAAGGTCAGAAACTCCTCGAGCACGGACTGCATGCGGTCCACCTCGCCGCGCAGAACGCCGAGCCGTTCGGTGCTCTTGCCCTCCTGAACGTTCTGGGCCAACAGAGCCGCCAAGCCCTTCACGCTCGCCAGCGGGTTTTTCAGCTCGTGAGCGATCTCGGCGCTCAGCGCGGTGAGCTCGCGCACCCTATCGTTGTACACGTCGAGCGACTCCTGCTGCGCGGCGATCGAGCGGCGCAGGGTCGTGCGGAACACCCGTTCCAGGGTGCGCCCGAGCTGCCCCGTGATCACGATTACGAAAGAGACCATTGCCGCGTGCGAGTAGATGTACGTTGCGGGAACAGGGGGGCCTGCTCCGCCGCCGAGCACCACGAGGTGCAAGTCAGGCACGAGCCGGTGCGCAGCCACGTAGGCCAAGGCGCAGACCGCCGATATCTGAAACGCCGCGAGGATGCCTGCCAGCCGGCGCCCGAGAAACGAGCCGCAGAGCAGCGCCATCGGGAATGCGGGACGCTCGAGCAAGTGCTCGTGACTCCCATTCGACCCCTGGTGCTGCTGCTCGGCAAAATGGCGCCGTTCTTCATCATCGGCATCCTCGACGTTGCCCTGGCGCTCGTGGCCGGCGCTACCGTGTTCGATGTACCCGTGCGCGGAGAGCTTGGCGTGGTGCTCGTCGCAACCTGCCTCTATCTCTTGTCGACTCTGGGCGTCGGGCTGCTCATCTCCACGGTTTCCGCGAACCAGCAGCAATCCTTTCTCGGCGGGCTTCTGTTCGCCATGCCCGCCATCCTGCTCAGCGGCGTCATGACGCCGATCCGCGCCATGCCCGACTGGCTCGCGGCCATCACGCGGCTCAATCCGGTTCGCTACTTCGTCGAAGCGATCCGTGCCATTCTGCTCAAGGGAGCCGGATTTCAGGAGCTCAGCGGGCAGCTGGTGGCCCTGGCCATGTTTGGGACGGTGATCTTGACGCTCTCGGCGCTGCGATTCAGCAAGCGGCTACGATGAGGCCTGGATGCAGGCAGCGGCACCGAGCCGCGCCCCACGCTCACTCGTTCGACGGGGCGCTCAGGGAGGCGGAGCCTGGCTGGGCCGCACCGACGCGGACCCGTTCGACGGGCCATCGGTTTGCGCGGGAGTCGCCTCGACACGCGTTTCCGAGGCTTCCGAGTCCGGCAGCGCCGAGGACTTCGAGGCGGAGTCTGTCGCGGGCTGCTCGAAATCCGTCACCTCCGCTTCTCCGAAGATGATCTGTTTCTTGCCGCGCTTGCCCGTGAGCTTCATCTCGATGGTCGTGGCGCGGATGATCGTGTTGTCCTTCACGGATCCAAACAGTTCCACCCGCTCGGCGTCGAACTCTCCGGCGAGCTCGCCCTCGCATCGAATGGCGCCAACCTTCGCCGTGCCCTCGACTACACCGGTGGCGCTCACCGTCAGAGACGGAGCCTGCACGTCGCCCTGTACGCGGCCATGGACCACGACCGGACAAGCGGATTCCAGGTTGCCCTTGAGGTACGTGCCTTCCTCTACGACTGTGCGCTTCTCCTGAACCGGCGGGTTGACGTTGGCCATCTGGTTGTCCTTTCCTCGGGCGGAAGTCGGTGACGCCCTGTGCTTGCCAGGTGTTGGGGTAACTGAGTTGTCAGGCGAGAGCCCCTCCCGCGACGTTCGAGCGGGAGTCGGCTTGGGATCTGCGCCAGAGTCATGGCTGGATCGCGTGCGTGGCGGTGAAGCCGCCGACACCGATGCGGGAGTCGGAGGCGCGGAAGCCGCCGGCGCGCCCGCCGTGCCGATAGGTTTGACGCGCGCGTCCGTCTCGGAAAGCGACGGCTTGGTCTCCGCAGAAGCCGGCGTGTTGCCTTCCTCTGCTGGCCCAGGCGGCGGCGCGATGGAGACGATTTCCCACTCGTCGAGGGACAGTCTTTCGCTCGACGTGTCCTCCGAGTCGGAGTCGGTCGATACGATCGCCGGGTCAGACGCGAGTCGCTTCGACTCACGTTCCGCACCGCCGCCGACGAAGGAGGCGCCGCATGACGTGCAGAACTTGTTGCCGCTGCCCTCGATCTCGCGTCCACACTCGGGACACTGCGCTTTTGCGTCAGCCATGTGCATCACTCACGCCTTGCATTGTCCGGGGGCCCGCCTGCTTCCCATCGTGGCCTTCCGGAACCACCATGTCCCTGGTCATGATGTGCATAGCGGATCGCGCAACGTGTTCGTTTAGACGATCCGGAAAAGAAAAGAACAGCGTCCGGCTTCGTAGTCTTGGGTGCGGGTCTGTACGTGCACCCGCGACGCGGTGCACGGCCTGTGGACAGGGTCTGGCAGCCACGGGAGTCGTCGCGGCCGAGGCTGCCGACCGAGAGCATGAAATCCACGGCGAAACCGGGCCCACTCACCCACGGCTGCGTTCGTGACTCGGGTCCCGAACTGCATCCCATGCGGCGCAACGGTTCCCAAGGTGCACCGCGACCACCTGTGGACAAACAGCCGCCGGACCTCCGGATGGTCGCGGGCCCCGACGAGTCGGCCCCGGATGAGGTGGGTCGGGGTGTGCCGCTCTGATGCCCGGGCGTCGGCGAGCGGACAGGCTGCTCAGGCAAAGCTCACTGCACCGCCGACGCCACGGCGCACTGGCCGTCGATGCAGTCGAGCGCGGTAGGAACGATGCACGGCGGCACGATCAGCGTGCAGCCATCCTCCTCGAAGCCGGCGCACGTGGAAGCACTGATGGCGTCCAGGCCTTGCTTGAGTCGATCCTCCTGAGAGCGGGCGATGAGCACGCCGCAGCGATCCGAGCAAGCCGTGACGTTCTCGGCCCATTCGCAGTCGTCGGCCGAGGAGCAGGTCAACGAGAGCTGGGCGACCACCGAATCCATCTGCGCACTCGCCGCCTGCGTGCGCTCGTCACAGGTCAGCGTTCCGAATGCGTACAGGCCGTAGTTGGTCGAGATGAGCCCTCCGTCCGCCGGGTACAGGTCATGGTAGTAGTCGGCATAGGGGCGTAGATCGAACACCAGGTTGGAGGACACGATGGCCTTGCACGTGTCGTCGTGGGCGTCGTGGAGCAAGCGCAGCGTACCTTGTACTGGATTCGACTCGCGGAAGGTTTCTTCGTAGCAGACTCCGAAGTCATGGCTCTTGCAGCCTCCGCTGTAGCGCGCGTCGAGGACCAGCTTGTCGCCCTGAATGGAGTAGTAGTCGACGTCGACCAGGTCAGAGACGATATCGTCCGGGCACGGGAAGACGAGAGGCCCGATCTCGCACCCGGGCTCTTGGCAAGAGAGCTCCCAGTCGTGGCACTCGCACGTCCCGCACCCTGCTGGGTCGGGGATGTCGGTCGTACCCGACGGATACGTCTGATGCAGCACCCTGCAGCTTCCATCGACACCAGCCGCGCCGCCGGCGCTGTCGTTCCCAGCTCCGCCCTCGGCTCCGGAGGAGCTCCCGCCCCGGTTGGCTGAGCCACCGGTGTTGCTCTGGCCACCGGTTGCGTCAACGGATCCGCCTGCATTGCTCTGGCCGCCGGTTGCGCCCGGCGAGCCGCCAGCGTTGCCCTCGCCGCCCGCCGCGCCACTCGACAGCGCCTTCCCTCTGCAGAATCCCGCCTGGCACTCGTAGCCCTCGCCCAGGGAGGAGCAATCACTATCCCGCGAGCAACCCACATCGCAGATCACCACGGCGCCGGGCTCGATGCTCTGGTCGGTGCACTCGGCGTTGGTCGCGAGGTCGGCGCACGAGTCTTTCCCGAGCACGCACGCCCGGGTGCAAACGCCGGAAATGCACTTGAGCCCCGCCCCGCACGCCCCGTCGCAGGCGCGCAGGAAATGAGACTCCCCGCCGTTGGCGGCCCCGGTCGTGCCGCCGCACGCGCCGATGACGAGCCCCAGCGCGATCATCCGAAAGACGTGTCCGCGTCCACCCAGCGCTGCCATGGTTTTCATGTCCTCTCCAGTTCTTCCTCTGTTTCTTGGTCGCGATCAAGCACGCATTGCCCCACGTAGGTGATCACTTGCTGGCGCGCGCGCTCCGGTCCGGGCTCATGGTTTCGGTTGTGGGCATCCACCTGCTGCCGAAGCTGGCCCAGCCGCTCGCGCAGCTCAGCGAGCTGCCGTCTGACCTCTTGCTCCAAGGGGTGACCGGACCACACATCGAAGGAATACGTGCTCCCGCCGACGATGTGGCTCGGTTCGGAGTCGAACGAGGCCTGACGCAGGCGCTGGCAGATGGTCTGCACGACTGCCTGGAGGTGATCGAACACCGCGGCCTCCCACCCGACGCTCGACCCCAAGGGGATCACGAAATCCTGGGCCGTCCATTGCCCGCTCGGCGCGCGCTGAATTCGTCCCGACGCGAGCAGCCGCTCCAGAGCCTCGCGTGCAGTCGCTGGCTCCCTGCGCAGATGCTTGGCGAGCTCTTCTTCGGACAAGGGACCGTGCCGGTAGGTGAGCACCCAGGCGAGCTCGTCGAGCCCGCTATCCGAGGCGAGCTCCGAAACCTGTCCGACTTCCTCGTCCGTGGCTGCGCGAAACACCGCCGAGCGACCCGTGCCCGAGCAGAAGACGAGGCCGCTGTCGGTCAGGTCCCGGAGGACCGCCGAGACCTCGAGCTCCCCGTCTCGCGTGAAGCGTTCGAGAATGCGGTCCCGGGTAACGAGCCGCGAGTCTTTGACGAAGTCGAGCACCGTCTGCCATAGGGTGCGCCCCTGCTCGCTCTGTCCTTCGCTCAGTCGCCTGACTTTGCGGATGTAGGCGCGCAGCGCCATGCCGAACATGTCCGCGCTGACCTTGCGGCTGAGGCCTTGCGCCTCGAGCTCGTTGGCGAGTTCCAGGAAGACCTGGTTCGCCAGGTGCGCGAGCGGCGCCCGTATCCCGCCCGAGGTGGCCAGCTGGGCAATCAGAACCGTCGTCTGCCGTACCACGGAATCGATGAGTACGAGAGCATTCATGACGAAAGGCAGTATGCCCCCGCGCCGCCCTAGGCCGGTAGGTGACTCGATGGTCACCCGCTGTTGAGCCCAGCCCGCCCGAGCGCGTAAGCTGGCCGCCCGAATGTCGCCCGATATCGACCCCGTGGTCCTAACCTTCGTGCTCGAGCTTGCTGGTCTGGGTCTGCACGTCGCGATCATCGGCTGGGTACTGCTCGCGCGTCGCCGAAACCCCACGGCCACGCTGGCCTGGGTGCTGTTCATCGTGTTCGCGCCGGTCCTGGGCGTGCTCGGCTACTTGCTCCTGGGCCGCACGCGCATGCGCCGCACGGTCAAACGCTCTGCATGGGCGGTGGCGCGGCTCGAGCACGTGCTCTCCCAGCACAATGTGCGGGATCGGTTGCAGGGGCGTGGCGGCGGTGCGGCAGAGGCGCGCACCCTGGCGCAGGTCGCGTTGGGCAACGCTCTGGCGAGCACGCCGGCAAGCTCGGGCAACGCCACGCGCGTGCTCAACGACGCCGCCGTGACCTACCCGGAGATCCTGGAAGCCATCGACCAGGCCCAGGACCATATCCACGTTCAGTTCTACATCATCCAACCCGATGCCGTCGGCGCCGCGTTGCGCGACGCGCTGGCCCGGCGCGCCGCGTCCGGTATAGAGGTGAGGGTGCTCTGCGATGCCATCGGTAGCTATGCCTTGCCCTCGGACTTCTGGCAGCCGCTTCGCGCAGCGGGTGGACACGCCGCCGTCTTTGGTCCGCTTACCAAGCTCATTCCCAGGATCCGCAGGCGCGATCGCGCTGATTTCCGCAATCACAGGAAGATCGTCGTGGTGGACGGTCGGGCCGGCTTCACGGGCGGCATCAACGTCGGACGCGAGTATCTCGGCCTGGACCCGGAAATCGGGGCCTGGCGCGATACGCACGTGCGCATCGAGGGTCCGGCCGTGCTGAGCCTCCAGCAGGCCTTTTTGCACGACTGGTTGATGACCACCGGCGAGCGGCTGGAGGACGAACGATACTTCCCCGAGAGTCCCTCGTCGGGGGATTGCCTGGTCCAGGTGATCGACTCGGGACCGGACCAGCGTTGGCCGGCGATGGAGCTCTACTATGCGCAGGCGGTCGCACTGGCCTGCGAGCGCGTCTGGATCACCAATCCGTATTTCATCCCGAGCCAGGCCATTCTGGCGGCGATCACGGTCGCGGCCCTGCGCGGCGTCGACGTGCGGCTGCTCTTGCCCGCCAAGTCCGACAGCTTGCTCGTGACGCTCGCCTCGCGCTCCTACTACTCCGAGCTTTTGGGCGCCGGCGTGCGCATCTTCGAGTACGCCCGCGGTTTCGTGCACGCCAAGACCATGGTCGTGGACGAGTGGCTCGCGACCGTTGGCTCCGCAAACATGGATATGCGCTCCTTCACCCTCAATTTCGAGCTCAACGCGTTCGTCTTCGGTCCGGCATTGTGCCGCGATCTGGCGAACCGGTTCGAGCTCGACCTCGAAGCCGCTATCGAGGTGACGGCCCAACGCGAGCGTCGCGTGCGGCTGGTACGGCGGCTGGCCAGAGCGGTGGCGCGGCTGCTGTCGCCGTTGCTGTAGCGCGCGGCGGATCGGGTGATGCCCCCCGGGGTGAAGCGTCGGGGTTCGGTCCGCCTCCTCACCTTCGGCTGCGGGGGCGGGTGCCCGCCTTAGCCCGGGCCCTGCCCGGGCTGGGGGCACGCCGGCAGCACGCCTACGGCGCCTTGCCCGGGCGGCTTTCCGCCAGCGCCCGCTCCAGGCAGAGTCCCGGAACGCGGGAGAAATGCCGGACGTTGCCGGTGACGAGCCCGAGGTCGTGACGAACCGCGGTGGCGGCAATCTGCAGATCAGGGTCTGCGAGCACCTGACCCGAGTGACGCAACACGGCAGCCAGCTCGCCAAAGACGCGCGCGGTGTCCACGTCGAATGGCAGAACGATCAGCTGCGGGAGCACGCGTTCCTCGATGTTCCGCAGGTGCCGATCGCGCTGGTGCGCGACAAAGGCACCTTCGAACAACTCCGCGATACAAATGGCACTCGTGAACTGTTCCTCCTGTGGCACGTGCCGCAGCCACTCGACGTAGCCTGCTGCCGGGCGTGGCTTGAGGACCTCGGAGATGGCATCGGTATCGAAAAGGTAGGGCACGGCCTGATTCGCTCACTCCCTGGTCCGCCGTCGGGACGTACGACGCCGCGTCAGCGCATGCTCGACCAGCTCCGCAGATCCGGCCCAACCACCGGCCAGAGCCGCCAGCCCCTTTCCTTGCTTCGCCGCGCGGAGCCGAGAGATCAGCGCGAGGTCCTGCGTCGAAACGAGCGCTGCGACGGGCTTGCCATGTCGCGTGATGACCACATTTTCGCCCCTTTCGGCTGCGCGAACGCATTCTGCGAGTCGGCTCTTCGTCTCTGCCAGCGATACGTTGCGACTCGAGGAATGGGACATAAGGGACAATATGTCCCAACCGCCGACAGTCCGCAAGCGGGTGTCCGAGCAGACGCAGGGCGAGCGCATCTGGTTGCGGGAAGGTATTGGAGGCCGCGGCCAGCCTTCCCGGTTGAGGTCCGACCCCGACGCTACGGCGGATTCGCGCCGCAGTCGCGCCGTCGCCCCCACGGGCTCAGAGGGCGGCCCGATGCTGCCTCGTCAGGCTTCTGACGGGCAGGTCACCTACAGCCGGCCCCCCAGGGGATCTTTCTTGTTGGCCGTTGGCGCAGGCGCAGCAGGACTACGAGCGGAGCCGGGGGGCACGACGCCGACCCGGGCACCTGTGGGCGGACGCGCCGAGGGCGCTCGCGGTGCGGCGGCACGACGCTTGTCCGCCGATTCCTTTCCTGCGTCGGGCTGTTCACGGCTGTCCTCCTCAGCCGTCGCGGTGTTCGCGACCGATGGCACAGGCGATACCACGGGTCCGTTGTCGATCGGCGCGCCAGAAACAGATCCGGTTTCGGCCGCAGGGATCTGGGCTCCGGACACCTGCGGATCCGAAGCTGCACGTTCGACCCGAGTAGCCTCGGCGGGCGTCCGCTTGGCCAAGTAGACGGTCGCCAGGACAAGCCCTGCTATGCCCACAGCCGCCATGCCGATCAGCGTGCGTCGCCCTGAACGTGACTGGACCCGATTGGTCCGTACGAGCTCGCCTGCTGTCTGTTCGCCGTTCCTGGAGGTTGGATCAGAGGAGGGGGGCGGCAGCACGCTCATGGCGAGGCCGCTGGCCTGAGAGACCCGAAGGATCCGGTCGATCGATACACGCGACCGCTTGGGCGCATAGGGCGCGAGCCGAGCGGCGAGTTCGGCAACGGACGGAATGCGACGATGGAGCTCGCGCTCGAGGCACGCTTCTACCGCGTACTCGAGCCCGTCCGGCAGATCGGGCCGAATCATCCTGAGCGACGGCAGCTCGCCCGATTGCAGGGCCGTGATGAGCTCGGGCATGGTCTCGGCCACGAAAGGCGGCCGTCCCGCGAGCAGCTCGAACAAGATGGTACCCAGGGCCCAGACATCCGTTCGCATGTCCACGTCCCGCGAGCAGCGCAGCTGCTCCGGAGACATGTACAGCGGTGATCCGAGCAGCGCACCCGTGCTCGTCATCTTGGCTTGTTCCAGAAGGTCGGAGCCGCCCGTCACCTTGGATATGCCGAAATCGAGGACCTTGATGCAGGGGGTGCCGTCCGGGCGCTCGATGAGGAAGAGATTCGACGGTTTGAGATCGCGGTGAACGATGCCGAGCGTGTGCGCCTCGGAGATGGCTTCGGAGGCCTGCAGTACGTAGTCGACCGCATCTTCTACGGGCATCGGGCCCCGCGCGCTGAGCAGGGCGCTGAGGTCGCAGCCGCGCAAGTACTCCATGACCATGTACGGCGCGCCCCAGTCCAGGGTGCCGACATCGATGACACGGACGGTGTGCTCGTTCTGGATCTTCGCAGCTGCCCGGGCTTCGCGCTCGAAGCGGTCGACGGCCTCGGGGTTGGCCAGCGCCTCGGGAAGCAGAAACTTCACCGCCACGCGCTGGTCGAGCTTCAGATGATGCGCGGCGACCAGGACGCCCATGCCGCCCTTCGCGATGACCGCCTCGATCCGAAGCTTGTCCGCCAAAACGGTTCCAGGCTCAACAGGTACGGTCATTCCCCGATGCCTTCCGCGGACAACTCTAGCTCCGAGGATCAGGGGGCTGCAACGCAGTATGGGGCCCAACGGTGCGCTGCGGTCGCGATTGGATCGATTCGCGGGCCGACTGGACCAGCAGACTCCTGTCGCGACTCCAATCCGGGAAGCGCGCAGTGAACCGAGCAATCTCGAGGGGTTGCCTGCTCCGCGGCATGCTCGGCGGTCTCGGCCGACTGCAGCGAAAAGGTCAGACGCCTAGCCGGCGCGTCGACGAGGCGTGCTCGGGCGAAGGGATTCCCTATTGCAGGCACATGATGCTTCGATGCGTCCCATCCGCCGACTCTCCGACGAACCATCCCCCTGAGTACCCCAGCGCTGCGCATTTTCGGTTCGCCGCGACTGTGCACGAGACACCGTCGCCGCTGTTCTCGATGCACCATTGAGCATGCCCGCCGGGCTCGTCCTCGGCAACGAGGTCTGCGTAGTGAAGCGTGACCCTATCGGCCACATTGGCGCTGGTCGCGGTCGCCGCGTTCTGGGCGCTGGTACACTTCTCGGCCGAGAGAGCGGTCTGCGCACTGGTTGCCGTCTCCGCGGTCGTGGCTGTTTCGGCACTTGTGGCCGTCTCCGCGCTGTCTGCAGTCGTGGCGCTTGTGGCCGTCTCCGCGCTGTCTGCAGTCGTGGCGCTGTCCGCAGTCGTCGCATGCCCCGCCTCCACCGCAAACGGCACGGCCCCGGCCTTGGCGCGCCCGAGCGACGCGCCATCCACCACGACCTCGACCCACAGATCCGGGTGGGCCTTGACGGCGTCCGTGCAACCGTCCGGCAAAGCCACGGCAAAGCGCCCATTGACGAGCGTGACCTGCTGGCCGTTGTTGCTACAGAGCGCCATGTCACCGCCGGTCTCGGCGGCCCAGAATTTGACCTCTACCGTGTGCTTTCCGGTCAGGGGCCCTCCGTTCTCGCCTTCGAGCACTCCCGAGTAGGTGAGCGCGCCCGAGGAAGGAATACCAGCCGCGAGCGTGCGGCCAGCCAGGAATGCACCGGCGATGAGGGCCGTTGCTGCAAGACCGATCAGGATGCGTTCTCTGGTCGTCATGGGGAATCTCCGGGCGTCAGCTGCGGAGCCGAATGGCAGGGGTCTGGAGTGCTGTAGACAGCGAGTGCTTCATGACTGGAGGAGAGGCGCTCTGGGCAGCGGAGGCTGAGCGAGAAGCGACCTCATATGACCGGACGACTGCACCAGCAGTACAGTCCATTGAGGTTGCCTTCCGGAACGTTCGTATCGTGGCAGGTGACGTACTCAAGTGTATCGGCCTTCTGCGCACCCACACAAGTCCCGGTGGCGCCCCATTCGGAGCCTGCGCAGAAGGTGTCGCACGAGGCTGTTCCATTGTTGCCGGGCTTCTGAAACACGACGAACTTGGTGCACGTTGTCGTGCCGTCCGCCGCGACAGCTGCAATTCCAGAATCGCAGGAGCCGTCGAGTGGCCGCTGGAAGGACTCGGGACCATCGCCTGCGAGCTGGGCGGCGTTGGTCGCTGTCGTCGCGCTGTCCGCGCTGGTGGCATGCGTCGCGTTTGTGGCCGTGACCGCCTCACTTGCGCTGGCAGCGCTATCCGCGCTCGTCGCATGCCCCGCCTCCACCGCGAACGGCACCGCTCCCGCTTTGGCGCGTCCCAGCGACGCGCCATCCACCACGACCTCGACCCACAGATCCGGGTGGGCCTTGACGGCGTCCGTGCAGCCATCCGGCAGCGCGACCGAGAAGCGACCGCTCTCAAGCGCGACCTCTTGCCCGTAGTTGGTGCAAAGGGCGTTGTCACCGCCGGACTCGGCGGCCCAGAACCTCACCTCCACTGTGTGCTTTCCGGTCAGGGGCTCTCCGTTTTCCCCTTCGAGCACTCCGGAGTAGGTGAGCGCGCCTGCGGCAGGGATCCCGGCGGCGAGCACACGACCGGCCAGGAATGCGCCGGCGATGAGGCCTGTGGTTGCGAGGCAGAGAAGCATGCGTGTTCTTGTCAACATGGGAGCCTCCGAACAGCAGCGGCGTGCGGTGATGGGTCAGTTTACACGGATAAAGTAGTTGACGGTGACGTTCTGCGGGCGCGTTTCGTCTCCGACGGCAGCGGGGTCGGCGCTCGTGGCGGAGGCGTTGCCGATGGTGATGCCGGTATCGTTGGACGAAGTCATGGGACTCCCGGCGGAGATGTAGTCGAAGCCGCCCGAGGTCGGACTGGCCACCTCGACACTGCCGGTGTTCCCGTCCGTAGTGGGCGCCTGATGGTCGTGCCCAGGGTCCGTCACCGAATGCCCGTGCTGTGCCAGCTGCGCTTCCTGGACCTCGCCCAGCGCGAACTCGCCCTCGGGATTGGCCAGCTCGTCCTCCCGTCCGTTGTTCTTCCCGCGCAGAAACATGCCGCGTAGGTCCGGCACGTTCGTGCCCTTGCCGAGCTCGTGGTACGCCGAGCCCGTCACGTCGCGCCCGTCGGCGAGCACCCAGCCGGGGCCCTGCACGGCAGCGAATTCTGTTTCGTCGAGCAGGCTGGCGACGATGCTGGCAATGGGAGCGCCGTTGCCTGCCTCGACCGCAAACGGCACCGCTCCCGCCTTGGCGCGCCCCAGCGACGCACCGTCCACCCTGACCTCTACCCACAGATCCGGGTTGGCCTTGACTTCGTCCGTGCAGCCATCGGGCAGAGCCACGGAGAACCGCCCGTTGACGAGGGTGACTTCCTCCCCGTTGTTGGTGCAAAGCGCCTCGTCTCCGCCGCTCTCGGTGGCCCAGAACTTGACCTCGACGGTGTGCTTTCCAGTCAGCGGTTTGCCGTCCTCGCCTTCGAGCACTCCCGAGTAGGTGAGCGCGCCTGTGGCAGGGATCCCGGCCGCGAGCACGCGACCAGCAATGAAACCGCCACTGATGAGCCCTGCTGCCAGCAGCCCGACCAGAATGCGTCTTCTGTTCATCATGGGACCTCCAAGACCTATGGGCGAATTGCCCCCGCTACGCAGACCGTCTCTTCTTTCACCGTGCCGCAGGATCGCGCCAGGTACTCGAACCCGTGGTCGACCAGGCGAATCGTGCCTGTGCTGATGGCGCCTCCGACTGTGACGAGCCCGCCACGTAGGCGAGCCACGCCGCAGATCCCGTTGCTGCACACGGGTGTGGTGCCGCTGCACTGCTTCTGCTTGACCCACTGCCCATCCACGCACTTCTCTGGGGTGTCTCCGGCGCAACGCCGGGCCCCGTCGGTGCACGCTCCCGGGTTGGGTGCTCCCGCCGTCGGCTCGGAGGTGCTGCCTGCTTCGCCGGACGTGCCACCCGACGGTGCGCCGCCCGCGCCGCCCGTGGGAACGACCAGAGCTCCGCCTCCCTCGCCCCCTTCCGCGCGGTTTGTGCCGCCGCCGGTTGCTTTCGAACCGCCCGTACCGCTGCGTTTGCCACCGGTATGGGATTCGGAGGGGGTGCCTGCTGCGCCGCCAGCTGTCGCCTTCGACCCGCCCGTGCCACTGCGTTTGCCCCCGGTGTCGGATTCGGAGGGGGTGCCTGCTGTGCCGCCGGTCTCACTCGACCCGCCTGCGCTGCCACGTTTGCCCCCGGTGTCGGATCCGGACGGAGTGCCAGCCGTCCCAGCGTTGGATTCTGTGGATCGGCTACCCGCGGCAGCGGCCACGCCCGCGTGGCCACCCTCAGCCTCGCGCACGCTGCGTTCACTGACCCCGCAAGCGGTGGCAATCCCCGCAAGCGCGGCGCCACCCAGCACCAGACCACGAATAGCTCTGTGTCTCATTCTGAGTTCCCGCATCCTGTGTCCCTCGACCCGTTGCCCCACCAGCGAGCTCGGACTCGTGTCCGGGCTCTTGGCGTCTGTGCCTACCAGACCTGCCTCACCAGCAATCCTGCGTCGCTCCTGCCGACGAGCGGAGCCACCATCAGTCCTTGCCGGGCGCCGTCCTCCGGCGCGGTCAGGACAAGCGCCGCTCCGCCAGCCAGCAGGGCACCACCAACCACCAAGCCGACCGCGCCCAACGTCGAAGCGTCCCGTGCCCGATCCGTCAACTCGTCGATTCTCCTCTGGTCGCCGGGCGCGCAATCGACCGACGCCGGGCAGATTGCGTCGCGGTCATCGAGTGCGTCCGAGCGCTCGACCAGATACGCGATCCCCACGCCCACCCCAATCACACCCAGTCCGCCTGCCACATAGCCCAGGATGCGCTGGGTGGGTCCCGAAACGAGACGTTCCTCACCCGGGTGCTGCGGGCCCGACCCCCGCCCCGCGGCGGTCGTGTCGCCGCCCGACTCCCAGGTCGCGTTGTGCCCGACTGCCTGCTGGGTCCCAGTCGTGACAGAACGAGCGTCGGCCAACGCAGGCACCGTGACGGCGGCTGCAGCTCCGACCTCCGTCACCTCCACCGTCGACTCCCACGGTACCTTTCCAGGCGCGGTAGCTCGCACCGTGTGCGATCCAGGGTCCACTGGCACAGCGGTGCCCCAGAGAGCCGAACCGATCGTCGTGCCATCCCGCTCCACTTCGAGCCCAGAAACCGCGGACTCGGGGGGCACGGAAATGGTCAAGCGAGAAAGCCGGCCTTCGAGCGCACTGGCACGGTCCTTGGCTGCCAGACTGCGGGCATCTGCTCGACGATCCGCCAGATCGGCGGCGTCGCGAAACGTCGCCCAGGCGCTGGCGAACCTGCCCTCCTTTTCGTAGCAGTCAGCCAGGTGCAGCAGAACCCCGAGCTGCGGATCCAGGCGATTGCTTTCGGCATACTTGGGGCACGCTTCTTCATAGCGGCCCTGCTGCATGAGCTGCTGGGCTTGATCGTAGAGCGTGACCGCTGCGCTCTTGTCGGCATTCTGGGCCTGACCCGATGCGCCAAGAAGGAGCACAAAGATACCTGCCGCGCCCGCCGCGGACCTCTTGCACCTCATTGCGAGCGTGATGCTACAGCAGGCGTGGCCCCAAAGCCATACCCATTTTCATCGTCTTCGTCCGCGGCCATCCGGGCTGGCAGGCAGGTACATCACTTTTCCAGACGTCCCTGCCGTTGGCGCGGCGTCCGGAAGTCGCGCAGTCGCAAGCTGCGGCGATCTCGTCGAAGACCGTGCTCTGCAAATGCAACCCTTCGACTGGACGGGCGGCGCGACACGTGCCTCGGTTGCCTTGTCGCACTGAACAGAATCCAGAATCGTGCTGTCCCGTCCGGCTCAGCGGTCGACGATCGAGAGGGCGCCCTGGCCTGCGAGCGCGTCTGGATCACCAATCCGTGTTTCGTCCCGAGCCAGGCCATCCTGGCGGCGATCACGGGCCCTGCGCGGCGCGGACGTGTGGCCGCTCCTGCCCGCCAAGTCCGACAGCCTGCTCGTGACACTCGCCTCGCGCTCCTACTGTTCCAAGCTCTTGAGCGCCGGCGTGCGCATCGTCGAGTGCGCTGTCTCAATCGACACGCGCTGCCGGCATCGCCCCGCGTGCTACGCTTGCGTGTTCGTCCAGGCAACAGGAGCTGTCATCGTGAGAACGACACCAGACCGTAGACTCATCGGGCTCATGGTACTGACCGTATTGTGTTTGGCGTGGGACGGGTCGCCGCAGCCGGGCGGCCCGGGTACGCCCTTGGCGACCGTGGCGGGGGATCAGGTCGTCCGCGTGACGGGCAACCGGTCCGCAACGATCGATCGCAATGATTCGGTGTCCGTCGGTCAGAACCAGACCGCTGCGGTGGGCGCGTCGCGCGCGACGACGATCGGCGGCGCTGAGCAGACCTCCATTGGAGGCAACCAGGAGACGACGATCGGCGGCGGTCAGACCCTCACCATCGGCAACAGACAGCGCGTGTCGATAGCGGGTGACAGTGAGACGCGGATCGAGGGTGCACACTCGCTCACGGTCCACAAGGGTGTGAGCATCGAGGCGGGGGACGCGTTGGTGCTGCGCACGGGCAAGGATACGGTCATCGAGGCAGGGAATTCGCTGACGTTGCGCACGGGTGCGGCCTCCATCGTTCTCAAGAAGGACGGCTCCATCGAGATCCGCGGCAAGGACATCACCGTCGTGGGATCCGGCAACATCAACGTCAAGGCCAGCCGCGACATCGTCATGCGAGGGCAGAAGATCACGAAGGGATAACGGCTTCGAGTGCCCGCGGCTCGGGCGCCAGCGGATCCGAGGGTCCCGGCCACGCCTCGCCCCGCAATCGACGCTTCCGGCCGCCACACGCCTGACTTCCCCGCTCGGCGAGCCGGCCCACGATGCGCTCCGCGCTCGCTGGCGCACCCCTCGCGGCGGCGCGCCCGATGTACTAGGTGTTCCAGCGTGAACCTGGAACAAGCCATCAAGACCGCGCTCGAATACGAAGGACGAGTCCACAGGACCTATCTCGAAGCCTCGCGGGCTGCGACGCACGAAATAGCCCAGCGCGTCTTCAGCACGCTCTGCGACGAGGAGAAGCTGCACATCGCGTACCTACACGACCGACTCACCGAGTGGCGCGAGAGCGGCAGAGTGACCGTGGCGGAACTCAGCACGGCCATTCCGAGTCGTGCGGCGATCGCGGCCGGCGTGGAGCAACTCAAGCACAAGGTGTCCGGTGCGCCGCGTCCGGGTTACGACGTCGAGACGGAGGCCCTCAAGCAGGCGTTGGCTGCGGAGGTGGAGACAGCCAACTTCTACAAGGAAATGGTGCGCACCCTCGACGCGGAGGGACGGCAGCTGTTCGAGCGGTTCGTCGAGATCGAGGAGGGCCACCAGGCCATCGTCCAGGCGGAACTGGACTGTGTTGGGGGACTCGGATTCTGGTTCGACACCCCGGAGTTTCGGCTCGAAGGGGAGTGAATCTCCGTGCGGCCCGTCGAGAGGGCGACCGCGCCTCTGGCATGGACGCGGCCCGCTCCGAGGGCGAGCGCCGAGGCGAGCCGCATTCTCGACCGTTTGCCTTCGACGACCTGATCAATCGGAGTACGGCAACGAAGGACTGTCGACGCCGCCAGCAGGGCGCACGCAGTCGACGCAGATGTCCGGCTGCATCAGGCCTCTCGCTGCCAACGTTCCGTACAGCCAGCAGCCGAAGCAGAACCCCAGCGTCGCCTCCAGCGCAGCGAACAGCGCCACCGCGCCTCCGATGGCCCAACCGACCCTCGGATAGCCGCCCAGCGAGGATAGGGTCAGGCACCCTGCGCCGATGGCCTGGGCGAATCGTTTCGGGGCGGCTGACACCAGCCGAACCGGCCCCAGGCGATTCGCGACCGCCGATGCCAGCCGTGCGAGCATCGAATAGCGCGGTCCCCACAGCGCGCGCACCACGAATCCGACGGCGAGCACGGGTAGTACCCAGCGGGCGCCGATAGACCACGCAGCGGCTATCGTCACCAGGATGCACGCGGCCAGGACCCGCGCCGAGCGATCGTTTGTTTGGGAACCCAAGGGGCTGCCTCTTGTCATTGTTCTGTGGCTCCGTCGTGGGAGCTCGCCGCCCGGGGCCGCGAGACGCCAAAGCCCGCGACCCTGGTGGGCGGCGGGCTCCGAATTGCGATGGCGGCGGTGGTTCGTCTCAAGTGCCGCCGGATCGAAGGGGGCTCCTCCACCCGGGACATGAGCTGCTACACGCGCATCCGCTGGCCATCGGCGTGACTCATGGTGCTCGGGTGCGTGGCGTCAAGCCCGAAGCTCGACGGGGCGCGCGCCGAGGTCCGGGCTTGACGGCGCGTTCACGGGCCGCACAACACCGGGAAGCGCAGCTGCGATCGGCTGTGGCGAAGGAAGATGCGCATGTCTAGCCTGCACCTCAACGCTCGTTGGGTCGCATTCCTCGTCCCTGCGCTCGTCGCTTGTACCCAGGCGAGCGACGACGCTTCCGAAGACGGGGCGGCCGGGGCTCGGCAGAGTCCCGCCCAGCCCAACGGCGGCAGCGAAAATACCGCTGGCGAGGCGGGCGGAGGCGGCGTGGCTGCCGTTCGAAGCGACGATGTCGGTGGCGAATCGAGCGCCGTCGGCGGCGGCACGCCGGCGGTCGTCCCGGACGGCGACAGCGGAAGGGGATACTCTGGCGCCGCTCCGACCGACGGCCGCGATGCGGCCGCGGGCGCTCCCTCCAACCGAGGCGGCGCCCCCTCGGCCGGGGCCAGCGCCACCCGTCTCGGTGAGGGCGGCACCCGAACCGGGGACGGCCACGCCGGCCGCGGCGGTGCCGGGGGTGACACCGAATCGGTACCGCCCGAGGCCTCGGTACCCGCGCAGCTCGTCGGGATTTGGCAAGAGACCCGTGCCTCCTCCGGCGACTACACGAACGCGTACGGCCAGGACTTCTCCATGACCTCGGGCTTCAGCGTACAGCTCAAGATCGCTCCCGACGGCTCGTACTACCTCGCCCATTTTGCCTCCGGGGTCTCTGCGAGCTGTGCACACGTGACGCACTTCGAGCAGTCGGTGGGGATCGCCGCGCTCGAGGGCGCGACGCTCACGCTCCGTCCATCCGAGCGGCGTCTCGACGTCCAGGACTGCAGCGGCTCGACCTCGCTCGACCTGGGCACCGACCCGGTAGCGCTCGATATCGTGGTGAGTGACGCATGGCACGAGTACGGCCACATCCGCACCTGGTCGATGCAGGCGACCGGCGGACCGCATCCCTACGATTTGATGCTCGTTCATCGCGCGCCGCTCGGGTCTCCCGCACAGCCGGATCAGCCGTCGGACTTCGTGCTCGGTGAGGATCCCCCCTACGCCGAGCTGCAGGGGTTCTGGGTCGGCGACGACGGCACGGACAGCCAGTTCTTCGATCCCGAAACCGGAGATTTCTACTTCCCCGAGCTCAACGGCAGCCCCCACCAGTGGCTCCGCTTCGCTGGCGACGGCTACGAGACGGCCTTGGCGCTGCAGGGCGTCAATTCCGACGGGCCCTGCAAGAGCGACGTCATCTACTACGAACAAGGGACCGCGCTCTTCAGCTTGCTCGAGGACGTCGGCGGGCAGGGCTCGCACTTCGTCGGGCATGTGCGCCTCGAGGCGACGCGCGCACATCTGGTAGTGCGCGTCCGAGAGTGCGATGCGGATGATCGGATCCTCCGCTACGATTTGCCCGTTCAGACGAGCTACTACCGCTGGATCTACTTCTCACCAGACGCCCCGCCCGAGCGCATCTCGTTCCCGTGCGATTTCCCAGCGACCGAATGGCAGCCAACGCTGTGCGAGGCGTTCGAGTCCGGATTCTACCGCAGCGATTGAGCGTGCTATCGTCGTAGCTCGTGGTTCGGGCCGAGGCCGACCAGATCCCAACTCTCCTGGTCCGATTCGCTCGACGACACGCCGGGCGATCCTGTATGCGGGACCCTCGGCTGGTGCTGGTCCGGCACCAGGTCAGAGGGAACCTGCCGCGCGGAGCGGCGCGAAGCCGCCCAACCCATGCTTCGGCTTCACCCACGCAGGTTGGGGTCCCGGCAGTCGACCCCATGCCGCACGGACGCCGGGGGAGCATCAGCGCCCGTCGGCGTTCACGTGTAGGCCTGTGTCGAACTCGGTGCCGGGCCGCTGGCCGGGCTCGGACGCGGCGCAAGGTTTTTTGTGTGCTCGGCGTGGCCCTATCCGCCGTACCATAGTGAACTCGAGCCACGGCGCCATTGGGACGGCGGAGCGCCGCGCCGGGGTTGGCTCGAGGCGTCGGCGTGAAACTAACCAGGATCCTAGTGCCGCCCGTCTTCGAGGACGAGGCCAAGAGCCACCAGGCCTTTCTGCTGCACGTGGTCCTGTGGTCGATGGTGCTGGTTCCGATCCCCTACTGGACATACACGCTCATCAGCCATCCCTCCAATGTCCCTCGCGTGTCGATCCAGGCGCTGGCAGGCGAGGGCGTCAACTTCCTGCTCATCTGGATGATGCGAGCCGGCCATGTCCGATGGGCGTCTCGTCTGCAGGTCGGGGCGCTGTGGCTGTTCATGACGGTGACGGCGCTCACGAGCGCCGGGGTGCACAGCCAGGCCTACCAGACCGGCTACTGCCTGGTCGTCGTACTGGCCGGCATGTTGCTTGGTTTTCGGGTTGCGCTGGCGGTCGGGCTGCTCTCGGCTTCGTTCGGCTACCTCATGCTTCGCGCCGAGGCCGGAGGCTACATCCACTTCGCGCCTCCGGACCCGCCCGCCTCAGTGTGGATCGTGGGCGCGGTCCTCTTTCCCGTCATCGCCGTGGCCCAGTACCTCGCGCAGCGAGAGATGCGACGGGCGCTTCGGATCGCCCGCGACAATGGCCTGCGCGCACAAACGCTCTCGGACGCGGCCTTCGAGGGGCTGATGATCCACGATCGCGGCGTGATCATCGATGCAAACCAGAGATTCGCCGAGATCTTCGGATACGCCAGTCCGGCAGACCTGCTGGGCCGACGCGGCCTCGACTTCATGCTAAGCGAGGAGTCGCGGGTCCGGGTGCACGAACGAATGACGGCAGGAGGCGACGTGCCGCTGCAGGTCACGGCGATCCGGCGCGACGGCTCGACGTTTCCCGGCGAAACGCATGGGCGCAGCCTCGAGTACATGGGCCGGACTCTGCGTATCGTGGCCATGCGTGACATCAGCGATCGCCTTCAGGCGGAACAGGATCGCATCCGGTTCCGCGAGCGCATGGGCCAAGTGCAGAAGCTCGAGCTCGTCGGCCGCCTGGCAGCCGGCGTGGCCCATGATTTCAACAACCTTCTGACGTGCATCTCGGGGAACGCCACACTCTTGCGCCAAACGAAGCCACTGTCCCGCGACCAGGGAGAGTTGCTCGACTCGCTGCAACGTGCAGCCGAGAGCGGCTCGCGTCTGACGGGGCAGCTCTTGGCCATGGGTCGGCAGCAGGACGTGGCCCGCCAGATCCTGAACGTCAACGATGTCGTTGCCGGCCTGCACAGCGTGCTGTTGCGTCTCGTGGGCAACGACGTGAAGCTGGAGTTCGACTTGGCGGAAGCGCTCGGCCCCGTGGACGTCGATCCCGGCCAGGTCGAGCAGATCCTGGTCAATCTGTGCGTCAACGCGCGCGACGCCATGTCGAGCGGGGGCGTCCTCACCGTGCGCAGCCGCGAGGTCCAGATCGGGCCGGATGACTGCAGGGAGCATCCGGACGCTACACCGGGCCCGTACGTTTGCGTCGAGGTTGCTGACGCGGGTGCGGGGATGGCGCCGGACGTCATGGCCCGCATCTTCGAACCGTTCTTCACCACCAAACCGCCGGGCCAAGGCACGGGGCTCGGTCTGGCGGCGGTCTATGGCATCGTTCGGCAGAATGCTGGATTCGTTGCGGTCTCGTCGGACGTTGGCGTGGGTAGCGTGTTCGCCGTGCACTTGCCGCGCGCGCAGGCGACCCCGGGGCGCGTCTAGCGCCGCGTGTCCATTGAGTTGAGGGGCGGAAAGCGCCGCGCCCCCGCAGTGTCCGACCGCGCGGACGGACGCTGGTCGGACAGGGCACGAGGGCCCGACAGCGCTCCCGTGCGCTGCGCCGTGGGCGTTCGGCAACGCACCTCAGGCGGTTGGTGCGCTCGATCCGCGCGGCACAGCCGCCAGGCCCACCAGCGCTCGGGCTGGCACGCCCGATGCTACAGGGCTCGTTCGAACCACCCAAACATGGGAGAACGAAAATGAAGATTCGCAGCACTCAAGCCACACGTTTTCTGTTTGGACTCGTCTTCATCGCGGCGACCGCGTGCGGCGGTGGCAACGACGACCCCAGCGAGAATGCGGCCGTACGCGAACAGGCCACGGAGATCAACGACCTGACGTGCGAACGCATCCACGAATGCCTCGATTCGTCGCAGATCCAGGCCATCCGCCTGCTGGTGCCGGAAACGGGCGACTCGGTGGAGGAGTGCAAAGACAACATGCGCGCCCGCAATGCGGATGCGAACGCCATGTGTCCTGGCGGGAAGAGCTATCATGCCGATCGGGCCGATCAGTGCCTCATGGCTCTGGCGGACGCGACCTGCCAGGACTTCTTGGTCTCCTTGATGCTCAAAGGCGGACCCGAGCCCTGCTCGTCCATCTGTTCGTAGGCCTGCTCCAACTCGCTGCTGGCCTGGGTTCGGGGGCGCCGCTGGGGACTTCAAGGGGCGCGCGAGCGGTCGAAGAAGTCGAATATGTCGGGTAGCACGAGCGGTATCATCCCCCCGTGGTCTGCATTGACTTCCTCGTATTCGGCATCGAAGTTGTTCTCTGCCAGCCAGTCCCGCAATGCCCTGCTGCCGTCCAGAGACGGGGTTTGCGTTCCTTCGGTCACGAAGAGGGAGATTTTGCGGACCTCCTCCCATGGATAGCCCGTCTCCTGCACGAACGGTCCGGACATGGGTGCGAGGCCTCTCCAGTAGCCGGCATACTTGCCACCGATGTACCATGTACCGCCGCTTCCCATGGAGTGCCCGAAAAGGAACATCGAGGCACGGTCAATCGGATATTCGGCTAGAACCAGTTCCAGGACGTTGATGACGTCTTGTTCGCTGAGCTCGTTGGTACGTTCGCTGTCTGCCGTCACCTGGGCCATGAGGTCCGCCGCACCTTGCTCGTTGCCGAAGGGGGCCGACAGTCTCAGGAAGTTCCCATAGGCTCCTTTGTCCCCCAGCGGCGCGACCAGGAGGTAGCCATGCTCCTGGGCCAGATTGAGCATCTGTTTGTTGTTCATGTCCACGTAGGTGTTTTCGTTGCTCCCAGAGCCATGGAGAAACATGGCCAGGGGCAAGTCCGACGTGCCGTCCCAGTTGGTCGGAACGTAGAGCCGGTAGGGTTCGTCCGCGTTGGCGTCCGCGAAGTGGTAGGTTCTGTGCTGGTCACCCTTGGCCTGCCACTGTGACGAACCGGGATCGGCCAGGGACTTCGCAAGCTCTTGTGCCGCGGTCATCACCGCCTGCGGATCCAGCAAGGTGCCGAAGGAAATCATCCGCCCGCCCGCGCCCGTCTGCCCGCCGACGCCGGTCGTGCCGCCCGTCTGAGTTCTTCCGCCCGCGCTCTGTCCGCCTTGCCCGCCGCTGTCCACCTGCCCGCCGGTTCCCGTCGTGCCTCCTGGCTGTCCCGTTCCGCCTGTCCCGGTTCCGGCTCGCCCGCCGGTGGCAGAGCGACCGCCCATCCCGGTCGCGCCTCCGGACTGAGCTTGCCCACCCGTCTCCTGTTCGGTCTGCCCGCCCGTTCCTGTCGCGCCTCCGGTCTGGCCACGTCGTCCGCCTTGCCCGCCCCCGCCCGGTTGGCCGTCGCCCCCCGTCGTCCCATCTGGCTGTCCACCCGTCGACCCGCCGGACGCGACGCTGCCGCCGTTGGCCGTCGCCCCGCCCGTCACTCCTTGGCCCGTGCTGCCGCCCGGGGCACCTGTGTTGCCGCCCGAGTCAGCGTTGGTTGCTCCACCCCCCGCGGCCACGCCACCAGAGCCAGCCCCAGGGCTCGCGCTTCCGCCGCTGCCAGTATCGCCACCACCCGACTCGCCGCAGGCGATGCTCAGGATCCCGACCATCAACAGCCTTCTGGACAGACGTCCGGCTCTCATCGATGCACCTCGGCACGGGCAGAGACTTGTGTTCAATGCCGTGCAGCCGCTCACCCCTCACGGATTGGTCCAGAAAAGAAGAGCGACACGTCGTTCGCGTCCGCTGGCGGATGCCGGGCAGGGCCTGGCGCGCCCAGGCGAGTGAAGGCGCGCGGGTCAATGTCCTTCGATTGGAATCGGACTGCGGCCGCCAACCTGCAGGCCCCGCACGCAACGCACTCCCTTGAAGGGCACGGGACAACCGGCCCAGCCTGCAAGCTGTCCTACTTCCCGTATCCCGCAGCGACGATCGCGTCCTGCAGGGCGTCCAGGGTCTCCTTGCTCGCAGCGCCGCTGACCATGGCGCCTTCGTAGAAGCGTCCTCCACCAGCGTCGCTGTTGTCTCCGGCGATCGAGAGCACGATGGATCCCTGTTTCTGCATGGGAGCGTAGCCGGGTTTTTCCGGGCGTATTCCGTCGTACATGGTGGTCAGGGCGCCGGACCTCGCGTCGCCGCCATAGAGCGCGAAGCGGCCCTTGCCGCCGTTCTTGTCTGCCACGTCGCCGACCAGCACGGCCGTGACGAAGTCGTACTGCAGGGGCACATTGGTCGAAATACTCTGGTCCTGCCCGTTCTCCCAGCCGGCATAGAGGCCGTTTTCGAGATCTGCCATGACCCACGGGCCCGGTTGCCCACCACTGCCGGTGCCCCAAATGACGCCTCCCCCGAAGTAGACCGCTTCCACCATGCCGTTGCCGTCGTTGTTGCCCGTCGTTTCGGCGTTGCCGTAGTCGAAGCAGCAGCCGTTGATCAGATCCCTCTGGCTGCTCACCATGTAGATGCTCGCTGGCTCGTCGCCTTGTGCCGTCCCGTTGCCAACCTTGGTGTTGCAGCTGCCACAGCCGGCGCGATAGCCCATACCGGGTCTGAACAGGATGCCATAGGCCCTGTGCCCGTCGATGTTGACCGGGAGATCCGCGGCTCTTGCCGGGTTGTCGGGGGTAGGTTTGTTGCCACCGGCGGGCGCGGGTTCGAGGTCGTTTCCCAGTCCGGACTGATCGTAAATCTTCGATAGGGTGCAGACGGTGTCGGAGCAGAACCTGTCTTGCGCAGCGGCGTCCGCATGGCCGTCCACGACTCCGATGTCCAGGGCCGTCCCCTGGCAAGAACTCGGCCCAGCAAACGCGGTTCCGCTACAGACCTGGTACAGGGGCCCGGAGTAGGCGGAGACAATGAGTCGCACCGTGCTGTGAGCCGCCACGCACCTGTGGCCAGCCCGGCGCAGGACGTCGCAAGGCAGGCTACCGGCCCCGCCCTCGCTCGGGGTGGTTCCGCCGGTAGCGAGTCCGGCCCCGCCCTCGCTCGGGGTGGTTCCACCGGTAACGAGTACGGCCCCGCCCTCGCTCGGGGTGGTTCCACCGGTGGCACGCGTGCCTCCTGTTTCGCTCTGCTCAACGCCACCCGTGGCGAGTCCGGCTCCTCCTTCGCCGAGCGCGCCTTTCCCTCCCGTCGGCTCGCCCGATCCGGGTGCCCCGGCAGCATTGCCGGCGCCCGCAGTGCCGCCCGTCTCTTGTCCCACCATGAGCGCGTTGTTGCACGCCACGAGACAGAGGGTCAGTACGCCTGAAGGTAGCCTGCTCGTCATCGTCATGGGTTCCTCTCCGGTTTCAGTCGTGCCATGGACGGACCCGCGTTGACTGATCACGGCTCCAGCAAGGAACGGAGCTGTTCGAGATGGGGGCTTGCGGGGTGGCTGGTAGCGAACGAACGAGCCAGGGCCCGCGCGCCGGCACGGTCGCCGGTCATGACGAGCGCCTTGATGCGCAGCAGGGCAGCCTCTGGCCCGAGCGCGCCCCGCGGGAACGCGCTGTGGTAGCGGTCGAGCTCGGCCAGGCCGGCTTGGGCGTTGCCAGCGGCCATTGCTGACCGCGCCCGGTCGAGCTGGGCGGTCTCACCGCGAAGCGACGAGTCGGCGGCCGGCCATGCGTCGCCCGCGGCCACGGGAGGCGGTTCCTCGAAGCCGGACACTTGGCCGATCGGATTGCCCTCGGGTTCGACCCGCACAGTGGCCAACGGTGGATGCGGCGCGATCCGCGTGTGGGCGGCGGGCGTGGCCGGGGTGCTCTCGACTTGGATCCGATCGCCCAGCCGAGCCGAGGGCACAGCCGCCGGCGTACGTTGGGGCCCATGGGGCCGACCGAGCGCCCGCGGCGTGGACGTCGAAGCCGCCGTCGGGTGCGCGTGGTTCGGAGGCGCTGGCGATAGCCCGTGTCGCACTCCGACCACGGCTCCGGTCGTCACGACACCCGCCAGCACGCCCAGACCCACGAATTTGGCCACCATGCCGGCCGTGCCGAGCGCGCCTGCCGTCCCGGCCACGGTGGCAGCGGCGGCGCTCAGGCCGAGCGCAGCCAGCGTTGCCTGCTTGGCGCCGGGACGCGGAGCGTCGCCCGACATAGAGCCGAACAGCGCCTGCAGTGTGCGTTCGGGGTCCTTCGGTCCCTGAGCTCCCGGCGTATTCATGACGACTCTCCCGTGCGGTGCGTGCGCGCCTGGATCTGTTCGAGCATCCCCAGTACCGAGCTTCGCGCGCGACGCAAGCGCGAGGCCACGGTGCCCCGGGGGATCTCGCACAGGCCTGCGATTTCGGACATGGTCATGCCCTCGCCTTCAGCCAGGATCAACACAGTGCGAAGCTCCATGGGCAACGCATCGAGCAAGCGATCCAGCAATTCGCGAGCGCGCTTGTGGTCCAGAAGCTCATCAGGCGCGGGCAGCGGATCGCTGAGCGCGCCGGTATCGCCCGAACGGCGTTCGCGTTCGAGCCGCAGCGCACGACGGTAGTCGGATGCGATGCGCACGGCCGTGCCAAAGACGAAGGAGCGCTCGCATTCAGGATCGACAGCGTCGAGCTTCGTGGCCAACACCACGAACAGCTGTTGGGCCGCATCGTCCACGCTCGGCTCGGGCACGCCGAGCCGGCGCAGCGACCGCCATGCGAAGTCGAAGTACTGGTCGACCAGCGCTCGGAGGCGCAGAGACTGATTCGGCGCCAGAGACGCTCGGCCGGCCGCAGATGCGACCCCGAGAGTTTCAGTTTCGAGCGCCATGTGCACGGTCGTCCACTGCGCCATGGTCCGAGCCGGACTTTCTGATCAGCGTCGCTCAGAGTGTGCTCAACAACAGGCCCAGCGCGCCAACGAATCCCACTGGTCTGGTGCTGCCGACCGGCTGTTCGTTTCCTGAAGTGGTCATCACCAGTGAGTACTTCTTCTGCAATGGCACCGACAGGCCGACTGCGCCCACCAAGCCGAGCGGGCCAGCGATGTGGATGATCCAGCGACCCTCCAGCGCCGCAGCCACGAACAGCGTACTGTCCGATTGAGCACCGGGGAGCTGGCGCTGTCCTTGGGCCCGCAGTTGGCCCAGAGTGAATGCCCCGCAGGGGTACAGACGCACCCGCGCGCCCAGGCTAGCACCGAACGGACATGCACCGGCGTCGAGCCCCAGCAGATGATAGCGGATCACGCCGCCGACGTAGCGGTCGGGCTCGCTCGCCGGAGACTCTGCCTGAGCGTCGGCGGCAAAGGTGGCGAACGCACCGACCGTAACGAGCAGACCCGCGGCTGCGTCGTTTGCCAGCGAGCCCCAGTAGCGTGCACCCAGCCCTGGCATGGACTCATCGACCAGCCACGCCCTGACCAAGGCCTCCCCGCCCAGGGCATGGCGCCAGCGCGCCATGGGCTCGGGCCGGCGCGGCGCGTGCGTGGTGCGGACCGAAGGGTGGGGCGCAGCCGCACCCGACGACCGCGGAGCCCTCCCCGGCCGGTACGCTCGGGTGTTGCCCGGGCCAGGGCTCTGGTCAGCCAGTGGATCCAACGTTACGGCGACCACCAACGCCAGAGCGTCCGCCACCTCCTGGCAGCTGGTGCCCTGGACCTCGCGTACGGCCGTCGTACCGTCGGTGTTCTCGGCCAGGAGTCTGCCGACGACGGGCACGCTGCCCTCGATCGTCACGCGGAAGCGGCGAGCAGACTCGCCGGACTCAGCCTCGCGGGCCCGTGGTGTGCGACTCCGGACTTGCTCGAGAAAACCGCGCGCGGTCACGCAGCCGCTGGCAGGGTCGACCAGGATCAGCACAGGTTCAGGCCGGGCTGGGGCGCGAGCTCGGTCGGGGTAAGCCGCCGCCGGCGCACTCGCCAGGGCGCCGGCGAAAAGCAGCGTTCGAACCCGAGGTGGGCACCGCCAGTCCGCCGGCCGTGGATGGGTCGTCATGCTCTGCATGCCGTGTTGCGGGGCCGAGGATAGCGCGACACCCGCCGCGCATGCCACGGGCGCGCCTTCGCCGGCCCGCAATGACCGCGACTGCGGTAGCATTTCCGGCTCCAAGGAGTCTTGCCATGCCCGGTGCCCTTCATACCCCCGCTTCCGAGACCGGCGCGAACCACCCACACGCCGGCGCCTTCGCCCCTGTGACGCCCGAGCGCTGGCCCGGGGCCAGCTTCCCACTCGGGGCGCACTGGACCGAGCGGTCGACGACCTTTGCCATTTACGCGGAGCACGCCTCGCGCGTGCTGCTCGAGATCTACGGCACGCCGACTGACGAGGCCGCGCGCTACGACTACTTCATGGCCCGCGCAAGCGACGGGACCTGGTTCGCCGAGCTCGCGGAGCTGCCCCTGGGCACGCTCTACGGCTTGCGGTGCTGGGGGCCGAACTTCGAGTGGGATCCGGCATGGCGACGCGGTGGTTCGGTGGCGGGGTTTCGCTCCGACGTCGACAGCCAGGGCAACCGATACAATCCGAACAAGTTGCTCTTCGATCCCTACGCGCGCGAGCTGTCGCATGACCCGGTCACTCCCGCCTTCGTGGCCGCGGGACACGATGTGGCGATCTACGCTTCGGGTCCGCACCCGTACCGAGCGCCGACGGGTGAGCTCGAGCCGCGACGTTGGTTCGACACGGGGCCCTATGCTCCCAAGTCCGTCGTCGTTCACGACACCACCTCGTACGGCACGAAACCAAGGCTCCCGGCAGCGGACGCGATCATCTACGAAGCGCACGTTCGCGGGCTCACGCGTCATCCGTCGTCTGCCAGACTCGCGGAGGTCCTGGCTGGGATCCCGGGCTTCGAATCCGTGGCCTCGGTGCCCCCGGAGCTACGTGGGACCTACCGCGGCGCAGCCATGATGGCGCCCTACCTCCGCGCCTTGGGCTATACGACGATCGAGCTGTTGCCGGTGCACGAGTTCTCGAACGGCCTTCTCTCGCACGAGCCGCTCGAGAACGCCACGGCAACGCGCAGCAACTACTGGGGCTACATGACCCTCGGGTACTTCGCGCCCGATCGCCGATATGCCCACGACCGCTCGCTCGGCGGACCGACGCGGGAGTTCAAGGAGATGGTCCGCGCCTTCCACGATGCAGGGCTCGAAGTCTACCTCGACGTCGTCTACAACCACACCGGCGAGGGCGGCCCGTACGTACACCCGGAGCGCCCCGGCGAGCTCGACTTCGACACCGCGGAGATGTTCGCGTTCCGCGGGCTCGACAACGCACGGTATTACGCGCTCTGCGAGGCGGATCCGCGTCAGTACTGGGTGAGCACCGGCTGCGGCAACAACCTCGACTGCTCGCGCCCCATCGTTCAGCGTCTGGTTCTCGATTCGCTCGAGTACTGGTGCCGCGAGATGGGCGTGGACGGCTTCCGTTTCGATCTGGCGACGGTGCTCGGCCGCGACGCGGTCATTGACTACCGCTTCACGGGCGGTTCCGAGCTGCTCCAGGCGATTGCGCGTCTGGCGGCTGCCGAGGACATCGAGGTGATCGCCGAGGCCTGGGATTGCGAGTACCCGGCGGGCTACCAGGTCGGCAACTTCCCGCCGGGGTGGGCCGAGTGGAATGGCAACTTCCGCGACGTGCTGCGGCGCTTCGTCAAAGGCGATCCGGGCCAGGCCTTGGCCTTCGCCGGCGCAGTGAACGGCGACTACTGGCGCTTCGCCGACCAGGGCGGCCCGCACAAGTCGATCACCTTCATCACCGCTCACGACGGCTTCACGTTGGCGGATCTGGTGAGCTACAACCACAAGAACAACGCTCAGCCGCCGCCCTTTGGGCCTTCGGATGGCGGCTCGGACGACAACTTGTCCTGGGACTCGGGGGGCGACCATGCCCTGCGCCGCGTGCGCCTGCGGAGTTTCTTGACCCTGCAGATGTTCGCGCGTGGCGTGCCGATGAACGTGTATGGTGACGAGCTCGGGCGAACGCAGAACGGTAACAACAACCCCTGGTCGCTCGACACCGTGGCCACCTGGACCAACTACGACATGATCGCGACGAATGCGCCCCACCGGGTGCCGACCGGCTGCAGCGCCGCGTACCACGACAACTACGGGGTTGACGAGGGGAGGAGCGGAAAGAACGGCCTATTCCTGTTCGTCCGCCACCTGCTCGGCATTCGCAGACGCTACCGCTGCCTGCGCCAGACGGTGTTCGGCGACTTCGCGCTCGGCGGTGGAGACAACGTGACCTTCCTCTTTTCGCGTCCCGACGCGAGCTCGGCGCTCGAGGCTGGCGACCGGGCTCTCGAATGGTGGATCGACGGCAGCGCGATCGGGGAGGACGATTTTCTCCTGCTCTTGAACATGCGCCACGAGCCTTGTGAGCTGCGCGTTCCGCCTGCACGAGGTCAGCGCGAGTGGCGCCGTGTCGTCGACACCGCCGCCTGGGCCGAGCCGGAAGGCAACGCCTGGGATCCCGGGCGAGGCACCCTCATCACGGCGGAGGCGCGCTACGGAGCGCATCCGTATACGGTGGTCGTGCTGCAGGGAGTGAGGCGGTTGGACACATGAGAAAGCAGATCCAGCGCCCTTCCCACGAGCAATACGTTCAGTTCGTTGAGGCTGAGTTCGGCTTCCTGGAAACGGAGTACGGGTTCAACAAGAAATGGGATGCAGAGGACCAGTTCCGCGTTGTCTACTCCAACGGCCCCATGAGTGTCCGCGTATGGGGTTGGGGCTGGGGCGCGAGCGGCCACATGTCGCTGAACCTGGGCGATGAAGAACTTCCGTATTCGCAATACGTTACTTCCTTCGACAGGAAGCTCACTGCGACCACCGGCAAGAAGCAGTTGGATGACTTGCAAGAGCGAGCATTCCGATTGAGGAACGAGTGCCAGGAAATTCTGCGAGGCGATCTGTCCAGCCTGGTTCCTTTTAGGCCGTTCCCGAACGCGGAAGAACTGTGGTCGAGGCGTGATTTCGCAACACTGATCGAGCGTCTGCGACACACGGATCAGCCCCTGAGTCCCATGTGGCAGAACAGATATGAATATGCACTCAAGAATGTCCAGGGCAGAGCGAGCGAGCCGAGCTCGCGTTGAGCCGCGCCTGCATGGCAGGGACGATGCTCGTGGGCTTCCAAGTGCGCGACGCGTGTCGGCCCAGTGGCCTGTCGCGATGCGCCACGATTTCGTTACTGGCCGGCCGGCGCTGCGGTTCGCGTGGTGACGTGGGGCAAACGGCGTCGTGGCATGCGTGCCTGGGTGGGACGCACTGCCCGCTCGGTCCACGGCGCCCGGTCGAGGCGGTGGAAAACGCCTGCGACCCCTGGTACTTAGACGCTCTCACGAGCGCGGATCACGCCCCACTCGAAGATCCCCTTCGCCCGCAGTCTCAACGTGCACGCTATCATCTTTGCCGGTGGTTCGGGGCAACGGCTGTGGCCGTTGAGCCGAATGAACAGCCCCAAGCAATTCACGCCGCTCGTTGACACGGGAACCTCGAAGTCATCGATTCAGCTGGCGCTCGAGAGGCTGCTGCGCGTCGTGGAGCCCTCACGGATCTTCGTGGCAACCAACCGCGCCTACGCGGACATCCTGCGCACACAACTGCCACAGCTGTCCGAGCACAACTACCTCCTGGAACCTTGCCGCCGTGACGTCGCGGCTGCGGTCGCGCTGGCCTTCTTCACCCTCGAAAAGGACGGCGTCACGGGCCCGGTCATATTCCAGTGGTCTGACCACTACGTCAGCGAATCGGAAACACTCCTCAGGTTGTTCACCGCAGGCAGGGCTCTCATCGAATCGAAGACCGCGGGGCTGGTCATCATTGCGCAGGAGCCCCGGTTCGCGAACGACAACCTGGGCTGGATCAAGGTGGAAGCCCCGGTGAACACGGTGGAAGGCGTGCCCTTCCATTCCTTCGGAGAATGGGTCTACCGACCGGAGAAGAAACGCTGCGCGGAGATGTTCGAGTCGCGACAGTGGGTGTGGAACACCGGACACTTCGTCACCTCGGTCGAGTTCATGACCTCGTCGTTTCGTTCACGCGCGCCCGATCTGGCCGCGATGGTCGAGCGAATCGTCTCGTACCGCGGGACTCCACAAGAGCGTTCGAGGCTCGACGAGCTCTACCCGCAGCTTCGGCCCAGCAGTTTCGACGAAGTCATCCTTACTCAGATCCCTCGCGATCAAGCTTGTCTACTGAAGGCGGACCTCGGCTGGGTCGACCCGGGCAACCTGAGTGCCCTGAAGGAGGCACTCCAGGGCTCACCCGACGAGACCGTCACTCGCGGGCACGTCGTCGATCTGTGCACGAAGGACGCTTTCATCTACAACGGCACCGACAAGCCGGTGGTCGCGATGGGCGTATCGAACCTCATCGTGGTGGAGCTGCCGGACGTCACCCTGATCGTCGACAAAGGTTCCGTGAGGGATCTCAAGACCTTGCTGAAGGAACTGGAGAAGCGCGGACTGCGAGAGCTGCTGTAGACCGCTCGCCGTTCCCGTGGAAGCCACGGTGCCCTTGCGCTTGCCTTGGCCGGGCCCTACCTATCGCCTGAAGCGCTTCGCCCCAGCCCTCCATCCCAAGGTGAACCGATCATGGCCGCAGGTACCGTCCAGCTGCACCGTGTGCTCCGCGCCCCGTCGGAGCGAGTCTATCGCGCCTTTGTCGATCCCGATGCGATGATCAAATGGCTGCCGCCGAATGGGTTCACGGGCAAGGTCCTTCACCTCGATGCCAGGGTGGGTGGCAACTTCGAGATGTCGTTCACCAACTTCAGCACGGGCAAGAGCGAGTCATTCGGAGGGGAGTTTCTCGAACTGGTGCCGAACGAGCGCATTCGACACACGGATCGGTTCGACGACACCAGCCTCTCCGGCGAAATGGTCACCACGGTTTCGCTGAAGACAGTGTCCTGCGGGACGGAGCTCCGAGTGGTGCAGGAGGGAGTACCGGAGATGATCCCTCTGGAGGCCTGCTACCTCGGTTGGCAGGAGTCGCTGGCGTCGTTGGCGCAGCTGGTGGAAGCCGAAGTTCCAGGCTGAACGGGGGCGAAGCCGGACACCGTCTGCGGCCTTCCCTGAGGCCGGGGCCCGCAAACCGCCACTGGCGGCCTGCCCTGGCCCCGGCCCGAGACTCGGCTACATAGAGTCTTGAGCCATGGACGACATGACGGCATTGGTCGAGCAAGCCCAGCGCGGCGAGCCGAAGGCGCTGGAAAAGCTCTTGTCCACGATCGCTCCGGCGATCCACCGTTTCGGTCTTCGCATGTGCAAAAGCGAGCACGACGCGGACGACGTGCTGCAGGATGCGCTGTTGCTCGTCGCGACCAAGCTCGGTGAGTTCCAGGGACGGTCTTCACTGCCGAGCTGGGCTTTTGCGCTGACGCGCAGTGCGTGTGCCCGGAAACGGCGGGGGCTCAAGAACCAGCCGCCAGTGGACGATGCGGTACTGCTCCATCAGGCTGGCGGCGAGCCGAGCCCGGAGCAGATCGTGGTCGAGCGTGAGCTCAGCCAGGCGCTTCGTGAGGCCCTGGACCGGCTGTCGGACGACTATCGCGAGGTGATCCTCCTGCGCGACGTGGAGGGGCTCACTGCCCCCGAGGTCGCCAGTGCGCTCGACACCTCGGTCGATGCGGTCAAGAGCCGGCTGCACCGCGCCCGCTCGGCTTTGCGCCAACAGCTCCAGCCCGTGCTCGAGAGTCCAAGTCTGGTGCCGGCTCCGGGCTGTCCCGACGTGGTGCTGATGCTTTCCCGCAAGCTCGAAGGCGAACTCACGCAACAGGACTGCGCTTCCATGGAGCATCATCTGGAAGGTTGCCCCCGTTGTACGGCCGTATGCGACGCGGTGCGATCGGCGCTTGCCGCCTGTAATAGCTCCGCGGTCGAGCACGTGCGCCCGGAGGTTCAGGCGCGCGTGCAAGCGGCCATCCAGGCGTGCCTGGTCCGCAGGAGCGGCTAGCTCACCCGAACTCGGCCTGCCCCTGTCCGGCAGACGTTCCGTTGACGACCAGCTCCCAGCGGATGGGAAATGCCTTGCTCAGCATGGTGGAAACGCCACAGTACTTGGTCTGGGACAGCTTCACGGCCTCGAGCGCCACGGAGGGGTCGACTTCGCCGTCGAGCTCGAAGGTGAGGGTCGCGGCCGTGAACACCACGGGATGTCCGCCCTGGGACACGCTGGCGTCCACTTTCACGTCGAAGCGTGTGACCTTCTGCTTGTGCTTGCGCATCAGAGCGATCACATCCATGGCCGTGCAGCCGCCCAGGCCGGCCAGGACGAGCTCCTTGGGAGTGAGGGCACTGCCCTGGCCGATGGGTGCCTTGGCGTCCATCTTCGTCTCGCAGCCTGCTGCGGCCGCCACGAACACCATCCGGTCCTGCCAACTGAGGTTGAGCTTCATAGGTTGCTCCGTCCGGGCGAAGATAGCACGGCCGCTACTTCGCCGACTTGGCCAGCGCCTGGTCCAGGTCCTCCATGAGGTCCATCGGGTCTTCGACCCCCAGAGCGAGCCTGAACAGCTGATCGGTGATGCCCAACGCGTAGCGTTCCTTTCGCGTTATCCGATAGTAGGTCACCATGGCCGGATGCGTGATCAGCGTCTCGACACCACCGAGGCTCGGGCCGATGTGGATCGACCGGAGTGCATCGAGGAACCTCTTGGCGCGCGCCAGATCGCCTTTGATCCAGAACGAAACCACGCCGCCGTAGCCATCCATCTGCGCCTTGGCGATTTCGTGCTGCGGATGGCTGGGGAGACCTGGATAGAACACCCGGCGGATCTCCGGATGCTGCTCCAGATGCTCCGCGACGATCTGGGCCGAGTTTGTCTGGAACTTCACCCGCAAAGGGAACGTCTTGATGCCGCGCAGCAGCAAATAGCATGCGTGCGGGTCGGTGACCGACCCGGTGGCCCGCTGATAGTCGCGTACCTGATCGACCAAGTGCCTGGTGCCGAGCAGCGCGCCGGCCAGAACGTCGTTGTGTCCGGCCAAGTACTTGGTCGCGCTGTGAATCACCAGATCCATGTCCCACTCGAGCGGACGCTGGAACAGCGGCGTCGCGAATGTCGAGTCGATGATGGTCAGGCAACCGCGGCGCTTGCGGATCTCGCGCATGCGCTCGAGATCGATGATATTCAGGTAGGGGTTGGTCGGTGACTCGGTGAAAATGAGCTTGGTCTTCTTGTTGATGGCCGATTCCATGGCCTGGTAGTCGCCCATCTTCACGACCGTGCAGGCCACGCCGAAGCGCGGGAGGTGCTGCGTCGCGAACCTCATCGTCTGCCCGTAGACGTCATCGGTCAGAACGACGTGGTCGCCCTTGCTGAGCAGCGCGAGCAGCGTGGAAGTGATGGCGCCCATTCCGGAGTCGAAGAGCAGACAGTCCTCGGCTCCGTCGAGCACGGCGAGCTTGCGTTCGACGGCCGTCTGCGTCGGGGTGCCATAGCGCCCGTATTCGTAGCGAGCCAGCTGCTTCGACGTGTAGCGCTGGATCGTATCGCAGTCCTTGAACGTGAAGGTCGACGTCTGTACGATGGGAACGGTGATCGCGTCCGCAAATTTCAGCTCGCGCTCGCCCGCGTGCACGGCCTCGGTGTAGAGACTTCGCTTCCTGCGGTTGGCATGGCTATCGCCGGGCATCTAGGACCTCCGACGGCTTGTTCGTTCGTGTTGCCCGCTCCTACTACCGTTGCCCTTGTCGCGCGAGGGAAAAACATGCCTCGACCGCGCGGAGGCGCGGCGGTCCCCCTCGGACCGGCTGCCGGCCTCGCCGCCCGTCCCCCGGGAAATCCGGCTCGTCTGGGACGTCCGCCCAGGTCGCGAGCCGTCCGGTGGGGATTTGCTGCTATAGCTCGGCTCGCCGCATGGCAGAGCCAGGCCACGTCACCCGGATCGACATCGAGGGCCGCGAGATCCACATCGTGGCTACGGCGCACGTCTCGCGGCGCAGCGTAGAGGAAGTCGAACGGGTCATCGACGACGTTCGTCCGGACACCGTCTGTGTCGAGCTCGACCTCACCCGCTACGAGTCCCTCATCGACGATCAACGCTGGGCCAAGCTGAACCTGTTCGATGTGATCCGGGAGCGGCGAGCCGCCTATCTGCTCACCAGCATCGTGCTCGTCGCCTACCAGCGACGCATCGGCAAACGGCTCGGCGTCGAACCCGGTGCGGAGCTGCGCGCGGCCGTGCGCAAGGCGGCCGAAGTCCATGCCGAGCTGGTCCTGGCTGACCGCGACATCCAGGCGACGCTCAGGCGAAGCTGGGCCAACCTGTCACGGACCGAGAAGCTCAAGCTCGTGGAGCTGTTGGCGGTTGCTCCCTTCGTTGGCGAAGAACAGGTGGACGAGGAGCAGGTCGAGCGGCTCAAGGACCGTGACGGTTTCAACGAGATGCTGGCCGAGCTCGCCCGACAGATGCCGGGACTGAAGGCGCCCCTCCTCGACGAGCGGGACAGCTACCTGATGTCCACCATCGCGGAAGCGCCTGGGCAGCGCATCGTGGCGGTCGTCGGAGCGGGCCACGTCCAGGGCATGCTGGCCAACGTGGGTCGGCGTGTAGACCGGGAAGCCCTGTCTCGCCTGCCTCCGCCATCGACGCTCAAGCGCGTGCTTCGCTGGCTGGTCCCTCTCGTGGTGTTCGGCGCATCGTACCTCGCCTACCGTGAGCGGCAGCTCGACGGATTGCTGCGGATGCTGATGGCCTGGGCCGCGCCGGTCGCTCTGCTTTCCGCGGTGGTCACGGCTATGGCTGGCGGCAGGATCCCGAGCGTGCTCACGGCGCTCGTCGTGTCGCCCGTCACGGCACTGAGCCCCGTGAGAGTGACGGGAATGGTCGTTGGTCTGCTCGAGGCTCGGCTGAGGAGGCCCACCCTGGTGGACTGCCAGCGGGTCTACGACGATGTCGCCACGCTGCGCGGTATCTATCGCAATCCCCTGACGCGTGTGTTGCTCGTCACGCTGGCGGCGGGGTTGGGTTCGGCGCTGGGGGCGTACGTCGGGATCGCGTGGATGCTGGTGGCGCTGTGGTGACCGGTTCGTGGTCCAGTCAGTCCTGCTTGGGCGCACTCCGCATCGCAAGCCTTCGGGCCGTGTCGGCCCATCAGACAGAGACACGGCAGAGCGCCCATGCTAGCACGGTGAGCCGGACTGTTGCGTCCTCGCCCGATCGGCTCAACCCGGGACAGGCACCATGGGCATCTGGTCGAAGAAACACATCCACGATCTTCAGGACGAAGCACGGGCTACTGGTCACGGAACACTCAAGCGCGTCCTCGGGGCCACCAACCTGACTCTGCTCGGCGTGGGCGGGATCATCGGTGCCGGGATCTTCGTGCTCACGGGCACCGCCGCCGCCCGCTTCGCCGGACCGGCGATCGTGCTCTCCTTCGTGCTCGCCGGGCTCGGCTGCCTGTTTGCCGGGCTCTGCTACTCCGAGCTTGCGGCGATGATCCCGGTCGCTGGCAGCGCCTACACCTACGCCTACGCGACCCTGGGGGAGCTGTTTGCCTGGATTATCGGCTGGGACCTCATCCTCGAGTACCTGTTCGGGGCTTCGACCGTGGCAGTGGGCTGGTCCGGCTACGTCACGGCCTTTCTCAAGGAGCTGGGTATCAACCTCCCGGCCTCTCTGACCCAGGCGCCCTTTTCGGTCGAGGGGACCCACCACTTGGTCCAGAACCCGGGCGGGATCCTCAACGTGCCCGCCATGCTGATCGTGCTCCTGATGACGGGGCTGTTGGTCGTGGGCATTCACGAATCCGCGCGGTTCAACAACGTCATCGTCGCGGTCAAGGTCACGATCGTTCTGCTCGTGATTGGGTTCGGCTTCTTCTACGTCCGGCCGGAGAATTGGAGTCCGTTCTTGCCCCCGAACACGGGACAGACCGGGCACTTCGGCTGGTCGGGCGTGATGCGCGGCGCCGGCGTTGTGTTCTTCGCATACATTGGGTTCGATGCTGTCTCGACCGCCGCCCAGGAAGCCCGCGAGCCCCAGCGCGACATGCCCATAGGCATTCTCGCGAGCCTCGGTATTTGCACGGTGCTCTACGTGCTCATGGCGCTCGTCATGACCGGGCTGGCGAAATACCCGACGCTCGACGTGCCGCACCCGGTTTTCGTCGCCATTTCGAATGCGGGCCCTGCCCTCGCCTGGCTCGGGTTCTTCGTGAACCTCGCAGCCGTCGCTGGGCTGGCCTCCGTGGTGCTCGTACTGCTGCTCGGTCAACCGCGGATCTTCTTCTCCATGTCGCGCGACGGACTCCTTCCGCCGGTTTTCGGCTTGGTCCATCCGAGGTTCAGAACACCGTACGTCACCACGCTCAGCACCGGTGTGCTGTGCGCCGCCATCGCCGGTCTGTTTCCTATCGGCTTGCTGGGAGAGCTCGTGAGCATCGGTACCCTGCTCGCTTTCGTCATCGTGTGTTCCGGCGTGCTTCTGCTTCGGTACAAGGCACCGAACGTGCACCGCCCGTTCCGAGTTCCGGGTGTGCCCTGGGTTCCGATTGCCGGTGTTGTGTGCTGCGTTGCGATGATGGCCCTTCTTCCCGTCGATACTTGGGTCAGGCTCCTCGCTTGGTTGGCGATCGGACTGCTGATCTACTTCGCCTACGGCAAACGCCATTCCCGGCTCCACCAGGAGCTGGTGGGGGAGGGGCCGGGCGGGCCCTCGCCGTAGCGTAGCGACAGCTATTGGGCTCGAGGCTTCACCCCTCGTCCTGCGCGACGACCCGTTCGGCCTCTTGCGCCGATGTGCTCGCGGGCCGCCGGTTGGCACGGAGCTTGTGCCAGACGAAGGCGACAGCAGCGAGTACGCACACGACCCCAATCAGCGCGTCGAAGCGATGGAAGGCGGCCTTGAGCCTCGGGTCGCTGTTCCACTTCTCGCCGAGCTTCATGCCGACCCAGGCCAGCCCCAGACACCACGGGAACGAGCCGATGAACGTATAGCCGATGAACTTCGTCATGTTCATCTTCGCGACACCGGCTGGGAAGGCGATGAAGGTTCGAATCACGGGCAGCATGCGAGCCGCCAACACGACCCACTGTCCGAAACGCGCGAAGAGCCGGTCCGCGACGTCCAAGTCATGGTGAGAAATCAGAACGTATCGGCCGTACTTCTCGATGAGCGGCCGGCCTCCGTACATTCCGAGGTAGTAGGCCGGGATCGAGCCGACCACGCATCCGATGGCTCCCCAGAAGCCGGCGCCGAGCAACGAGAACGTGCCCAGGTACACGAGGTAGCCGGCGAAGGGCATGATGATTTCGGAAGGCAGCGGTATGCACGCGCTCTCGATAGCCATGAGCAGCACGACCCCACCATATCCCATCGATCCGATGACACCGGTCGTGAACACAGCCAATATCTCGATGATACGCGCAATCATTTCGAACCTTTCTGGAGGCGCAGGGTTGCCTCGCTGGAAGCAATGACAGGGAGAAGACGAAGCATCGGGCTTTGCTGCAGCCTCAAGTGCCGGAAGCGTGATGATGGGAGTGCTCGGCCAAGACCGGTTCCGAGAGCGAGCGCTCGATGAGCTCGCGTCTGCGCTCGGCAAGCCAGGTGATCCATGAGTCGAGCCCCTGGCCCGTCACGGCGGACACAGCGAAGAATCGAGGCTCCGGCATGGTACGCGCGAGCGCGGCCTCGATACGCTCCAGCTTCACGTTCGGCAGATGCGGCAACAGGTCCACCTTGGTCAAGAGCACCAAGTCTGCCTTGCGGAACATGACCGGGTATTTGAGAGGCTTGTCCTCGCCCTCGGTCACACTCAACGCGACGACGTTGAACTCCTGGCCCAGATCGTAGACGGCGGGGCACACGAGATTACCCACGTTCTCGATGAACAGGATGCCGGCCTGCTGCCAGGGCAGATTGTGCAACGCGCGGTGCACGAGCTCGGCGTCGAGATGGCACGCCGAGCCGGTCGTGATCGAAGTCGAGACGATGCCCGCGCGGTTCAGTCTCTGGGCATCGGCGTCGGTAGCCAGATCGCCGCTGACGGCCGCCAGCGTTTGCTCGCCCTGCATGGCTTGCGCCGTCGCCTCGAGCACGGCCGTCTTCCCCGAGCCTGGCGAGCCCATGAGATTGAGCGCCAAGACGCGCGCGCTGTGGAAGTGCTGCCGATTGTGTAGGGCTGCCTTGTCGTTGTTGGCGAGGATGTTCTTCTGCACTTCGACCGGGACGACGCCCGCATCGCCGCAACCGCAGGTTTCACACATCAGGCGACCTCCAGAAGAAGCCTTTCGAGAATCAGGTCGTCCCCCGCGGCGAGGCGGGCTGGCACCCCACACTCCGGGCAGACTAGCTCGGCCGGTTGATCGATGTTCCCTCCGCAGCGAGGGCACGTCCAACGCGCCTTTACGACCACGAGGTCGAGATCGGCACCCTCGCAGACAGTCCCGGCTCGAGCGATTTCGAACGCACTCCTGATCAGATCCGGCTCCACGCCGGAAAGCTCCCCGACCCGCACGCGGACGCTGCGCACGGCCTGTGCCTCGTGGCGGCCGGCTTCGTCAGCCACTTGGTCGAGCAAAGACAGGACGATGGAGTACTCGTGCATGCGAAATCGCAGCGATTGTGACATGCGCCTAGCACCGAGGCGAGGTCCGGTCGACCGCCGGAGCCCCCGCAGGAGCGCCTGGCCGGGCGAGAAGCCAAGTGGCTCGGTTCGGTCGAATCGAGGCCCAACAACATGGGGGTAGCCGAGCAGATCTGCGGCAAGCGACGGGTATTTCGACGTCCTCGCTCTGGCAGGGGCGTTGAAATACCCATCGCTTCGACATGCGCGAGCTACTGGGGCTAGACTCCTCCAGGTCTCATGGCCGCCCTCCACCACATCTACCTCGTTCCGGGGATGTTCGGGTTCGGGCGCCTTGCCGGATACGACTATTTCCACCACGTTCGCGAGGCGCTGCGCGAACGCTTCGAGATCCGGGGGCAACGTTGTGTGACACACGTCGTGTCGACGGCCCCGACGTCCTCCCTTCGCCTGCGTGCGCGCATTTTAGCACAGACGGTTCGCGACACGGCCGGCGCGGATGACGCGCCCATCCACTTGCTGGGGCACTCGACCGGTGGGCTCGACGTCCGATTGGTGCTCTCGCCCTCGAGCAATCTGGGCATCGCCGAAGGCCGGACCGGCTGGGTTGCGCGAACGCGGAGCGCGACCACGATGAGCTGCCCGCACTATGGAACCCCGCTCGCCGGGTACTTCTCGACCGTGTCCGGAACACGGGTGCTGTACGCCCTGAGTCTGCTGACGGTTCTGTCCCTGTCGCTCGGGGGGCCTTCACTGGCGGTGTTCTCCAAAATGCTCGGCGCTCTGGGTGGCGTCGATTCCTTGCTCGGCGGGGACCTCAAGCTCGTGAGTCGAGTCACCGATCTGGCGCTCCGGTTCGTGGACCAGGCGGGGCGCGCCGAGATCAGCGGCTATCTCGAGAGGGTGCAGAGCGACCAGGGCGGAATCATCCAGGTCATGCCGGAAGCAATGGATCTGTTCAACGCAGCCACGGAGAACGACGCGGCCGTTCGCTACGGCTCCGTGGCCACCTCCGCGCCATTCCCCCAGCCCACCCGCTTGATACGGCGCATATGGCACCCCTATGCGGCGCTGACCGCCGCCCTGTACTCCACACTGTATCAGTTTTCGAGCCAGAAGCCGCGCACGTACCCCTACGCCGAGCCCTCGGAGGAACAGGAGCGCATGCTGGGTTGGTGCGGCAGTGACCCCGTGACGCCTCGATCCAACGACGGCGTCGTTCCGACGCTCAGCATGGTCTGGGGCAAGCTGATTTGGTGCGGGGAGGGTGACCATCTCGATGTACTGGGCCACTTCCACGACGACCAGAAGCCGCGACGGCATGTCGACTGGATGACGAGCGGCGCTCGGTTCAACCGCGAGCGATTCGCGTCGCTCATGGACGCTGTGGCCCGCTTCCAACTCGAGGCGGCGGAGCCCCAGGACTCCCGGTAGACGACTTCATCGCGCCGACCACCACTGCCGCAGGGTAGGCAGCAGGGTGATGCCCACGGCACGTTGGTGGGCTCCGTGGGCCGCTCGGTCTTCACCGGCGTAGCCTCGAAGATGCAGCGCTCCCTCGTCGGCCGAAGAGGTCAGGACCATGCCGTAGCTATTGACGGCGCCCGACTCCGACACGCGCTCGATTCCGAGCGCATCGAGAAGGTAGTCCGTCGTTTCGGTCGTGCTCGCGTATCCGTTCGTCACAATCGCTGAATGCGTGATCGCCATGAGCCGGTTCTCGGCCACGGCTTCACGGGCGAAGTCGACGAAGGGCCTCATGTCCCGCTCGGCGACCGTTCCGTCGTCGTTCAGCCGGGCATGCAGACCATCTTCGAGCAGGACGGCGTCCACGCGGTCGAAGTTCTCCGGCCAGGACAGGATCTGCTGCACTGCAGCGTATCCCGCGCTCCAGGCGCTGAGCGTCACTCTACCAATGCGCCGCCCTGGCATGGGGCAGCGCGCCTGCATGAGGGTCTGTACCCCGCGAAGCAGCCAGTCGAGGGATCCCTCGAATTGGTACTTCTGCGAGTAGGCTCGCGCGCCGATGCCGTCCTCGGTGATGACCATCACCGCGGCCAGTCCAGACCGGGCCAGCGCGGGTTCGAGCGCCGTGTACACGCCGTGGAAGTGGATGATGACGTCGTAGGGTCCGTCCCAGGGCAGGCAGTCTGCTGGAATGAGCACCGTATTGCCGGCTTTCGACATCAAGCGCTCGAAAGGATCGGAGACCAGCTCCGGAGCTACCGTCCAGGTGTGTACGTTCACCAGGCGGCGAGCGAGCCAGTCGGCTATCGCTGGAGCGGACCGCTCCAGCGCAACGCTTGGCCCCTGTGCCTGCTGTTGGCCTGACCACGATTGGGCGCCGAGCCACAGGGCCCCGCACAGAGCGAGCGCCAGAAGGCCCCACGCCCAGTGCGCGGGCACCGCGCGACTTGTCTCGCGCGGCTGCAACCCAAAACCCGTGTCCTGGCTCAGACTGCGAGCATTCGCCGCACAACTCGACGGCTTCGCCCCGTTCGAGGCCGTCGAGTTCTGCGGCGAATCACGGAGACAGGGCACGGGGTCGGCGTCCGTCGGGGACCATGGGCCAGACGGCTGAGCCGTCCCTCGATGCTACGGCCTCATGCGCCGATCGGCACGTCCACGGTCCGGCCCGTCAGCCGTCGCCCTTCCCTTGAATCGCTCCAGGGAGTGTACGAGGCTCAGTGCATGCCTCTCGTCAACGTCTACACCTCCGCTCCTTCCCTCCCGGACGACCGAGCGAGCGCGCTGCTTCGCCAGCTATCCAAGCTGCTCGCCACCGAGCTGCGCAAACCAGAGAGCTACGTGATGACCTCCTTGACTCCGCGCGCTCAGATGACGTTCGGGGGCACCGATGCTCCTGCTTGCTACGTGGAAGTCAAGAGCATCGGCAACATCACACCCAAAACCACCGAGGCGCTGAGCAAGAAGCTCTGCGCTACCCTCAACGCCGAGCTTGGCGTGGCACCCGACCGGATCTACATCGAGTTCGCCGACGCGCCGGGGCACCTGTGGGGGTTCAATGGGGGAACGTTCGGGTAGGGTGCGACTCAGAGACGCTCCAGGCACGTGAACATGGCCGAATCCAGAACCAACGCTCTCGCGGGCAAGCCTGCCCCCAAGGCTGCGCTCTCGAACATCCCCAGATTGCTCACGGCCTACTTCGTGCTGCGCCCCGATCCGAGCGCCGTGGAGCAGCGAGTCTCCTTCGGCACGTCGGGCCATCGAGGCTCCTCGCGCACCAGTAGCTTCAATGAGGCTCATATCCTCGCTACGACCCAGGCCCTGTGCGACTACAGGAGGCAAGCCGGCATCGACGGACCGCTGTTCTTGGGCATCGACACCCACGCGCTCTCGGAGGCTGCGTTCGCGACGGCGGTCGAGGTGCTGGCCGCCAACGGCGTCGAGACCATGGTCGACAGCCGGGGAGGTTTCACGCCGACCCCGGTCATCTCGCACGCCATCCTGCACCACAACCGCGGCAGGAGCTCGCAGCTGGCAGACGGGATCGTCATCACGCCGTCGCACAACCCGCCCGAGGACGGTGGCTTCAAGTACAATCCGCCGCACGGGGGCCCCGCCGGGGGTGAGGTCACCTCGGCCATCGAGCGCGCGGCCAACGTGCTGCTCGCTGACGGCTGCGCCGGTGTCAAGCGCATGGTCTACGCCAAGGCGCGCGCGGTCGCCCGTGACCACGACTATGTCACTCCGTACGTTGCCGACCTCGCGAACGTCCTGGACATGGAAGCCATCGCAAGCGCCGGAGTCAAGATCGGTGTGGACCCGATGGGCGGCGCCGGGGTGGGCTACTGGGCGCCAATTGCGGACAAGTACCGGCTGAACATCGAAGTCGTCAACGACTCCGTGGATCCGACGTTCTCGTTCATGACCCTCGACCGCGATGGCAAGATCCGGATGGACTGCTCGTCTCCCTATGCGATGGCACGGCTCATCGAGCTCAAGGACCGGTTCGATATCGCAGTGGGCAATGATCCGGACACCGACCGCCACGGTATCGTCACCAAGAGCGGCGGCCTGATGCAGCCCAATCACTATCTTGCGGTGGCCACGAGCTATCTCTTCGAGCATCGCCCGGGTTGGGGACCCAACACGGCGGTCGGCAAGACCCTGGTGAGCTCCTCGCTCATCGACCGTGTTGCCGCGAGCATGGGTCGCCGGCTCTGCGAGGTTCCCGTCGGCTTCAAGTGGTTCGTGGACGGGCTTCGGTCCGGCGAGTACGGCTTCTGCGGTGAGGAGAGCGCCGGCGCGTCATTTTTGCGTCGCGACGGCACGGTCTGGACCACGGACAAGGACGGGCTGCTGCTCGCTCTGCTGGCCGCGGAGATCACCGCCAAGACTTCGCGCGATCCGGGAGAGCACTATCGAGAGCTCACGCGACGGTTCGGCGAGCCGAGCTACACGCGGATCGATGCGCCTGCCACCGCCGAGCAGAAGTTAGCGCTCGCGCGCCTGGAGCCCAACAGCATCCGCGCGAGCAGCCTGGCGGGCGAACCCATTGTCGCGAAGCTCAGTCGGGCTCCGGCCAACGGAGCCAGTATCGGCGGTATCAAGGTCGTTGCCGAAAACGGCTGGTTCGCCGCGCGACCCTCGGGCACCGAGAACCTCTACAAGGTGTATGCCGAGAGCTTCAAAGGTCCGGTCCACCTCGAGCAGGTGCTCGCAGAGGCGCAGGCGATGGTCAGCTCCGTGCTCTTGACGGCGCACGGATAGTCGAAAGCACCGCTAGGGGCCGGAGCAGTCCCACCCGCTGCGCATTCTGCATGTGCAGGTCGTGCCGTCATCGTACGGGCATACCATGCCCCCTGAAGGACACTGCGCGCCTTGAGTGGGCTTGGCAGCTGGACAGCCGGCGGCGGCACCTCCGCTGGCGGGTCCTCCTCCCGAAGTCGCCGATCCTCCAGCACTGGTCCCGCCGGACGTGCCAGAACCGCGCCCCCCGTTGCCGCCAGTGCCGCTGGAGGGCCTGCCGCCCGTCTTCTCCTGAAAGTCGACATCACCCTCGGACTCTGCTGCTGAGCATGCTGCACCGAGCAGAGCCACCAGGCCGAGGACCACTGCGACCGATTCAACTCTCGAAGTACTCATTGCGGCAAAACCTCCGAAGGCGCCGGCCGGCCACGTCAGTCCATGCCATTGTACGGGGCGGCCGACAAGACCGCCTCGTCGCTGCTTGCTGCGGTGCCATGCAGAGACTCGGTCTCGAGGCGACGGCTCGTCCATTTGGGCGGTCGCCCCCTCCAGACTCCGCGAGCGACCCCAATGAGGCCGGCCAACCAAACAGCCGATCCAACTCTGCTGAATGCCTTCTCCACGCAAACGGTGCAGGCGACAAGTCGCTCCAGTGTGGGTAAAATGGCCCGACCTCCCATCGTGACGCTCTGCCTGCTCGGCCCGATTCACCTCACGTCGGTCGCGAGCCTGCGGACGCGCTCCCGTCCTGCCCATAGCGTCGCGTTGGAGCAGAACCGCTCACCTTGTCACACGTCTTGATCAGAATGACTCGGGTGCCGGCCCGTCCGAGCTGGAACGAACGCACATGCGCAAGCTGACTCGTCTTCTTCGGAGGCTATCCGTGTATCGCCGATTCGTCCTCTTGCTGTCTGCCCTGTCGGTCGTGGGACCGGCGCGTTTGGTTCTCGCTCTGCCAGCGGACGACGAGGAAGCAAAGAACAAGATAGAAAGCGCTACGGAGTCGTTCCTGGTAGCGGATTTCAAGAAGGCGGAGAAGAGCCTGCGCGCCGTGCTGGCCACATGCGCCGATCGTTGCAGCCCACCGGTGATGGCACGAGCCTGGATGCGCATCGGCCTCGTGCAGAGCGTCGGCTACGAGGACCAGGCTGCAGCGCGTAGTTCCTTCGACAAGGCGCTCGAGCTCGATCCGAGCGTTACTCTCGACAGCGAGCTCGCTACGCCCGATGCGACCAAAGCCTTCGAAGAGGCTCAGGCGAAGCGTCCTGGTTCTGACGCCACGCCGGCATCCTCGTCGGAGGCAGAGCGCTGCCAGCCGGGTTCCCCCGGCTGCGTGACTCCGGGCATGGGGCTCAAGGGCGACACGTGTGCTGCCTCCGACGAGTGCGACACCGGCCTGTACTGCAAGGAGAACGTGTGTGTGCCAGCTCCGCGCTGCACGCGCGGCACTGACTGCCCGCTGGGCGAGTGCCTCAAGGGATATTGCGTGATGCCCGAGACAGGCGAGCCCTTCGACGAACAGAAAGCGCCGAAGAAGGCCCCTCCACGCGCGCGGCTCTATTGGGTCGGGCTGCACTTCGCGCCGGACATCGCGATCGTGAGCGGCTGGAGGATTTGTGCCAGAGAGGGCTGGAACAGCGGGTTCCGCTGCTACAACGACGACGGCGATACCATCCGCACCAATGCCGGCAATCAGCAGCCGGACTTCTCGTCGGATCTCTCGACGACACCGATCCTTGCCGGGCCACGCGTGCTAGCGTCGTTCGAACGCGTGATGGCGGAACAGGTGACGGCTGGCGTTCGTGCCGGCTTCTCTTTCGGCGGGTCGCCCAAGTTCCTACCGCTGCACGGCGAGTTGTTCGGCTCGTATTGGCTGGCGCCCTTGGGCAAGCCGGGGCTGCGACCCTATGTCGGGGCAGGGGCCGGCCTGGCTCAGGTCGATGCCCCCGTCAGCGTAACCAACCAAACCCGGGACATCGGTGACGCCTCCGAGGACGTGAACTACGATGCCTTCAAGAAGATGGGACAGATCTTCCTTCGCCTGGGAGGCGGCGCCGTGTACGACTTGACGGATGGCATCGGCGTCCAGGGCCATCTGAACCTCATGTACTTCCTGCCTGCGACAGGGTTCGTGGTCGAGCCCTCGATCGGCGGCGTGTTCGGGTTCTAGCGCCCCGTCTTGGCGACAGGACACTTGGCCAGCGTTCCCCGACCGAG
>JAFGIS010000354.1 GCA_016929495.1 Polyangiaceae bacterium | reverse complement strand
TCGAGTCGAACGCCGCCAAGACCCTCTGCGGCTCTGCGTCGCCCACCCCGACCGGCGACGACCCCGGCGCCGTCTCGCTCGGAGGTCTCGGCAACGACCCCCGCTGCACGGACCCCAGCGTCACCCAACGCGACGACGACACCGCTCGCGGCCACGCTCCGCTCGGCTGTGCTGAAAGCACCGCCATCACAGGCCGCAGCGCCGTCCGAACCCGACTCGTTGCCGGTCGTTGATCCCGCAACAGCTCCGGCGACTGCTACGGGTGACGTGTCTCAGCCCGAGGCCGCCGATTCGACGGCCGCGTCGGCGCCCCTCACCGCGTCCGAGTCCACGCGGCTGGGCAATGTCGACGTGTTGCCGACCGCGAGCCACACCTCGGCGTCGCCGGACAGGTATCTGGCTCCGTCTGCGCTCTGCGCGACCGAAACCAGCCCGCCAGCAGCTGTCGACCTGCCGCCACTGAAGCAACACGGCCGCCATCCAAGACGGACTCGGCTCTTGGCTGCCACGGCGGTCGTGCTCGTGTTGGGTGCAGGCGTAGTCGCTCTGGGCTACCAGGGCGGCCAACGACACCAGGCCCGTCCGGAGCAGCGAGCCCTGCACTCTGCCAAGGTGCAGGTCCCCGCTGGACGACAGAACGCGCGTCGGCCCGCAAGCTCGCCCGTCGTAGCTGATCCGTTGGTCCGGCCCGTTGCCGCCGTTCACCCCGAACCCAAGCCTGTCGATCCCGGCGAACCGTCCGGCGAAGTCGCGACCCTGGAGGACAGCTTCAAGGCAGCGCTGAAGAAGCAAGCCGCCGAACAGAACGCTGCGCTCGAGCAGAGCTCCGCAGAGGCGGACTCCAAGGATGGCCTGACCACGGCTGTGAGCCTGGTCGTGGACCCGACCGACGCCACCGTATGGCGAAACGGCGCCATCGAACGCTCCGCGCCGCTCACGTACGCCATCAAGAAGGGCCAGGTCGTCGTGTTGTTGGTCGCGCACCCTGGCTACCGCAGTCGCGTCGTTCGCCTGGACGGGAGCCGGACCGAAGTCAGCGTGACGCTGCAGAAGCTCGACCCCCAAGGCCCGCTCTAGTACCGAGTTTCGATTGAAGCGATGGGGTTCTCGCCGCCCCCGACTGGGCGAGGGCGGCGAAAAACCCGCTGCTTCCCACCGATCCGACCCGCGACACGCCTTGTTTCTGGCATCGTTTCGATTGAAACGACGCACGAGTGCCGCGAAGCGCCGACCCACTTGCCGGCAGCAGAGGCATTGCCGACCTGGAACCTTGCCATGACGGCTGACGGGCCGGCGGTGCCGCGTCGACGCAGGCGCCTCCCACGTATGGGCCCGAGGAGGATGGCTTGCCCACTCGGCCGGAGCACGGTTGCGTGGCGGACCACCACGACTGACGATCTGCCCGACACCCGCCACGCGGCGAACAGACGGCGAATGGATCATGGCATACTCCACACGCCGACTGCCGGAGCCACGGAGTCCGGCGTTCCCCTCCTCGCGGCCGTGCAACGTCCCCACCAACCAAGGAGAAAGCTATGCGGCGGTACGACCGATACTGGATAGTGGCATGCGTTGGCATCACGGCAGGCGCTGCTGCGGGATGCGAGAGCATCCCGAGCTCCATCGTGGTGGACACCGACCAGATCTACGCGGACATCCAGGTGGTAGGCGGGGACGACAACACCGAGGTCGACGTGTTGCTCAGGGAAGGCGGCGAGGACGGCAACGTGCTCCCACTGGTGCCAGGGGACAGGCTGCGGGCGACCAAGAACGGAAAGACGACCAATCGATTCACGAAGACGGTAGATGGTAGCTACCTCGGCACGCTCAAGGGGTCGGAGGGCGGAGCCAAGGTGACCGTCGCCTTGGACCGGTCGGAAGCGGACAGCGCAGACAACTCGACGGCGGTGCTACCCGAGGCCTTCACGCTCAGCCTCGACATGGAGAGCGACGAGATCGTGCGCGGCAACAACGTGCACATCGCTTGGGACGGCACTTCCGACCAAGCCGACGAGATAGCCTGGTCGGTCGAGGGCGAATGCATCGACGCCGCCACCGGCACGACCAAGGACGACGGCGAGGTCGCCATCGGCACGCAGCAGATCCAGGTCTCTGACGGCTGGAGGGGCTCGACCTGCGAGGTCACCATCACGCTCGAACGCGTTGGGGACGGCGTCATCGATTCGAAGTTCGGCAAGGGCGGCAAGGTCACTGCCTATCAGCGCAGGACGGTGGTCTTCACCTCGACACCGGGTATCGAAGAGGAGTAGCCCCTCCCACCAGGCTCACACGCATTCTTGTCGTCATGTTCCATCCAGCGGCCGCCGACTTCGCTAGTGCCGCGTTTCGATTGAAGCGATGGGTTTTTCGCCGCCCCCGACCGGGCGAGGGCGGCGAAAAACCCGCCGCTTCCCAGCGATCTGACCCGCGGCACCCCTTGTTCTTGGGCCTCGTTTCAATTGAAACGAGGCACTACAGGCCGTCCCACGGCTGCCCGAGCTTCACGAGTTCGCGCTTCGCTTCCTCGCGATAGACATTGCCTGCAGGCGACAAGCGCAGGAATGCTTGCCAGTGCTTCGCAGCAGCGGGTTGGGTTCCTATCGCTTGCGCCAGAAGCCGGTGCGCTTCCCACATCCACGTTGGCGGCTGCTCGGCCTCATCCGCGAGTGCGAGAGCCTTCTCCAGTTCGGCGCGTGCTTCGGCGCTGCGCTGGTTCTGCTGCAAGAGCCGCCCAAGGCGGTAGCGCCAGGTCGCGTTCTGCGGCTGTGCCTGGATGGCCAACCGCCAATGCGCCAGGGCTTCGCCCTCTCGGCCCAAGTCGTAGTAGCAGTCGGCCAGCGCTGCGTGCACCTCGTACCTCCCCGGATTGAGCTCGAGCGCACGTGTCAAGTCCTTCACCGCGTCTTTCACCGCACCTTGACGGTAGCGAAGCACGCCGCGCTGCCAGTACGCATCCGCCAACCCCTGGTCGAGCGCGAGCGCTTGCTTCAACGCACTCTCGGCCTCGACGACGCGACCGGCTTCGTTGGCCGCCCACCCCACATACAGGAAGTACTCCGCGCGGTTCGGATCGAGATCCACGGCACGCTTGAGCGTTCGAAGCGCGAGTGCCAGGTTGCTGCCTTCCGCGAGCAACGCGCGACCCAAGCAGTGATTGGTCTCGGCCGAGTTCGGGCGCTGACTCAGGACCTTTCGCAGGAGCTCCGCAGCCTGCTCTGCATGGCCCGCCGCCACTCTACCGCATCCCACTCGAAGCATCAGATCCGGATCGTCCGGGGCTTTGGCGAGAGCCCCCTCGTACGCCTTCAGTGCTTCCTCCGTGCGACCGGACGCCTCATAGAGCAGTCCTCGCTCGATGGCCAGTCCCGGATAGTCTCTGTCGACTTTCGAGACCCGATCGAACGCCTCAGCCGCTTGGTCGAGTTTTCGGCTGTGGCGCAACGCCACGCCGAGATAGAACCTACTGCTCAGGTCCTCGGGGTTGCGCTGGAGCGCGTCGCCGAAGTCAGCAAGCGCCTGCTCGTATCGACCTTGAGCCAAAGCGAGCTGACCCAGCGCTCGATAGATTTCCGGCAGGTCAGACAGCCGCTCCTTGGCGGTCGCAAGGGTCTTCTGCGCCTCTTCGGTCCGACCCTGTTGGTTCATGAGCGTCGCGAGCGCGACATAGGCCTGAACGACCTCCGTGCCGCTGCCATCGCCAGCGATTGCCGCCCGGTAGGCCTTCTCGGCCTCGTCCCGGTTGCCCAGCGCTTCCTCGGCCCTTCCGTACCAGTAGTGCACGAGGGTCGCCCGAGGATGGACCTCTCTCAGTCGTCCCAGCATCGCGCTCGCATCGCGTGGCTTCTCCAGAGCGATCTTGGTCTTTGCCGCGCCCACGGCAGCCGTCAGCTCGTCGGGATCCACCTGAATCGCAGCCGCGAAGCGCGCGAGCGCCTCCGAGTAGCGTCCGGCACGATACAG
>JAFGIS010000353.1 GCA_016929495.1 Polyangiaceae bacterium | reverse complement strand
GCTCGGAGGGCTCTCGGTCGAGTTGCAGGCGAATACCAAGCCGAGGACGCACACGGCTGCCGCGAAGCTATCGAATATGCGCTGTAGTTTCATGGGAGCGACCCCTTGGCGAATTACCGCCGCAGACGACAGACAACAGGTCAATTGTACGCGATCGACTTGGTGTCAACAACAGCGCAGAACGGTTCACGGGCGCGCATGAATGAAGGTCGCCCGAAGGCGCGTCTCGCTGCCTGGTCGCAGGGCGGCCTACACGGTCAGGCTCTCGCCCCGGAGCGGGAGCGGACCCGGAAAGGCGGGACTGTTACCGGTCACGCCGTGCAGCAACGCGACGTGGCGGACACGGAGAACGTGGCGTCCGTCCAGCGTGGAAATCAGCCTCAGTTCACCTTTTCAGCCCTCCGCCCATGCCGTGTAGGCCGATTGGCCGAAAGCCTACCGCTGCGTGCCGTTGGCTTGGCGCCGCAGGACGACGCGCAGCATGACCCGCCGCAGGTCGGCTGGGTCCAACACCTGATCGTGAGCCGAGGCGTACACGTTGACCGTCGCCGTGATCGCCATCAACCGGCTGGGATCGACGCCGCGGTCTGCCATGGCTTGTACGACGGCGCGTGCACGTTCGGCAGCCAGGGTCAAAGGTTCGTTCGGCGCCACCTGCCCCACGACGGCAACGCACTCGAGCGTCGAATCCTCGAGCAGTTGCTGCGTCGCCTGTTCGATGAACGCGATCGACTCCGGCGCCGGACTCGCGGACCCAGTGAGGAACTTCAGGTCCTGCGGGAACACTGCCGCGCTGTCGCGACCGATCTCGGGCAACTGCCCGCTCGCGGTGACGTCCTCGAGCTGCGCGCAGCCCTGGCCTGTTCGTTCTCCGAACCCGTAGGACTCCTTCGGTGGTACGAATTTGGGTACGTTGACCACCAAGTCGCCTGCCACGCACGTGCCGGGCGGCGGCGGACGTTCGGTGCACTCCACGGTCTCGTAACGCTCCAGGTGGGCCCGAAGATCCCCTGCGAAGCGCGAGCGCGCCGTGAACTCCACACCCACGTCCGGTGGCGTCACGTTGGGACTCGACGCGTTGGCGATCGGCGAGTAGATGCCCTGCAATACGATGTGCGGCTCGGGAAATTCTGCCTCGCGAAGGGTCTGCACACGGACCAACCGGCACTGGCCGGACCACGCTGGGTGCTCGCACTGGGTGTTCGACGGGCCGCCACACGCCGACGCAACGGCGGCGGTCACGAGCGCACCCAGTCTGGATCCGAGCAGCTGAGTCGGTGGCGCGCCTCGGTCACGCACAACCCTGCATGCAGCAGCCGAGCGTTCTCGTGCAGAGGCTCCGAGCGCTGGGGACTGCATGCGGTCAGCCTTCGGGCTCGACGCCCCAGACGAGTCGGCCGTTGTAGTAGATGGTGATCTTCTCGTTGGCTCCGGACTCTTCCTGGTACGAGTAGTCATTGGTCATGTCGTCGTTCTGGTAGTCCTTCCGATGTATCGCGATCTGCAGGCCCTCGATTTCGCTCACCTGATCGGTACTGCCCCAGAACTTCCAGGTAGGCGGCACATCGAACGTGATCTGCAGGTACGTGGGGGGACCCTCGACGAAGGTACGCTCTACGTCGTCGCACGTCTTGATGGCTCCTTGAACGGAGTAGCATTCGCAGACCGCGTCGGAGATAGCGCCCTCCGGAGTCATCCAGTAGCGGATCTCGATTCCGGCTGTGTCGAGGTCTCTCCCGGAGCTGTTGGTCAAGTCGAGCACGAACTGCGTCGTTCCGGACGATTGGTAGCCGAGCTCCAGCTTGCCGTAGAGTGCTTCATCGATGTCCCCGGCGGGGGCAGCGCCGCCGGTTTCGCTCACTCCCTGGCCTCCCGAGCTCTCCGTGCCGCCGCTCGCGTCGGCGGCCTTGCCGCCCGTGCCGTCGCCCGCGGCCTTGCCGCCGGTCTCTCCGCTTTCTTCCTGCTTGCCTCCGCTGGCCGTGCCGCCGCCGCCGTTGCCTCCGGAAGTCGCGGCCCCGCCGGTCGGACGGTCGGCTCCGACTCCCTCGGCAACCTCGGCGGGCACCGCGCACCCCACCGCTGCCACGAACCCAAGCAGAAGCATCCATCTGCTCATAGCTACTCGAATCGAGTCTACGCACATACTCCAGTCAACCACCAGTCTAGCTCCGCGCAGCACGCATGCCACGAGTGCCGCTCTCGTGCCGCGTTTCGATTGAAGCGATGGGTTTTTCGCCGCCCCCGACCGGGCGAGGGCGGCGAAAAACCCGCCGCTTCCCACCGATCTGACCCGCGGCACCCCTCGCTTTTTTCGCATCGTTTCAATTGAAACGATGCACTAGAACCCCGGATCGTTCGCTTTCCAAGCCTTCCCGGACGCCGCCGCCGGCGAGGAGGCGCCCAAAGTGGGCTCTGGACTGGCCTTGCTGGCCGGTTCTGGTTGGCTGGCAGCGGCCGCGCGAGGTCGGGTCCCAGCGTCGTCGAGGCCCGAATTGCCGTTCGCGGGCTTCGAGTCGACCCGTTGCCTTTCGCCGGACTGAGCCGTCTCGCTCGTGCCCACGCCGGAGTTGTCTGACGACCCTGGTCGAGCAGTGCCATGTGGTGTCGCAAAACGTGACGGCGCCGTGCTGCTATCGGCGCGTGGCTCGTCCGGCGGGGCCTCGGTCGACGGCGGACTCTCCGTGGGTAGCGCCTCCACGGACAGCGCCTCGACGGGCGTGGCCGGCCTCTCGACGGGGGGCGCGGGCGCGCGCGGCGCTTGTGCTTCGAGCGGCACGGCGCGGCCGGGCGGCAAGACCGGTGCTGCGCGGCGCATGAGTAGCGCAGTGACTAGGGCAGCGCAGGCCGCTGCCGCGACGGCCACCGCAACCATCAGCCGTAGGTAGCGCGCCCGCAGCGCGTCGACCTTGAAGCGCACGACCGTGACGTTCTCGACGTGCGCTCCGCTCGACTCCTGTGGTTCGATGGTATCGTCCTCGGCTCGAGGGGCCTTCACGTCCTGGCCGTCGCTCGCGTCCGTCGTTCTGGGCTCCAACGTTTGCCCCGGCGTCGGCTGAGGAGCGCCGGGGCCGTCGTCTGGCGCAATGACACTTCCTGCGGCTGCGGGCAGCGCATTCTGGCGCGGATTCGTCGGTGCGTCGGACAGCATGCCCGCCCGAGTGCCAGCGGGGGCCGTCGGCGAGAGGAGCATGCGTCGCTCCTGCGGCTCTCGAGCCACTGCGGACGCGGAACCGAGTCCGGGCGTCGCAGCATCCGGCGGTGGCAACCGATTGGGCTTGTCGTCGGGTTGTGTGGCAGCGCCGGGCTCCGGGCTTCCGGTCTTCGCTGGAGGGGAAGCGGCGCGCTCCGGAGTTGGCGTCGCACTCGCTGAACCGTGTTGCTCCGTGGACGCCTTGATCGTTGGACGCGGCACCGCCGCGACCGACAGGCTCGGGCGCGGCGGCAGCGAGGCCTGCGGCTGTCTCCAGAGCGAGCGGTGCTTGCTCGGGGCCGTACCGCGCTCGTCGTGGCCGTGGTCCTCGGCGAGCGGGCCCTGATGATCGCGACCGCGCTGCGCGTGGGACGCGTCCGGAGGAGCTTGGCCGTGGTCCTCGGGACTCGTGTCGAGCGGCGGATGTGCGCGCCCCCGACCGCGAGAACGGCGGACGCGAGCCGCCCTCCCGCCATCACTCGGCTCCGAGTCGCCTTGCGGGGGAGGCGCGGGATCGGTATCGAACGGGACAGTGCGTTCCACGCAGGTATCACGCGGCGGGTCTGACTCCGGTCCGCTCGGTACGACCGGAGTGACGGGCGGTTCGTGTGCGGTGGCTCCGACCACGTCGGTCGACTGGATCTCCTCGAGGGTCTCGTAGGGGACCCAGTTGTCCATGCCGAGTCGCCACACCAGCGTACCTGCCGGCACCTCTCCGCGGGCTATGGATGCCTTCAGTTCCGCGGTCGACATGAGCGGTTCCGGCTCACCGATGTCCACGAACCACGGCGGGACGCCATCCTTCCTGGCGTCCGGCAAACGTCCGAGGCCATCGGGCGTCACCGTCATGACTTGAGTGGGCTCGCGCTCATCGGAGTCCGCGCGCGCGCTCCTCGCGTCCGGATCAGCCCCGGATCCATCTGGCCCTTTGGTGCTCGACAACGGCTAGAGGATACCCGAACTCTCGAGCGGATTCACGAGCGGCCGGGTGCGGCTCGGGTTCGGGCACGGATCGCCGGCCGGCGCGAACCCTGCGTCGGACGCAGAAGGGTGATATAGCGGGCCGGGAGTCGTCCAACAGCCCGGGAACGGAGCCAAACAGCGTGAGTGAACTCCATGAGTTCGAGGTCCAAGTCTACTACGAGGACACCGACCATTCTGGGCTCGTCTACCATGCCAACTACCTGAAGTTCTTCGAGCGGGCTCGGGAGCATCTGCTAGGAGTGGAAGAACTGCTGCGCTTTGCCCGCGACGGAATCGGGTTCGTGGTCCACGACCTCGGCGTTACCTATCGCCTGGGCGCCCGCTTCGGTGAGCGGTTGGTGGTTCGCAGCCAAGCCAGCTGCCACGGGCGCTACCGGCTGCGCCTCCGGCAGGAGGTTTTCCGCCGATCTGATGACCGGCTGCTCGTGAGCGGCGTCTTGGACTTGGTTTGCGTTGGACCCAACGGCAAGTTGACCGCGCTGCCCGCAGAGGTTCGCCTCCGTTTTCCTGTCGAACCAGCCGAGACTGCTCGCGAGACGGAGCAGGAGGGCATGTGAGAAGTGCGGACGAGCCCGTGTGCCGCATCGCGAGCTCGGTTGCACCTGCGTAACCTCTTGGAGCCGCGGAGGGTTGTTGGCCATGCGACCTGTCTACAGGCGCATCTGGCGCGCTCCCCGGGCGATCCACGAGCTTGCCGGTCGGCTTGGGGAGACTACGCGCCACCCCAGAAGGTTCGGGCCTGAGCCAGGGAGCGGTCGCGTGGTGTGCGGCTCTGAGGCCGGCCCACAGCAGATTCGGATTCCAGCGGTCGACAGTGAGAATTCGGCACAGGACGGTGATCGATACAGGCACGAGGTCCATTAAGCACCGAGCCCGCGGTCGCCGCGCCGTCGCGTCTCCCTAGGGCCGGTTCGGTCAGCCTGCGCGGCTGGCTAGTGGTCCAGCCGGTTTGTTCTGCCTGATACCTCCTGCCGAGAACCTCCAAAGACCATGTTCCCCCGGTTCCCCCGCTCGCCGTCTGGCTCGGCGGCCTCGTTGTGTTGTCTCGCCACCTTGGAGCCGCGGCTCGGCGTGCCGCATGGCGGCGCAGTCGTGCAGCGCCCTGCGCGCGGCAATCGCAGCGCGCGCGAAGGAATCACGATGGATCGTCCGCCACCCAGCGCCAGACAGATACCCGCCCTTGCCGCCCTTGCCAGCCTTCTGGTCTGTGTGCCCGGGCCCTCGTACGCACAGGACGTTCCGGACGCTCCGGAGGCTCAGCCGCCCGCTGCAGCGCCACCTGGCGACGAGACGACGCCCGCGGAAGCCACCGCGTCTTCAGCGTCGGCCCCCGAGCAAGAGCCGCCTCCGGCTGCTGCGGTCGCGGCTGCGCCGTCCGCCACGACCAAGGCGCCCCCGCCAGCGACCGCGAACGGGACGGACGAAGCGCCTGTTTCCGCGCTGACGGAAGAAGAAGCTGCGCGTTCGTGGTTCGCGCGTCCTGCCCTGAGGCTTGCCGTGGGCAAGGGCGACCGGCAGTGGGCCATCACCTTCTTTGGCTTCATCGAAGCCGACTTCATTCACGATACCACGCGCAGCTACGCCGACTCCATTGGGGGGTCGTTGGTTGCCCGCAAGGAGACCTACGCCGGGCAGGTAGGTCGCACGCAGTTCTCCATGCGCAACACGCGGATTGGACTGAGCTTCGAATCTCCGATGATCGGCGGCGTGAAACCGACAGCTGTCTTCCAGGGCGACTTCTTCGGCAACCAACCGGGCCATCCGCCGGACATCGCCGAATCGGCGTACTTCGACAGTCCGACGTTCCGCGCGCGCCATGCGTATTTCAAGCTAGAGAACGACTACGTCGATGTCTTGGTCGGGCAAACCTACGATCTGTTCGGGTGGCAGAACTACTTCTTCCCCTGCTCGGCCGAGTTCTTGGGGCTGCCGAACCAGGTGTTCCATCGGACGACCCAGCTGCGCCTCTCACACACCTTCGACTTGGGCTCGTTCAGCGTGGATCTGGCCGCGGCGGCTCTGCGGCCGGTGCAGAGAGATTCTCAGTTCCCCGATGGCAATGCGGGCGTGCGTTTCAGCGTCGACAGCTGGAAGGGGATCAGCACCCCAGGCAATGTCGGAACCGCGGCCTTCCCACTGTCGATCGGCGTTTCCGCCGTCGCACGTCAGTTCCGGGTCAACGCGTTCACGCCTCCGCCGGCGCAGCGCTCCAATCGCGCCGACGGCTGGGGCCTTGCGCTGGACGGCCTGATCCCGGTCATACCGGCCGAGAGCGCCGACGACCGAGGGAATCGCCTGACACTCGTGGGCGGCTTCGTTACGGGGACCGGGATCGCCGATCTCATCACCGCGGGAGGGGGCGCGACGTTTCCGACCCTGCCCAATCCGGCGCTGGCCAATCCACCGCCGATCTACAGCCCCGATATCGACGACGGTCTCGTGACCTTCGACACGGTCGGAGTGCTCCACACCATCGACTGGCAGGCCTTCCGGGTTGGCCTGCAGTACTACGTGCCGCCGACCGGCAGAGTGTTCGTTTCGCTCAACTACACTCAAGCGTATTCGAAGAACATTCCGGCCCTATTTCCTCGAGGCGGGGCGGAAATCGAGCTGTTGACGCGCGTCGCCGAGCGCTCGCACTACGCCGACGCGAACCTGTTCTGGGACGCCACGCCGGCCGTCAGGTTCGGTGGATCGTTCCAGTACACGACCGTCGAATACATCGATCGCCAGAAGCCACGAAACCTGCGCGGCATGGGTCAGGCAATCTACGTCTTCTAGCCGCACAACACGGCCGTTCGGTCAGATACCCACTCGATTGACTCCGCCTGGAACCACAGTGTGATCGATGTGAGGGGCTGAAGCATTAAGACCGGAGACCCCTCGACAGGTCCTGGTGCGACCAGGACCTGGGTTTGGGATTGCCACGAACTTCTCAGGGGAAGAGCGCGAGGAGCTCAGCACATGAACCGCACGATTCGAACATCCATTCATGTTCTGCCGATTCTGACCGCCGGCTTGCTCGCCGGCCTGGGATGCTCGTCCTCGGACGACAACCAGGCATCCGTGACCAATACCGGAGGGACCAGTTCGGCGACTGGAGGCGCCGGCTCCGGAGGGGAAGCCACGGGCGGGACCACGGCCGCGCCCACGGGCGGGACCACGGCCGCGCCCACGGGCGGGACCACGGCCGCGCCCACGGGCGGGACCACGGCCGCGCCCACGGGTGGAACCACGGCCGCGCCCACGGGTGGAACCTCGACGGAAACCGGCGGGGACACGGGCAGTGGCGGAACCCCGACGGAGACAGGCGGGGACACGGGCAGCGGCGGAGACATCGGCAGTGGCGGAACCACGGAGGCCACCGGAGGGGGCGGCTCGTTCACGTTCCCGGACGGCCTGTGCGGGACAACCCTTGCGGGTGAGTCGATCGGCAAGGGCGTTGCGTGTACCGCGGACGATCAGCAACTCTGCGACAAGACCTGTGGTCCTGCCAACGTCGGCTACAAGACAGAGGAGTGCAACGGTACCAGCTACGCCGAGGGCGACTGCACCTTCCCGTCCGAAGGCAACTACGCCTGCTTCGCCCTGCCGGACCCGCTGGCTGACGCGACGACGTGCCCAGACACGGCTCCGCAGCACAACGAGCCCTGTGACCTGACGCTTTGCGAAACAGGGGCGCTCGGCACGGGGTGCGCGCAAACCACGCCCTGCGAGATCTGCGGCTTCGCGACGGGCTATCTCGACTCGAAAGGGAGCTCGAAGGAGGGCTACTGCGTCTGCATCGCCGGAGCGGACGACGGCGGCAAGTGGGCGTGCGGCAGCACGAATGCCTGGCCTTGTCCCGCCGGCAACGGCTGCTGAGACGATGGGTTCGACAGCATCACACACAGGGTAGTCCCCCCGACGCATCCATGGTCCGAAAGCCGAAGACGATCGCATCATCCGACCTGCGCCTGCGACGCAAGAAGGGGGGGCTTGCTGGTGTGGCCGTGGCGCTCTCGCTGGGCGCCCTCGCCGCTTGCACCGAGAGCACCGACATCGCGGCCTACACGTACGTGTGCGGCACCACCGAAGACGCCGCTTTCAAGTTCGGCGGCGGGCCGGACTCCTGCGGCTACGAGGATGTTCAGCTCGGCAAGCTGCCGCCTGAACCCACCTACCCTATCGAGGTCTGCCAGACGGTGGTCTCCGACAAGGCCACGCCCGACGAAAGCCGGCTCGACACCGTGCGTATCCAGACGGCCCTCAACGACTGTGCAAAAAGCGCGAGCCGGACGGTCAAGCTGATCAGCGACGGACCCAACAACGTGTTCATCGCGAGCTCATTCAGAATCGACAGCGCTATCCTCTGGGTGGATGCGGGCGTCACCTTGTATGCATCACGCGATCCGGACCACTACCAGGATACCGGCAACTGCGGCCGAGTGGGTGTAAACGACTCTGGCGCCTGCATCCCGTTCATCAACGTGACCGGGACGAGCCCGGGCATTATCGGCGAAGGCGTGATCGACGGGCAGGGCGGCGAGCCGCTCGTCGGTCGTGACTACTCGTGGTGGCAGCTGTCGGGTGCGCTGCGCTCCGTGGACGGCAGCATCGGAAATCCGACCCTCATCCAGCTCGACGGCAACACGACGGGTTTCGTGATGTACCGGACGACACTGCAGAATTCCCCGAAGTTCCACCTGAAGCTCGCCTCACGCCCAGCGGACGACGTGTGCCATCGTATCGGCGACGGGTTCGTTGTCTGGGGCGTTACGGTGCTGACGCCGTCGCGCTGGTACAACAGCCAGGGCCTGTTGATGACGCCCTTCTTCTCGCGCAACTCGGACGCGATCGATCCGGGGGCGAATGGTCGCGCGAGCTGCGGGGTCATTGCCTGCAGCACGCTGAGCACGGGAGACGACCAGATCGCGATCAAGGGAGGCAACCACGTCTCCGACCTGATCATCGCGCACAATCACTTCGGCACCGGTCACGGCATGTCGATCGGCAGCGAGACCTACGGCGGCGTCGAAAACATCGAGGTCTATGACCTGACGATCGACGCCGACTCCCGCTGGACCGGGGCCACGTCCGATGAGGGTGAAGGCGACGTCAGCGGCGGCGAGAACGGGATCCGCATCAAGTCCGACATCAGCCGCGGCGGGCTCGTCAAGAACGTCCACTACCACGACATCTGCATGCGCGACGTGACCAACGCGATCATCGTCACACCGGGGTACAACCCGATGTTCTCCGGGGACAAGAAACCCGTGTTCCAGGACATCCGCTTCAGCAATATCCGCCACACCACCTGCCTCGGCAAGCAGCAAGCCACCGTGGGCATCCGCGGGCTCGATGCGGCCCACGCCGCTGGTCCGATCACGCTCGACAACGTGATCATCGACAACATCGGTCCCCAGGCCGTCGTGACGGAGTTCGCCGACATCCGCCTCGGACCCGGGAACGTGAACTTCATGCCCGCGGGCCGCGGCGTCACGGTGACCAACGGCATCGTGCCGGGCAGCACGCCGCACGAGTGCAGGTTCGCGCCCTTGCCGGTACCGGAGAGGCCCGAAGGATGGCTATGGTGAAGCGCTCGCGCCGGCATCTCGCGGTTGTCGCGGCGCTAGCGCTGGTCGCGCTGGCGGCGCAGGCGGCCTGCGTGTCGCAGGACTCCTCCAGTAGCACCGGCTGCGTCGCCAGCTCCGCGCTCGACTGCAGCGTCGCGGTGGACGGAGGTACCGCGGCGCAGGGTTGGGACCTGGTCGGCTATGCGTGCCCGGGCTTGGACCGCCCGGACCAGGACCCGGCCATGATCGAAGGCGTCCCGCGAGGTCTGGTGTGCAGCCATCGTGGCGCGGTAGCGGATGGCAGCGGGAACCAGGGCTACTGCTGCACACCGACGGACGTGGAGTGCGCGTACAACCCGGTGGCGCCCTGTCCAGAACCCGAATTCGGCTACCAGTGCCGTGGCTCGAGCCGACCCGAGATGCTCAACGCGCTCTTGAGCTGCCATCAGGGTGTGTTCGAAGGGGACCTGCTCACGTATTGCTGCTCTTCTCCCGAGACCAAGGTCAAGCAGGGCTGCACGCAAACCTCTGCGATCGGCTGCCTGAACGGCTTGATCGGGTGGACGTGTCCCATGGAGAGCCGGCCGACCGAGGAGGAACTCGGCTCGAACAAGAGCAAGGCCGACTTCTACTACATGGTTTGCCCGATACCGACACCGGCCGACAACGTCGAGTACAACAACTTCTGCTGCTACGTTCCAGCGCCCATCCCCGTGGGCGGCAGCTGCGTGGAGGATATGGCCGCGGGATGCGCGCCCGGACGGTTTGGCATCGCCTGCTACGGACCCGATACCCCCTCCGACGACTTCCCTCCGATGGAATGCGATCCCGGTTCCCCTGGTCTGAGCGCCGAAGGCTACGCGGCGACGGTGTACTGCTGTGACTTCACGGGTGGGTAACCCTGCTGCAGCGAGGTTGCCGACCGCGCCGACGCCCGCCGATCTCGAATGTTCCGCTCCGCAGACCAACTACTCAGGGAAGCCGAAGTAGGCCCGCGCGTTACGGAAGCAAATGTCCTGTACCATGTTGCCCAATAGCCCCATGTCGTGCGGGAGCAGCCCCTGCTCCACGTCGTTGCCGAGCAGGTTGCATAGCAGCCGCCGGAAGTACTCGTGGCGCGAATAGGACAGGAAGCTGCGCGAGTCGGTCAGCATGCCGACGAAGCGCGAGAGCAGGCCGAGCGCGGAGAGCGCGCCCAGCTGGCGCTCCATGCCGTCCTTCTGGTCCAGGAACCACCAAGCGGCGCCGAGCTGGATCTTGCCCGGGCAGCTGCCGTCTTGGAAATTGCCGAGCATGGTCGCCATGACCTCGTTGTCGGCCGGATTGAGATTGTACAGGATGGTCCTACACAGCTGGTTGGACGAATCCAGCCGGTCGAGAAAGCGCGCCAGAGCAGAGGCCTGCGGAGTGTCGCCGATCGAGTCGAAACCCGTGTCCGGCCCCAGGCTATGCATCATGCGCGTGTTGTTGTTGCGCATGGCGCCCAGATGGAGCTGTTGGGTCCAACCACGCGCGTGGTCCATGAGCGCGAGCTCGTACAGCATGGCCGAACGGAACTGGTCTTGCTCGACGGGGGACAGCGGCTGCCGAGCGCGCGCCTTGCAGAAGATGGCTTCGACCTCCTTGTCCGTGTAGGGCTCCACCCAGACCTGCTCGATACCGTGGTCGCTGATGCGGCAGCCGACCTGGTGGAAGAAATCGTGCCGGCGCTTCAACGCGTCGAGCAGCATCGCAAACGAATCGATGGCTACGTCCGCCGCTGCACCAAGCCCGTCCACCCACGCGTTCCAGCCCTGCAAGTCCGACACGGCCATGACCCGGTCCGGCCGCCACGCGGGAAGAAGCCGGGTAGTCGCGCCAGACGTTCGGGCGTGTCGCTGGTGCGCTTCCAGCGTATCGACGGGATCATCGGTGGTACAAACCACCAGCACCCGAAATTGTCTGAGCAGACCCTGGGTCGCAAAATCGTCCTCGGGGAGCTTGGCGTTGCAGTGATCGTAGATCGAGCGTGCGGTGGCAGCATTGAGCAGCGTCCCCTTCACGCCGAAGGGTCGGTTCAGCTCCATGTGGGTCCAGTGGTAGAGCGGATTGCGGAGCGTGTACGGCACGGTCTTGGCCCACGCCTCGAACTTCTCCCAGTCGGACGCGTCGCCGGTGCAGAAACGCTCGGACACGCCGTTCGAGCGCATCGCCCGCCACTTGTAGTGATCGCCGTTCAGCCAAATTTCGGTGAGCGTGGCGAAGTGGTGATTGTTGGCTACCTGGTCGGGGGGAAGATGGCAATGGTAGTCGATGATGGGCTGGTCGGCGGCATAGTCATGGAACAGACGCGCCGCTGTCGGGCTGTCGAGCAGGAAGTCCTCGTCGAGAAACGGCTTCATGGCGCTCTGAATGGTAACAGGAAGCGTTCGCAGTGGGGTATTGCAAAACCGCGCTTTGGTGGTCCACGCTGCGGCCTCGGGTGCGAAACACGGAGCATTTCGGAATGCGCAGTCTCTCCAAGTTCTCGATGGGGGTTGGTGACCGCTTCGGCATGGAAGGGGTGGCGCAGCTCCGCGCATTCCTGGCCGCACGGGAGCGCGGGGTGAACATCACGCCCGTTTGGAACAAGTCGAACCGGGAACACTCCCTCATCGGCACCCGTCCCGAGGACGTGCGCACCGAGGCCGACACGGCCGTCGAACGCTGCGGGTGGGAGGACGACTACTTCGTCGATGCCGACCACATCGGTCTTGGTAGCGTCGACCCGTTCCTGGCCTCCAGCGACTTCTTCACCATCGACGTGGCGGACGCCATCGGCCAGGCCGCTTCCGACGAAGCCATCGCGGGGTACACCGCCGACATGCAGAGGTTCGTTGGTGCATTGCGGATCCCCGGCATCGCCGAACCGCTCGCGGTCACGAGCGCAGCGCTACAGGAGATTGCGGCCAAGTACCTGTTCGCGGTCGAGGAGGCCGGGCGCGTCTATCGTCACATCTCCGGCATGAAAGGCGAAAGCAGCTTCGTCACCGAGGTGTCGTTCGATGAGGCCAGTACGCCGCAGACGCCGGCCGAGCTGTTCTTCATCCTCGCCGCTCTGGCTCGCGATGCTGTTCCGGTGGCCACCGTCGCACCCAAGTTCACCGGCGAGTTCCTGAAGGGGATCGACTATGTGGGTGACTTCGCACGCTTCGCCCAGCAATTCGCTGACGACCTCGCGGTGCTGGCGTTCGCCCAGAAGAGCTTCGGGCTGCCCGAAGGGCTCAAGCTGAGCGTCCACTCGGGCAGCGACAAGTTCTCGCTCTACCCTATCATGCACCGGGCGATGAAGCAGGTCGGCGCGGGCCTTCACCTCAAGACCGCCGGCACGACCTGGCTCGAGGAAGTCATCGGGCTCGCAGCGGCCGGTGGCGATGGCCTGGCCTTCGCCAAGGCACTCTATCGCGAAGCGTACGGACGGTACGACGAGCTCGGCAAGCCCTATCTGACGGTCATCGCCATCAACCGACAGGCGCTACCCACACCGGCCGCAGTGGACGGATGGGCAGCGAAGGACTACGTGGACGCGCTCGCGCACGACCCGACCTGCCCGCGTTTCAACAGCCACTTCCGCCAGATGGTACACATCAGCTTCCGGCTCGCCGCCGAGAGACTGCCCCAGTATCTGGCCTTGCTCCAGGCCAATCGATCCCGCATAGAGGCGCATGTTTTCGACAACATCTACCAGCGCCACATGCAACCCCTGTTTCTCGGGACCGTTCCCTGAGGCGACAACGCGGAGACAGCCACCCGGCACGGGTAGATCAGGAGTCACGATGGTTCCCAGCATGCTACGCGCCTACGATTTCGGTGGAAAGACGGTCGCCGTCACCGGGGGTGGGGGCGTTCTGTGCGGCGAGCTTTGCCGGGCACTCGCCGGCTGCGACGCCAACGTGGTCATCCTCGATCGCGACGTGGGACTGGCCGAAAATGCGCTCGCCACCTTGAGCGGCAGCAAAGGTCGCCACCGGGCGCTGTTCGTCGACGTGCTCGATACGGCGGCGATCGAAACGGCGGCGCAGACGATCCTGGCGGACCACGGCAGGATCGACGGGCTCATCAACGGCGCGGGCGGCAACCACCCCGAGGCGACCACCAGCGCCGACCGGGGCTTCTTCGATATTCCGGCCGACGTCCTGCACTACGTGCAAAGCCTCAACCTGCAGGGGACCATCCTGCCGAGCCAGGTCTTCGGTCGTGTCATGGCCAAGCAGAAGCAGGGCGTCATCCTCAATATCTCGTCGATGAGCGCCTTCCGGCCGCTGACCCGCATTGTGGCCTACTCGGCTGCCAAGGCGGCGGTCAGCAACTTCACGCAGTGGTTGGCCGTGCATTTGGCGCAAGAGTACTCGCCGAATCTGCGCGTCAACGCCATCGCGCCCGGCTTCTTCCTCACCGAGCAGAACCGCTTCCTGCTCACCGACAAGGAAACTGCGGCACTGACGGCCCGGGGCAACAAGATCATCGAGCACACGCCGATGGCCAGGTTCGGCAAGCCCGAGGACCTCGTGGGCGCGGCGCTGTGGCTCCTGTCGCCGGCGTCGGAGTTCGTCACCGGCATCGTGGTGCCCATTGACGGTGGATTCTCCGCGTATGGCGGCGTGTAGGAGGTGCGAGCATCATGGCGAAGCAGAGTTTCGGCATCGTCGGTCTGGGCGTGATGGGCGAGAACCTGGCGCTCAACATCGAGAGCCGCGGCTTCTCCGTGGCCGGCTTCGATCTCGACGGCAAGAGGGTGTCGAGCTTCGCGGATCGCACCCAGGGCAAACGCGCCGTGACCGCGCGCACCTTCGAGGGCTTCGTGGCCGCCCTGGAAGTACCGCGCCGTGTCTTGATGATGGTTCCCGCGGGCAAGGCGGTCGACGCGGTCATTGCCAGCCTGGGCCCGCACCTTCAGCCCGGCGATGTGCTGATCGACGGTGGCAACTCGTACTTCGCCGACACCGCCCGGCGAATCGACGAGCTCGAAGGCACCGGGATCCTCTACGTCGGCACCGGCGTGAGCGGCGGAGAGGAGGGCGCGCTGCGTGGTCCGGCGATCATGCCCGGCGGCAATCCCGACGCGTGGCCGTTGGTCAGGCCCGTCCTGCGGGCCATCGCCGCCAAGGCCGAAGACGGCGCACCCTGCTGCGAGTGGGTCGGCGGCGGCGGCTCGGGCCACTTCGTCAAGATGGTCCACAACGGTATCGAGTACGGAGACATGCAGATGATCTGCGACGCCTACTTCCTGATGGCGCGCCTGCTCGGCCTGCCCGCGGAGGAGATCGGCCGCACGTTCGCCGACTGGAACCGGGGCGAGCTCTCGAGCTATCTGGTGGCCATCACCGCCGAGATCCTGGCCAGAAAGGACCCGGAGACCGACAAGCCCATGGTGGACATCATCCTGGACACCGCCGAGCAAAAGGGCACGGGCAAGTGGACCAGCCAGGTTTCGCTCGACCTGGGTGTGCCCGCGCCGACCATTGCTGACGCTGTCTTTGCCCGCACCCTGAGCGCGATCAAGCAGGAACGCGTCGTCGCCTCGAGCGTGCTCGGTGGACCGAAACCGGCGTACAGCGGCGAGACGTCGGCCTTCATCGAGAGGATCCGCAAGGCCCTGTTCGCCTCGAAGATCTGCTCGTACGCGCAGGGCTTCCAGCTGCTGCGCGCGGCCGACCAGGAGCAGCACTGGGATCTGGACCTCGGGACTATCTCGTCGCTCTGGCGCGCCGGTTGCATCATCCGTGCCCAGTTCCTCGGCAGAATCAAGGAGGCCTACGGCCGCAACCGTGCGCTCGCGAACCTGCTCATGGACCCCTACTTCGCCGAAATCACGAGCTGCTACCAGGAGGACTGGCGCAAGGTGGTCGCGGTCGCGGCCGAGAACGGCATCGCCGTGCCGGCTTTCATGAGCGCGCTCGGGTACTACGATGGCTATCGCACGGCCGTGCTCCCGGCCAACTTGATGCAGGCCCAGCGCGACTACTTCGGCGCCCACACCTATC